>JAJFBJ010000042.1 GCA_020697375.1 Nitrospira sp. | reverse complement strand
CACACGTATGCGAGCCTCCTTTTGATGCGAGGAGAGAATCCGCTTTATGTGAAGGAGCAACTTGGGCACTCCTCGATACAGGTCACAATTGACCGATACGGACACCTAATTCCAGGTATCCACAGAGGCGCAGTAGACGCCTTCTCTGAGGCGACGAATGCAACCCCAGCGCAACCGAGAAATGGAATCGTGGTGGTTGCAGATGTGGATGATAGAAATATGATTGAGATAACGAGGAGTTAAATGGTGGGCCGTGTAGGGGTCGAACCTACGGCCCGCTGATTAAGAGTCAGCTGCTCTACCAACTGAGCTAACGGCCCCACCGGTGTGCACTATGTTTCGATCGCGGCGTGTGCCTGACGGAGCGAATGGTGCGCCTGACAGGATTTGAACCTGTGGCCCTCAGCTCCGGAGGCTGATGCTCTATCCACTGAGCTACAGGCGCTTCCTCCCGAAGAGACGAGTGACAGTAGCACAGCGTTTCCATTGCTGTCTAGGGAGAGAAACCATGAGTCGGCAAGAACCCGTAGGGCAACAGGAGCTCTTCTCCTGAGGCTGATTTAGCGCGGCGTAGGATCGACAATGAGACGGCTTCATCCTCGGCCAATCGATCTTCATCGATTCGAAGGCTTGGCATGAGACGGATGATTGGAACGGCAGTCTGGACGGCGCAGGGCCCTTGCACCAGACCGTCGGACTCAATTGGAATGCCCATGGTTCGGCAAGTCATGGGTCTGAATGCGTACATGCCGCATGCCCCGTCTGCTGTAAGGGCAGGGCAAGGGAGTTCGCTGAAACGTTCGACCACCTCATCGACGGTGCGATCATCCCACTCATCCAGTCCAGGCCTTGACCGGAGGACAGGATAGGCTGTTTCAAGTGTGGCGATCTGGGCACGGGCGCGCGTCACGATGGCGTCCCGCTCCATCGATGGTAACGTGTCGAGGCCGAGTTGCAACTCCAGCGCATCGAGTTGAGTGATGGGAAAGGTTCCGGTGCAGCACTGACAACAGCCTCGGCGGCAAGGAATCGCACCCAATAGCGCGGCTTGCGCGCGTTGGAACCATTGCTCTGCTTGTTGAAACAGTGGAAGGGGGACATGGGAGGATGTCCGGGCCCCCATGGCATCTACTCCTGTGGCAGCGAAAGATCGACGATGAGTTCCCCTTTGGGTGAGAAGAAACCCTGTCCATCGATCTGGACAATGCCGTTACAATGCTCTTGAAAAAATTCCAGAATCCATCCGTTGAAGTCGTAGCCTTCCTCGGTCACGTCGGCGTCGATCATCCTTGTAGTAAGGATGAATCGTGCACGTGTCACATGCTCCTGAGCAAGGCTGGCTTCAATATCATCATGGGCCATGAGAGTTTCGAGAAATTGTTTTTGTTCCTGTTCGAACACATCCGTATAGCTGCCACGATCGCGGACGCAAAACACATGGATCGGCTTGCGCTCCTGCGCATAGCCCAGAATGACTTGGACCCAGGCCCATTCGTCCAGCATGGCATCGTCCATGTCGGGCGGAAGGATAGGGAGCTGCCCCCGCGATTTCAAAAAATCTACCAATAGCCGCAGAGGAGGAGCATTCTCATTTCTGCAGAACACCCGGGAGTATACGATCGCTTCCGCTGCGGCGCCCTCGGCAGGCTGTGTAGTGGATGGGAGAATACGAAGTTCTTTGGCCATGCAAATGCCTCTTGATCCTAAGTGATGCGATGAACAGTTGCGATTCGCCTTACTCTACTCTGTGCTCCGCATGACGTGCAAGGCGCGAAATACACAAATCACCCGTCCAGATGCTGGTTTCCGGTCGGCGGCTCTTGACAGCCCCCAGGGCTTTGGATACACTCTCGCCCTGTTTTCTGGCTGATTACGCGGGATAGACGCAGATTCCATCTCCATCTTCTGCACATACGAGTCCATAGACCGAACACATCAGTTCACCTCATTCGTTGTTCAAAAAAGGGAGGAACGCATGGCCAAGTCGATGACGAAATCGCAGATTGCTGACCATCTCGCCGGAAAGGCGGAGATTACGAAGAAAACGGCCGTCCAATTATTGGATGACCTTGCCGCTCTCGCCTATCGTGAAGCGAAGAACGCTTTCGTCGTACCCGGCATCGGGAAGCTGGTGTTAGCCAATCGGAAGGCGCGCATGGGCCGGAATCCGCAGACGGGTGAGCCGATCAAGATTCCGGCGAAGCGGGTGGTGAAATTCCGCGTTGCGAAGATGGCCAAGGATTCGATCCTCGGAAAGAAATAGTCATTTGTTCGTTATTCCTCCCCTCAACCGGATGGCCGGTGCTCCGTCATAGAGCACCGGCCTTTTTGCCTCAAACGCGTGCCTCGTGGATCGGCAAGATCCTTTAACTGGTTCCGAGTTAAAAAGATGGAGCCAATCCGCTTCCTCCGGAGCCGTCATGCCCGACGAAGCGAACCGCGTCTCCGTCCTGGACGAGAGAATCCTCACTGGCGATGCGTTTGTTGATCGTGACCAGTACCTTCTTTTCTCGTAAGAGCTGAAGCATGTGGCGGAGTCCGCGGCCCTGCCGTTGTATGACTTGCCGAACACTCAGCGGGGCGGCAAGCTCACAAGCGAGGTCTCGTTCTCCATCTGTCGTCTGCAATTGTCCCATCAGTGTAATCGTTACCATGCGACCTGTATCCTCTCAATCGGTCTGCAACGCATGTAATATTCCTCTCCGGGAAGCGAGGGAATTGACTCCCAGCCAACCGCGCCTAATAATACCACTATGCAATCCCTCAATATCCAGAGACCGGGCATGCCTGATCTGCAATTTGTTCTCATGGTGTCGGCGCTCTGCACCTCTGACTTGGCCACGCTGAACGTGCCGGAAGATGTACGGCGTAGGGTCTTCGACCGATGTTGGGCGCTGGTAAGCACCGACCCTCCGCCGGTCAGTCCGGAAGAGCGCGTGCTCAATCTCCGATTCGGCACGGAGTTGACGCTGGATGCGCTCGTGGCTACGATCCGGGAACTTTTTGCTGAAGCAGGGATTTCTGTCCTTACATGGGATCATCCCCCCAGCGATCCGACACGAGCCAGTAGTCCCGCCGCGGAACCCTTGATCGATCGTTTGCAGAAACTTTATCCAGACCCTCCTCCGTCGTCTGATCCTTCGGATCGAAACTGACAAAGTCCTCGGAGCTTCTGCCACGCTCCAAGGCCCATGGGCGAGCCTGGTGGGACATGTCTGGTCGTCGTTTCTTGCGCGCCAGCATGCAGAATGCATTGATGGAGGATACCTGGAGCGGTTGCGTGGCGTAAGCAGCTGTCCAGCTTGTGTCGGACAAACCGGCTGGTTCCCTGAATGAGAACTAGGTATGATGGCCATTGCCGCCCAATAACCTTGTGGAGGTGCCATGCAAATTGTTCCGACGCCGCTCAAGGACCTATTGCAAATCGAACTCGATGTGTTTGGAGACGCGCGGGGGAAATTTGTCGAGATCTATCGCGAATCGCGATATAGCGGAGCCGGGATTGGTCAACCGTTTGTGCAAGATAATTTTTCCTGGTCCGTTCGCGGGACGTTGCGCGGGCTTCACTATCAGTTGACTCGGCCGCAGGGGAAACTCGTCATGGTGGTCAGAGGTTTGGTGTATGACGTGGCGGTCGATATTCGTCAGGGGTCTCCGACATTTGGACAGTGGTACGGGGTAGAGTTATCCGATACAAACATGCGTCAATTATATGTTCCTCCTGGATTTGCCCATGGGTTTTGCGTCCTCAGTGAAGAAGCTGCGTTTCTCTATAAATGCACGGATGTGTATTCGCCTGCGGATGAACGGGGCATCCTATGGAACGATCCTGATCTAGCCATTGACTGGCCCGTGAAGGCACCGCTGCTCTCCGCAAAAGATCAATCGTATAAATGTCTGGCGGACATGACTGCGCAAGTACCCCGCTACAATGCGCCCTGATTTTAGGATACATGCAGTTGTCCCGCGATCAGGTTCTCGCATGCTGTCAAACCCACATCTTTAAACCTCGCTACGTCATCTCTCCGCCCACCGTTGTAACGTTCCAGGTCGACAACGTTCGAACTCCTGATGGCCGACTCTAGTATTGAAGTGGGCCCGTTCATCGTGCTATGTAGGAATGATTCCTAACTAGAGATGGCATGAAACTGGACAATCAAGCGATTCAGATGCGTTTCCGTCGGCACGCGGTCCGTCTAACCAGGCAGCGCGTGGCTATCTATAGGGCCTTGGCTGAAACCACCAGCCATCCGACTGCAGATGATCTGTACAGAACGGTGAAACGCCAGTATCCGTCGATCTCCCGAAATACCGTTTACTACACCCTGGGAATTTTGAGGCAGGCCGCTCTCGTGCAGGAAGTTAACGTGGGCCACGAAGTGGCACGATTCGATGCAAATGTCGCCGTGCATCATCATCTGATTTGCCTCGGGTGCCGTCGAATTCTGGATGTCATGGACGAGGCGTTGAATCAGGTGGTCCTCTCCAGCGGACAAGCCAGGGGATTCCAGATTCTCGGACATCGTATTGAGTTCCACGGGTATTGTGCGGATTGTCAACCAATTGCGGGACGACCGCCAACAACGTAGCAGGCAGCGAGAGTGACTCGTCATTTTAAGGTAAGGAGGACAGCATGGGAAATAGTTTAAAAGGCACGAAAAGTCACGAGAACCTGAAACACGCCTTCGCTGGTGAGTCACAAGCCAATCGGCGCTATCTGTATTTTGCACGTCGGGCCGACATAGAAGGGTATCCCGATGTCGGTGGGTTGTTCCGGGACACATCCGAAGCGGAAACAGGCCATGCCTTTGGACACATGGATTTTCTCAAGGAGGTTGGGGATCCTGCGACCGGTGTGCCGATTGGGAACACGGAAGCCAACTTGAAATCCGCCATCGAGGGAGAAACATACGAGTACACACAGATGTATCCTGGGATGGCCAAGACGGCGCGTGATGAAGGATTCTCAGAATTGGCCGAATGGTTTGAGACCCTGGCTAAAGCCGAACGGTCCCATGCCAATCGATTTACCAAGGGCCTCGACAGTTTAAAACAGTATTAATATCTCCGGCAACGCCCGGGGGCACGAGCACGGGAAGCAGGGTGGGTCGGAGGTATGTCGGCTCCACCCTGATTTCCGCTCGATGCTCCTATCTCGATGCCCCCTATTATGATAAGGACCTGCTCATAGGTGAAAGAGCTACGCCTGCTTCAACCTGTTGATCCGGCCACGCTTGAACAGGAAACGCTACGCATCTACGACGTATGCGACGGATGTCGCCGCTGTTTCAATCTCTGCCCTTCCTTCAACACTCTGTTGGATCGGGTCGATGAATATGAGAGTGACGTGACGAAATTCACTCCGACGGATCATCACCGGGTCGTTGATGAATGCTACTATTGCAAGCTCTGCTACAACCATTGTCCCTATACCCCGCCCCATCACTATGGAATCGATTTTCCCCTGCTCATGGCGGTCTGGAAGAAGCGACTATCTGCGGAACGCGGAACCTCATGGCGGGATTGGTTGCTGACCAGAACCGATCTGTTGGGACGAATCAACAGCAGGTTCGCACCATTGGTCAACTGGAGCTTGGGACAAGCCTGGTTTCGGGCTCTTCTGCAAGCCGCGATGGGTGTTCACCGTGATCGTCAAGTGCTGCACTATCAGCGTGAGACATTTGCACATTGGTGGGCACGGCGGCCTTCAGCCGACCACTCGTCCGTTGGGAAGAAAGTGGCGTTGTTCGCCAGTTGTCTGGTCAATTACCAAATGACTGATGTGGGCAAGGCAACGGTGCAAGTGTTGGAAAAAAACAATGTCCAAGTAGCGTTGCCGGATCAGTCCTGTTGCGGGATGCCGGCGTTCGACATTGGGGATACGGCGGCAATGGCGGCGGCAGCTCAACGAAATATCGGCTCGCTGAAATCTTGGATCGACCGGGGATATGACGTTGTCATTCCGGCCCCTAGTTGCAGTCTCATGGTAAAGCGCGAGTATCAAAATCTGGTGCCCGGAGAGGATGCAAAGCAGGTCGCCGAGCACACCTATGACATTTGCGAGTATCTTATGAAGCTGAAGCGGGAGGGAAGTTTGGCAACAGACTTCGCGCAGAATCCAGGCCGGGTGGCCTATCAAGTGCCCTGTCACTTGCGCGATCAAAATATCGGGTTCAAATCGAAGGAACTGATGGAATGCGCCGGAGCGAAGGTCGAGGTGATTGAAAAGTGTTCCGGGCATGATGGATCCTGGTCGGCCAAGACGGAATTTTTCCCACTCTCCATGAAAATTGCACAGAAGGCGGTGCGGGCGATCGAGCAGGCGCCGGCCGATTTGGTAGCATCCGATTGTCCGCTGGCAGCGCTGCAGCTCGATCAAGCCGGGGCTGTAGCACATGTCGGAGGGAACACGGTACGCCATCCTATCCAGATCGTACGGGACGCCTACGGGTTGCCCAGCGATCCTTGTGCCTCTTGACCTATCGCCTGGAACCGGTGCCGAGTCCAAAAGAGGTTGAACAGGAATGATGAAAGCTCTCACGCACCATGACCTGACCACCCATGAGGAGTACGAGCGGCAGCGCGACGCGTACCGGCAGACCATCATCGACCTGAAGCGGCGGCGGCGCATTGCCGTAGGTGAAAAAATCACGTTGCTGTTTGAAAATCGAGAGACCCTTCGTTTTCAAGTTCAGGAAATGATCCGCGTCGAGCGCATCGTCGATCCAGGAAAGATTCAGGATGAATTGGATGTTTATAACGCACTCCTCCCGGCCTCCGGCGAATTGAGCGCCACTCTCTTGATTGAACTCACGGATCCTGAAACGATGAAGCATTGGCTCAATCTGTTCATGGGCTTGGATCACGGCAACACCGTCGGCCTACGGGCTGCGGGCGAGGTCGTCTATGGAACATTCGAAGGGGGCCACAGCCACGAAAGCAAGATCAGCGCGGTACATTTTGTTCGTTTTCATCCGACAGCCGCCATGGTACAAGCTATCGGGAATGAGGGCGCTCGCGTCGCTCTGGCGGTTCAACACGGCGGTTATGAGGCTGAAGCGGAAGTGCCCTGGCCGATGCGAGAGGAATGGCTCTCTGACTTGCGCGCGTGAGTGCGGGCGGGATCAAGGTCCGATATTCGACGGCTGAGCGGGAGCAGCCCATCGTTCGTATTCGATAGTGAAAGATGAACCGTCAAGATTGAACCGTATGTCCATTGTGTTATTGACCAAACGCATCGAGTTTGCCGCCTCGCATCGGTATCACAAACCGGAATGGGACGCGGTGAAGAATCGTGCGGTCTTCGGAGCCTGCTACAACGAGCCGGGCCACGGCCATAACTACATGCTGGAAGTGACTGTGGCGGGGGAAGTCGATCAGAGAACCGGCATGGTGGTGAATCTTTTCGACCTGAAACGTGTTCTGCTACAGGTCTTGGAAGAATTCGACCATAAGCATCTCAATCTCGACATGTCCTATTTCGAACGGCAGATTCCGACCTCCGAAAACATTGCGCGAGTTCTGTGGGACAAGCTGCAAGCGCAACAGAGCATTGGAACCCTGCAGCGGATCTGGCTGTACGAAGATGAGGATCTCTGTGCCGGTCTGACGGCGGAAGCCGGACTTGATGTGGCGTCAGTCAGCCGGCGCTACTCCTTTACCGCCGTGCATGACGATCATCGTGGCCATACCTGGGATGTGTTCGTAACTGTCCATGGACCCATCAATTCTGAAACCGGGATGGTCACCGATATCGTGGCGTTGGATCGACTGGTGAATGAACGTGTAATGTCCCCGTTCGATGGACAGGATTTACGCCTCGTGCTCGCTACGCAGATCGTCACCGGAGAATATCTGGCCAAGGCCGTATGGGATCGTATCGGAGCGGCCATCCCATCAGGCACTCTGCAACTCATCAAACTCGTTCAAACCCGCGACCTGTCTTTTGAATATGCCGGCTGACCCGTCCCTGAGACTTCCCTGCACAGACTGATCCTTCACATCATTCTGTTTCCTGCTTAGCCGGTAGGTTTCGCTCCATCGGATTGCCCGATTACAAATGTTCTTCCCCCATTAAGCATTTCATTTCTAGGCTGGTCGCAAAGAAAAGATGGTGCGCGATAGTCGCAGCCATCCGCTATACGGCAGCCGAGGAGGTCCGTCGGATCCGGAGCTGGCTACGATCGTGAAAGCAAAACAACGAGGATCGAGGCGGATAAGAGAGCGGTCGCTATGAGGACGCTCCAGGCTATGGTGAGCGAGCGTCTTGTGGCGCTCAATCTGGTTTGAAGACGCGCGATGGTTTCGGTCTGCAGGGCAATGGCTTGCTGGTGAGTATCGAGCTGCGCCTGCAACATCTCGAGAGAAGGATCAGAGGTCGCTGAGACGGAAGCCGTAGAGACCTTGCGGTATCGCTCCAAGTTGTTCAAGAATTCCGGAGCCCTGTCAACGATGACCGGCATTAATTTTTTGAAGACCAGCAATGCAGTAGCCCAGGGAATCGCCATGTCGTTGCCTTATTGGAACGGAAGACTGGAACCCCATGCCCGTTTATTAAACAAGACGGGTGGTCGATTGGCAAGCCTCAACATCATTCTTTGAAATCCTTTAGGGATTTTCCCAGTGTCGCGCTTTTTGCTGAAAGACTATACATGCAGCAGTAACAACTTGCATGGAAAACATGGAGGCTATGATGAAAGTCATTACAGATGTGGCTGGGACTCCGGCAGAGGGTTATCGCATCGTCGGAGATATCGTCGGCACAAAAATCCGGCAGTTCAAGCCAGAAGACAGCGCAATGGATGTGGCCATAGAAATGGTCACTAATCATTTGGGTGGCGCGCCCGTAGTAGGTCAAGATTACGAGTTTCTCGGTTTTATCAATGAAGGGGATGTGATTCGGGCCATCGACAAGGGAATGGATCTTAAACAGGCCAGGGCGCAGGACATTATGAATTCGGCCTTTGTCGGCGTGAAGGAGGATACCACGTTGAGCTGCGTCGCGCGCATGTTTGAAATGGGATTCCAGATTTTGCCCGTGGTGCAAGACGGCAAGGTCGTCCGATCCATTACTCGTCACGATCTTTTGCGAGCCCAATTGGGATTGGGGCCAACGGTCGACGAAGTCGGCTAGAGCGCATCGACAGGGCTGCAGAAAGATCCATCCCTGCGGCAGTTCTTGCCCGCAAGCTTCGGGACCTGCCGTGGCCAAAGGTATAATTCCCTGATTTTTCGGTACCTCCAATAGGCAAGCATCGTGGCCCGGAAGTTGAACCTGTTCGGCATCCGGCGCGCTGCTCGTTTTCATCCGGAGGTACTGACGCGATGATATCCATTTGGGAATTCTTGAGCCAAGACGTAGCCTTCCTGGGGGATCTTCACAGCCCCATGTTGAGTTGGCTCGGCTCTTGTTGTTTGCTGGGATTTTTCCTTTGGCATGTGGGGAGGCTCACGGCCGCCATTTCCATCGTGCAGAGTTGTTACCAGCGGATATGGCCAACGTTGGCCACACTCGCCGGCGGTCGCAAGGGTCGGCAATCTGCTTGGCTGACGATCCCCGGCCTAAGCGAGGCCAGAAGGACAGCCAACCAGGCCCAGGTTTGTCCGCAGCCGGAACGTATTGACCTGGATGACCTGCACGCACTCGACAAGGCCATGCGACGAGAGCCCTGTCTCGAGCAGGCTTGGCTGCAGTTCCGTAAGACATTCATCATAGAGCGGACCGCATGGTTCATTGAGCCGAGAATCTTTGCAACGCGCACGGCCGCTGACTTTTTCCCGCGCGGTCTGTTGAACAACCGGCTGAACCTGGCCTTCTACCATCAGTTTCCCTCATTGATCACCGGGATAGGTCTGCTGCTGACGTTTCTGGCGATTCTCATCGGCTTGAGCAAGCTCCATGCAGACGGATCCCACATCATCGGCATTCAAGGTCTGATCAACGGATTGGCGGGTAAATTCCTCACTTCGATCGTCGGCTTGGTCTGTGCCAATCTATTCGTCCTCATCGAAAAGTCCTCTTTCCATCGGTTGGCCACCACGCAACAAGAGTTCGTCACGGTGGTCGACGAATTGTTTCCTCGCAAGACCATGGAACAGATGCTTGAGAATTTCACTCCAGGAGGCGGGACATCTCAGGCGGCGGCTGCTGCAGGGGCGCCGACCGGGGATCTCGGTGATCGCCTTGCAGGGACAGTTAGCGATCGCTTGAGTCCCACCGTGACTGCGCTGAGGGAGGCGGTTGAGGTGTTGAGCCGAAGAGATCCTGGGGGCCGTGGCACTGCTCCGGAGCTTCTTGCGGAGGAATTGTCACGAGTGATGCATCAGACCATGGTCGAGCCGATTCAGGAATTGAACCAGGCAATTCACACGCTCGCACGTTCGGTAGATGAACTCAAGCGCGATCATGGCTGGAAAGCCGGTGACAACGATCTTGAGCCGAGATCATTCGATGAGTCTCCGGCTCTAGAAGCAACCCGTGAACCCATTCCAGAAGACAGCATGCTGGGGTTACGATGGTTTGCCGCTTGGCGACAGGGCGCCGAAATGAAGAGCCTGGTCTGACATGAACATGAACGTCTCGCCGCCTTCTTCCGAACAGTCTTCCGTCCTCACCATCGGCATCACGGATTTGATGACGTCGCTGGCCGTTATTTTCATTCTGCTTTTCAGCGCCTATGTCACCAAAGTGTCGGAAACGGAGTCAGAAGCGAAGGCGCCGCTTCATGAGCCGGCGACTGAGCGGAAGGCGGACGGAACGACGACGGATGATGTCAGGGATGTGTTGCGCGATCATTTTCAACGTTTCGATCTCTCACTGGATACAGACCCAAACGATTCCAATGTGGTGCGGATTGTCGTGCCGGAAGCGTTGCTTAATTTCGAGTTCGGGAAAGGATCGCTTTCCCCCGTGGCGGATCGATTCTTGACCGACGCCATGCCGACCTATGCGGCGCTGCTTTGCGGTACGTTGCGTGATCGGATCGACTCGCTCGTGATCGAAGGCCATACCGACGATCGCGGGTCGGATATCCTTAATTTGAAGCTGAGTCAGGAGCGGTCGCTGAATGTGATGGTAAAGGGACTGGAGGTCATCCAGGATTTGGCGCCCTGGGCCTATCGTTGTTTTCATCAGAAGACCTCTGCCAGCGGCCGAGGGCGCCAGGATCTCATCTTGGAGAAGTCACAAATACCCGATCGGGACAAGAGCCGGCGAGTGGTCTTTAAGATCCGGTTGCGATCCACGGGTCATGCGGCGGAAGTGAATCAGGCCATGCGTCCCTTGGAATTCCCATCGTTCAGCTCACGTCTGTTTTAACGACTGCCGGAAGACTTCAGGTCCCTTGCGCAACGAAACCCGGCGTCGTTCCGGCGTGCCTTGGGAATGTATCCAGCTCGATTGGCCGATCGGATGGACGCAGCATCATTGTTCCAGGCGCCACCGCGCAAGGCCTTGAGCGGTCCTGCGGCAGGACCGGCTGGGTTGTCCCGAGGGCTGAACTGGTAATAGGTCGGATCGTACCAGTCTGCCACCCATTCCCAAAGATTCCCTGCCATATCGTAGAGGCCGGTAGGGCTTTTCCCCGCTTCGTATCGCCCGACATTGGTCAGTGTGTCATAACCCTGCCATGACTTTTGACCAGCGTTCACGTGGGACCTGGTTGGATGGTCATTGCCCCAGGGATAAAGCCGGCCCTCGGTCCCTCGCGCCGCCATTTCCCATTCGGCTTCTGTCGGCAGCCGTTTCCCGACCCATCTGCAGTAGTCTCGCGCATCGAACCAATCGACCCCCGTCACAGGTTTGTTGCTGTGAGATCCTGGTCTGCTTTCACTCCACTTGAAGGGCGGGGCCACCTGCTGTGAGGTTAGAAACTCGGCGTAGCGGGAGACCGTGACTTCGTATACATCGAGATAAAATGCATCGAGAGAGACGCGATGGACCGGTTGTTCGTCATCTTGCCCGCGGTCGCTTCCCATGGCGAATTCGCCGGCGGGAATGAGGGCCATCGGCGCATCGTTACGAGTACCGGTCAGAACAACGAAATGATGAATGGGGCTGGGATCATACCGGCTGGATAGGATGGAACCTGTGAGAGTCGGTGCTGGGTCATTCGCTTCCACTTGCCCGATAAACAGGAGGCAGCCTAGCAATGCGGTGACGCCATGAAAGAATAGGGCCGTACGCTTGGAACGATACATGGTTCCGAAGGCCATTGTTATTGTCGGTGGTTTCGTACCGACTGGTATGCGGAACTGCCGCTCGGGATGTCTCATGGAACCCTGTCACCCTCCCGACAGCCGACGGCGCTGCCTCATTCGCTACATGTAGAAAATCAAGGTGATGATCGGATGAGGCTGTCAGCGTCCAACGGCTGCCGGAAGGTCCGAGAGTCATTTCAGGAGATGGTCTGAGATCAATGCGGCCAGTTCAGCCGGTTGGACTATACCTTCCCTGGTAAGTAGGAGTTTCCCCCGTGCGAAAAAATGCGTCGTGGGGTAGGTTTCAAATGTGTGCGTCTTTTTAATCTCTCGGCATCGGCCGGGAACGTGCATTTTAGCCTTACCGATCCTGATGGTAGGAAACTTGGCGGCGGTTTCAGCCAGAATAGGATCGTACTGATTGC
This sequence comes from Nitrospira sp., assembly GCA_020697375.1. The sequence continues at coordinate 14,711 of JAJFBJ010000042.1, read as the reverse complement.
AGGGTTCGCAGGTGGCCAGTCCATAGACGACCACAGCCCCTTCGCTGTCGGTGTAGTCTTTGTAGTTGTCGTCACGGACGTCTTGGACTGTGCCGGTCATCGGGGTTCCTTAACAAAAGGCCGAGGGCCGAGCGAGGGGCAAGTGTGCGCCCTCACCACTCAGTCCTCGGCATCGTCCTAGCTCAGCTTCGCGAGGGCCGCGAGAATGTCTTTGTCTTCCCGTGCCACTTTTATTTCCTGTACCTTCACATAGGCGACCTTGCCGTTCTTGTCGACAATGACGGTCGCCCGCTTACCGCAATTCAACGGTTCGAAATAGAGCCCGTACTTCTTGACGACCTCACGATTGAAGTCGGAGAGAAGCCGGTGCTTGAGATCCAAAGAATCCGCCCAGGCCTTATGGGAAAAAAAGCTGTCGCAGCTGATGCCAAACAGCTCGGCGTTGGCATTCTGGAATTGCGGAAAGTCATCGGTAAGACACTTATTTTCACCTTGGCAGACAGGGCTCCAATCGAGTGGGTAGAACGCCAGAACGACATTCTTTTTACCCTTGAACTCGCTCAGCTTCACGTCCTTCTGATCCTGATCCTTTAATGTAAAATCCGGCGCGGTATCGCCGACCTTGATTTCTGCAGCCACATCACTCATCGCATTCCTCCTAGGTTAGATCCACGCTACGACGCAAACCCATTCGTGGTACCACGCCTGGAAAAACCTTGTCAACGGGGCCAGAAGACCTAGGAATAGCCGACGAGCGCCGGAACGACTCGATGTTGCTGTGCGGTCAGGGACCAGATGATCATTCTGCTTCAGTCGTAATTTGTCGGAATGCCACCATGCGGCCGGTCGGCGCGGCGGTGCGATGGGTAATGAAACGAATCGTTTGGGCCCGCGCAGGAAGGTCCAACGAATGTCCCATTTTTTGATTCTGCCCTATTCGCAAGACCTCGTCGGCTGCCGATATGAGGAGGGCCATAGTTTCTGCTTCCGGGAGCCCTCGAGGCTGGAGCACTTCCAATTCGTCCAATCCGAACTTGCTCAAGCCGAGGGTGTAGAACCAATCGAAAGATAAGTCATCTGCCTCGCTGTGTTGAACGAAGACATGGTCGCGGACATGAAAGATATCCAAGGGTCGATCATTCCAATCGGAAGGATTGGAGTACTCGTGGGAGACCATATCGAAAGCCGTGCCTTGTGAGAGTAAAGTCAGGCCGCGGGCGAGACGGGCGGTGACGAGAATGGCGTCTACGATGGCGCTTGGTGTGGAGCCGGCAGGTGCCACGGCTTCAAGTCTAGGATGGTCCCAGGACAACATGCGGCGCCATTGTGCAGCCTCTGCTTCCGGAATGCTGGTCAGCAGGTGGGCATGCCAGGGACCATGGTTGACATGCGCCCCTCGTCCTGATTCCATGACTCGGCAGGTGAGCGGGCCGCCGTAGTGAAGGTCGTACCAGATCTTCAGTTTTTCAATGGAGGGAGAAAAATCGCGATAGCCGATCAAATAGAGAGGGGACTTGGCGAACGCAAGTCTCGGCGCTTTTTTCCGAATTTTCATGCAGAGCGCCGGGTAGAGCGTTGATCGTCTGCCGTAGTTACTTACCGCTTTTCTTCGCCTTCCGGCGGTCGTCCGGGTTCAAGAGTCGCTTACGAAGGCGGAGATGCTTCGGTGTCACCTCGACCAGTTCATCTTGGCCGATGTATTCCATGGCGAATTCCAACGACATTTCACGCGGCGGTGTCAGTACTAACGCCTCGTCTGTACCCGATGCGCGCATATTACTCAGTTGCTTCTGCTTGCACACGTTCACATCGAGGTCCTCGTCGCGGCTGTTTTGGCCGACGACCATGCCTTGGTAGACGTCCACCGAGGCGCCGATGAACAGTTCCCCGCGCTCCTGGCTCATGAAAAGCGCATAGGCGGTGCTGGTTCCGGCTTCGAAGGCCACCAGCGAGCCATGGGGCGCCACGAGGAGGCTCTTTTCATCGGCGGGCGCGTATCCTGAAAATACATGGTGCAGGATGACGGTGCCCCGCGTCTTGGCCAGAAGGATGTTCTTGAGGCCGATGATGCCGCGTGTCGGTATGTGATACTCGATGTGCATTTCACTGGCCGTTCCTTCGGAATGCACCAGCTTCATGTGGCGAAGTTCACCGCGCCGCTTGCCTATTTCTTCGATGACCGGGCCTTGATACTCCGAGGGGACCTGTATAGTCAACTCTTCGAAAGGCTCCGTGACGTTGTCACCCTCTCGGTGCAGAATCACTTCAGGTTGCGAAATCTGCAGCTCATATCCTTCGCGGCGCATTTGTTCGATCAGCACACCGAGATGAAGTTCGCCGCGGCCTGCCACCAAAAAACGGTCGGCGCTATCGGTTTCCTGCACGCGCAGCGACACGTTGGTTTCCAATTCCTTGAACAGCCGCTCGCGGAGATGGCGTGACGTGAGGTATTTGCCCTCGCGACCGGCGAATGGGCTGTTGTTCACCGAAAAGGTCATCTGCACAGTCGGTTCATCGATCGTCACGCGCGGGAGTGCGACCGGATTCGCCGGATCTGCAATGGTGTCTCCGATGTTGACCTCTTCCAGGCCGGAGAGGGCCACAATTTCACCTGCTTCAGCCAGGTCTACATCGGTACGCTCCAATCCTGAAAACACTGCGAGATCGGAAACCTTGCCGGGGACTTGACCGCCGTCTTTAGTGAGTGTCACGACGTTTTGACGACGAGCGATCGATCCTGATTGAATTTTGCCGATTCCCATCTTTCCCTTATAGGAATCCTGAGCGAGAGCCAACACGAGAAGCTGGAAGGGAGCGTCCCGGTTGATTGCCGGCGCGGGGATTTTATCGAGAATGGTTTCCAACAGCGGGGAGATCTCGGTCCCCGGTTGCTGTAAGTCCAACGTGGCCACGCCTTTGATCGCAGACGTATACACGATGGGAAAATCAAGCTGTTCGTCGGTGGCGCCCAGATGCACGAAGAGATCGAAGGTCCGGTTCACCACATCGTCGATGACCGCGTCGGGGCGATCGATTTTGTTGATGACCACGATGGCTTTGTGTCCGAGGGCCAGCGCTTTCCTGAGAACGAACGTGGTTTGCGGCATCGGACCTTCCTTGGCATCGATAAGAATCAATACCCCATCGACCATTCGAAGCGTGCGCTCCACTTCGCCACCGAAATCGGCGTGGCCCGGCGTATCGACGATATTGATCTTCACGCCCTTGTACGTCACGCTCGCATTCTTGGCCCGGATCGTGATGCCGCGCTCACGTTCCTGGTCCATTGAATCCATGATGCGTTCTCCCATGTCATCGATTTTACGATGGACATGGGTCTGGCGCAGCACCGCGTCGACGAGAGTCGTTTTGCCATGGTCGACGTGGGCGATGATTGCGATGTTTCGAATGTCGGCACGGCGACCTTGCGGCGCGTGCAGTCCATGGGAAGATGTGGATGAGGGCGCTGACGTGTTCATATTCTCCAATGCCATGAGAGTGCCAAAAAAAAGACGCCTTCCTTATGGAGGCGTCTAACTGGGGGAGTATACCTGATTTAAACTCATTCCTACAAGCCGATGTCGAATTATCCTGTGACGGCTGTCCGTCGATGATCACACCCTTGCTTGAGTTTATCGGACGTGCATTGTATGGTGTGATGGCGTTGCAGTCTCGCTTCCTCACGATCATCCAATTTCATGCCCGAACTCGATCATTTATTTGATAAGCCGCAGCGGCCTCGTCGGCGCTGGCGATGGTGGCAGATCGCTCTGATCACGATATTCCTGGCGTTGGCTCTTGGGGGCGGCGGCGCGGCCGGCATCCTTTGGTATTTCTCCCAAGATCTTCCGTCGCTGGAGCCTTTGCAAAATTACCAGCCGAGCCTTGTGACGCGGGTCTATTCCGATGATCGACAGGTGATCGGACAATTTTTCATTGAGCGCCGCTTTCTCAAGCCACTGCAGGAAATCCCCAAAAATCTGATTAAGGCCGTCATTGCGACCGAAGACGCGAGGTTCTTCGAACACCCGGGTCTCGATATCGTCGGGATTCTCCGCGCGGCCTGGACCAATATTCGCCATGGGGGCCGGAAAGTCGAAGGGGCGAGCACGATTACACAGCAGTTGGCGCGTTCCCTGTTTCTTTCCACGGAGCGGACATTCGACCGGAAACTGCGCGAGCTGATTCTGGCCTATAAGATGGAATTGGTGCTGACCAAAGAACAGATTCTCGAAATGTATCTGAATCAAATCTACTTTGGCCAAGGCGCCTACGGTGTGGCGGCAGCCAGTCAGACCTACTTCGGAAAAGAGCTTCCGAAGTTGTCGTTGGCTGAAGCGGCGTTCCTGGCAGGACTTCCTAAATCGCCGAACCACTATTCCCCGTTCAAGGCGTACGACCGGGCGAAGAAGCGGCAAGAACACGTGCTGAGCAGAATGGAGGATGCGGGATTCATCCCTCGGGCCGATCGAGAACAGGCGGTTGCTGAAAAACTGAATTTCCGACGGCCTGGAAGCGAACACCTGGGTCCGTATTTCGTCGAGTATATCCGGCAGCTGTTGGTGGCCAAATTCGGCGAAGCGATGGTGTACAAGGGAGGACTGGAGGTATTCACCACTCTCAACACCGATATGCAGAAGGCGGCGGAGGGGGCCGTCTTTAGTGGATTGCGAGAGGTTGACAAACGTCAGGGTTGGCGTGGCCCGGTCCGAACCGTAGACCTTGCAGCCTTGGAGGTGCCGGCGCCTGATCCCTCTGTGAAGCTTGCAGAGGGAGATATGATGGAAGGAGTGGTCACGAAGATCTCCAAGGACCATGTGCTGATTCAGGTCGGAAGCAGCACCGGGCGGCTCGCTTTCGACGACATGGCATGGGCATCCAAACGTTTGAAAGGCAAAGATCCCACGAAGGATACTGTTCAGGTCAAAAATCTGAAACAGCTCCTGGCCCTAGGCGATGTCGTCGAAGTGGGAATCAAAAAGCTGGACAAAGAAACGGTGCATCTGCGGTTGGAGCAGACACCGGTTGCCGAAGGCGCCTTGATCGCCATTGACCCGAAGACCGGCGCCATTCGTGCCATGGTCGGAGGGTATGATTTTACGCGCAGTGAATATAATCGCGCCGTGCTGGCCCGTCGCCAGCCGGGGTCAGCGTTCAAGCCGATTATCTATGCCACGGCCATGAATCAAGGGATGAGCCCGGCTACAATCGTGCTGGATGCCCCGGTTGTCTATGAACAGGTGGAGGAAGACAAGACTTGGAAGCCCGAAAACTACGGCAGGCGCTTTCACGGCATCGTCAGTTTGCGGGAAGCCCTGATCCATTCGCATAACCTTGCAACTGTGAGGCTGCTGGACAAAGTGGGAATCCGGAACGTGATCGATTTCGCGCGGACGGTCGGTATCGTGAGCCCTCTAGCGCCTGATCTGTCGCTGGCGTTGGGTTCCTCCAGTGTGGGGTTGGTTGAACTTGTGTCGGTCTATGGCGTGTTCGCTAACCAGGGACTGCGTGTCGATCCCTATGCGGTCGCAAGTGTGCAGGATACGACAGGCCGCACGTTGGACCAGGCCGCTATTCAACCCCGACAGGTAGTGTCGCCTGAGACGGCGTACCTGATTACGAACATGATGGAAGATGTGGTGCAGCGTGGCACGGGCATGGCGGCCAAAACGGTCATTGATCGGCCAGTGGCGGGAAAGACAGGGACCACCAATGATTTTACGGACGCGTGGTTTATCGGTTCGGCTCCGAATTTGGCTGCCGGAACCTGGGTGGGGTTCGATGACCGTCGCCCGCTTGGAGAAACCGAATCAGGGTCTCATGCGGCCTTACCGATTTGGATAAGTTTTATGAAAGAGGCGCTCAAACAGCTGCCCGTCGTGCCTTTTGAAATTCCCGACGGGGTGCTGTTTGTGAAGGTCGATCCCATGACCGCCCTCTTGGCGGATCAAGATGAACAGCGTGGTACTATCGAACTCTTCACCAAGGGCACTGAACCGACCAAAAGTGCCGGATCGAAGATTGATCCGACCGACTTCTATAAGCTCGATCAAATTCAGGAATCCTCCCAGCCAGCTTCGGTCGAGCCCTAGCGATACGCCAAGCTCGTTCTCCAGCTTGTGGTTCCATCAGCGAGCACATACCCCAACAATGACAGTGACTTCACGAGTATCTAGCGTGGCTCCGCCTAGTGGGGAGGAAAAAGGCTTCCGGTTGACCGGGTTAAGACCGTGAATCCTGATACTCTTCGTGCCAGGCCATTTGAATGGATTCGAGGGTTTTTTCGTTTGATTTTTTGGGATCATCTTTAAATTCGGGAAGGGCGACGATCCAAGTATGCATGTCCGTGAAGCGAACGGTGAGGGGATCGGTGGCAGGGTGGGCTTCAACCAAGCGAATCGCGATTTCTTCGGTATCGTTCCATTTCAAGTCCATTCGGAAGCTCCTTGAGGGCGATCAAGTTCCCTGGCTATGCTCGGTCATCTCTGAGAGTTTTCTATTATGGAGCGCTTCCTTTAATGATGAGTCCATCAACAACTCGGCAAAATGGTGGGTGGCCTTCTCCACCTCTTGAATGCGGCTGCGAATAATCTTGTGGTCATCGGACAGCCTGGCATGGTCCAAGTCTGCCAGAGAGGTCTGGATCGCGGCCAATTCATCATTCTCCAGCAGGTGCTTTCCCAGGCTAAGCGCTTTGTTGGTCGCCTTCAGAATGGCTTCCGCCTCATTGCGGCTCTCGATCAATTGCCGAGCCTTGAAGTCCTGGGAGGCAAATTGGAACGACTCACCGATCATCCGTTCCACTTCATCGTCTGAAAGACCATAGGATGGCTTCACGGCCACGGACTGGCTCGCACCGGTCCGCACGTCCCTCGCGGACACATTGAGGATGCCATTGGCGTCGATGAGGAAGTTGACCTCGACGCGGGGTACTCCGGCCGGCAGCGGCGGCATTTTCAACTGAAAGCGCGCGAGGCCGCGATTGTCCTTCACCAATTCACGCTCGCCTTGCAGAATGTGGATATCGACGGAAGTTTGGCCGTCGACATACGTAGTGAACATTTCTTTGGCACTGGTCGGAATGGTGGTATTGCGACGAATCAGCGAACTCATGACTCCGCCCATGGTTTCGATTCCGAGCGAGAGGGGGGTCACGTCAAGGAGCAACATGTCGGTCGTTCCACCGGAAAGAATATCTGCCTGTACGGCGGCTCCCAAGGCGACGACTTCATCGGGATTCAAATTGCAATGGGGGGCCTTTCCAAAGAGTGCTTGCACCTGCCGTCGAACCAGCGGCATTCTGGTGGCGCCCCCAACCAGCACCACTTCATCGATATCTGCCGGCGTAAGCCCGGCATCTTTCAAAGCCGAGCGGCAAGGACCTAATGAACGTTCGATCAACGGAAGCGTCAGCTCCTCCAATTGGTCTCTGGTCAATTCCCGATGGTGCCGGCCTTTGCCGTCGGGAAGATCCAAGATCATGTCGGTCTTGAGTTCATCCGACAACCGAATTTTCGCCCGCTCCGCTTCCAAACGCAGGCTCTGCATTGTATCGGCATGCAGGGTCAGATCGAGGCCGTATCGGTCAAAGACGTCCTTTACCAGCGCATCAACAATCACCCGATCTAAGTCGTCTCCGCCCAAGTGCGTGTCGCCGTTCGTCGCGAGCACTTCGAAAATACCGTTTTTCAGCTTCAATAGAGAGATATCGAAGGTTCCCCCGCCCAGATCGTACACGGCAATCGTGCCCTGTGTCCGTTCCTGCAGGCCATAGGCCAGGGATGCGGCAGTCGGTTCATTGATGATCCGGAGCACTTCCAGCCCCGCGATCATGCCGGCGTCTTTCGTCGCTTGACGCTGACTGTCGTTGAAGTAGGCCGGTACTGTAATGACGGCTTTCGTAATACTTTCTCTCAGGTGGGCCTCCGCTCGTTGTTTGAGTTCCTTCAGAATCATGGCGGAAATCTGCGGAGGCGAATAGCTTTTCTCGCCGATCCTGATACGGATCACTCCACCCTGCTCATCCAAGGCGTAGGGAAAGTAGTGCGCTTCACCTCGTACGTCGGCCAAACCCTTTCCCATGAATCGCTTTACCGAATAGATCGTTCGTTCAGGATTCTTTACCAAGTGTTCCTTGGCGGCATCACCCACAATCAGTCCGTTGTCGGTCATGGCGACGACCGAGGGAACCATTGGACGTCCCGTTCGCCCAGGAATGATGGCGGGTCGGTTCCCGTCCATATAGGCGATCAGAGAGTTGGTGGTGCCGAGATCAATGCCGACGATACGTGTCATGGGGTGGTGTATCCAACGGTTGCAGTGAGATCATTGACGATATTGCGCACGTAGGTTCGGTTAGAGAGCAATTCGCGTATTTCCTTCAGTACTGAATCCTTTCTTGCGCGAATGGAATCTGTAGGTTCCGCTTGCCGTTGAAGGTGATCCCAGGTTTCAAAGAGTCCGAAAAGCCGTGATTCCATGCTCTGCTGCCGCTGTTCGAGCATTTCGCGATCCGATTGAAGTTTGGCCCGCAAATTCGTGAGCTCCGCTTCCGGTTGACCGGCTGCGGCTCGAAAATTTTCGAGATCGTCCTGCAAGGAAAGAATTTCTTCGAACAGGTCCGCCGGCGGATGATTCCGAATTTCCTTCACAGATCCCGCTTCCAACCGCACCAGATATTCGGCGCGTTGAATCGGATCTTTGAGTGTCCGGTAGGCTGTATTGAGCAGGGCCGAGTTGCCCAGGCTGATGGTGCGCTCGGTATCGGTCTTGGTTTGATAAAAATCGGGATGGAATGAGCGGCTCATTTCGTAGAATTTATTCTCCAGACCGGTGGCATCGATGGTGAGAAGCCGTGGAAGTCCCAGGCAGGTGAAGTAGTCCAGTTCCTTGGAAAGCGGCTGAACCTTCACGCAACGGTCGCAAAAGTACTCACCCGATACTTCAGATTGGCAGTGCCAGCACATGCTCCGTGCCATTTGAAGCTCGGTGCGAGAACTGGAGACTTTGGGCGCCTGATCCATAGCAGGTCCTCGGTGAAGAGAGGCATGGCGCACGCGGCCATGCCTCATTGCCATGCATGTCAAGTGTGTGTAGGCGATTTACGCGGAGAATGACTCTCCGCACCCACAGGTCTTATTGGCGTTGGGATTGACGAACTTGAACTGACCGCCCATCAAGTCCTTCTGAAAATCCAACTGCGTCCCTTGCAGATAAATGGCGCTCTTGGCATCGACGATGACCTTCACGCCTTCAATATCGTAAACGGCGTCGTACTGTCCGATTTTGTCATCGAAGTTGATCGTATAGCTGAGTCCGGAACATCCGCCGCCTTTCACGCCGAGCCTGAGTCCGCCCTCTGTCAGGCCTTGCACATTAATCAGCCGTTTGACCTCTTTCACAGCAGATTCGCTCAGCGTGATCACCGGAGGTGCAGTCGCAGTTTCTGGTGTATCCATGTCATCTCCTTCGCTTCATGCGGCGCAAGGTTACTTGATCATCGTCTCTTTTCCGTCTTCTTTCTTTTTGTAGTCGGCAAGGGCTGCCTTAATGGCGTCTTCTGCCAGGACCGAGCAGTGAATTTTGACCGGAGGAAGATTCAGCTCCTGCACGATCTCTGTGTTCTTAATCTTGCCGGCTTCATCCACGGTTTTGCCCTTGAGCCATTCGGTGGCCAGGCTGGAGCTGGCGATAGCGGAGCCACACCCGAAAGTCTTGAACTTGGCGTCCACAATCGTATCGTTTTGAACTTTGATCTGGAGTTTCATGACATCGCCGCATTCCGGTGCGCCGACGATGCCGGTGCCGACCCCGTCTTCTTCTTTCTTGAAACTGCCCATGTTGCGGGGATTGTTGAAGTGGTCGACGACTTTGTCGCTATAGGCCATAGTGTCCTCCGAAAATGTATAAGTAAGGAATTGTGATTGTTCAGTTCAATGCGCTGCCCATTGCACGGATTTCAAGTCGATACCTTCTTTGGCCATTTCATACAACGGCGACATTTCCCGCAACTTGGTGACTGTCTCGATAATTCTCTTTCCGGCATAGTCAACTTCTTCGTCGAGCGTGAAGCGTCCCAGCCCGAATCGAATGGAGGAATGCGCCAATTCCGCTCCCACGCCCAATGCACGCAACACATATGAGGGTTCCAGAGTCGCCGAGGTACAGGCAGAACCCGAGGACAGCGCGATTTCTTTACAACCCATCAGGAGCGATTCGCCTTCGACATAGGCAAAAGAGATGTTGAGGTTGTTCGGAAGGCGTTGCGTCGGGTGGCCGTTCAAGTACACGTCTTCAAGAGCCTTGGTAATGGTTGCATGCAGACGATCACGCATAACCAAGAGTCGCTCTCCTTCGGCGGCCATTTCCTGTCCGCCCAGTTCGCAGGCCTTGCCGAAACCTACGATCAGTGGTACCGGCAGGGTGCCGGATCGCATGCCGCGCTCATGGCCGCCTCCATCGATTTGAGCCGCGATGCGGACTCGAGGATTCTTTTTTCTCACGTATAAGGCGCCGACGCCCTTAGGCCCATAGATCTTATGAGCGGTAAAGGACATCAAGTCGATACCCATGTCCTGCACATCGACCGGGACTTTACCAACGCCTTGGGTGGCGTCGCAGTGAAAGAGGATGCCCTTTTCCTTCGCGACTTTTCCGATTTCCTTGACGGGATTGAGCGTGCCGATTTCGTTGTTGGCGAACATGATGGAAATCAGGATCGTTTTATCGGTGATTGCGTTGCGGACATCCTCAGGATTGACCATGCCGAACTTATCGACCGGGAGATAGGTGACTTTGACGCCGCGTTTGGCTTCCAGTGTTTTGGCCGTGTCCAGTACTGCGCGATGTTCAGTGGAGGACGTGATGATATGGTCGCCTTTTTCGTGGTACATCTCGACGACGCCCTTCAAGGCTAAATTATCTGATTCCGTCGCTCCGCTGGTGAAGACAATCTCTTTGGCGTCCGCATGAATCAGTTTGGCAATCTGTTTTCGGGCATTATCGACGCCCTCTTCGGCCTCCCATCCGAATGCATGGTTCCGGCTTGCGGAGTTCCCGAATTTCTCCGTGAAATAGGGCAACATTGATTCCAACACCCGAGGATCCATCGGGGTGGTCGAATGGTTATCCAGGTAGATCGGAAACTTCATCGCTCAACTCCTTGTTGTTCCGTCGCGACGGATTGAATGGTGATGAGTGGGGTGCCCCCCATCATATCCTGCAAGGTCATGCTGTTCAGTAATTGGTAAATGCTACTCTGGACTTTCAACAGCGGAGTCCTGATGTTACAGTGCTCGCGTTGCATACAGGCATCGGCTTCTTTCTCATGCGAGCAATCCATAAGGCCAAGCGGCCCTTCCAGGCTTTCCAATACCTGGGCAATCGTGATTTCACGCGGATTTTTGCCTAGAAGGTAGCCTCCTTTGGGGCCGTTGTGACTGTCGATCAGGCCGCTTCTGGCCAAGGTCTGCAGGACTTTGGCCAAGAGTTCGAGAGGAATGTGGTACTCCTCGGCAATTTCTTTTGTATTCACCACACGAGCCCGCGCGACATCGCCATATTGATTCGCCGCGATATGCTGGAGTGCCATCAGCCCGTAGTCAGCTTTTTTTGATAATTTCAACATTGGCCTATTGCCGATCTTAAAAGTCGGAGACTATAATGATCTCCGATCTATTCAGTCGTACTAAACCTATCATGTGCTCTTTTGGACTGTCAATAGATCGGGGTTGAGGGCATTGACGATTCAACCTGCGCTGGTCGAAGAAACTAGCCGATGAAGAAGAGCAATCCTAGGCTATAACCCATTAGTAAAAAAGGGGTTGATCAAATGGGCGGGACAAATCCTTATATCGAAAAGGCCGACGTTGAACTACCAACCAAACCCTATACGATTACCTTTACGTTTCCGGACAAAACTGAAAAAAAGGTAGAAGTGCAGCCGGGCAAAATTCCTTACGGTCCTACCGGGCTTCCCGGAAGTATTCTCGATATCGCGCTGGGAAGTGGGATCGATCTGGAGCATGTGTGTGGAGGCGTCTGTGCGTGCTCAACCTGCCATGTGATTGTGAAAAAGGGCTTGGAAACCTGTAATGAAGGAACGGATGACGAGTTTGATCAATTGGACGAAGCTCCAGTCACAACCTTGCAATCACGGCTTGGATGCCAATGTGTGCCTGATGGAACATCGGAAGTCGTCATAGAAATTCCCGCCGTCAATAAGAATCTGACGAAGGAAGGGCATTGACGAAAAAATGGACCATCGGACCGTGTAAGAGTAACCCATAGTCCGACAGCTCAGGCCGATCATCCCGATCAGTCAATCACCATTGCACTTCTTCAGTCGTAGGTTTCAAGCTTGACCGCCCTGCGATCGAAGCCTAGCTCCATTAAAACTGTCCGTAGCGGGCGTGCAAATGACTTGATTCCGGCAATCATGGGTGTCACGTTCCGCCCGTTGCCTGCAATCTGTTGGATCGCCTCCACTGCTGCGGCGCTGTCCGCGGGGTCCGCACTCACAAGCGGCAAGTAGTGAAAATTGGGCTGATTCGTCGCGAGAGTCATGAATTCCTCATGGTAGAGCTGTTCGTCGTAGCTGGGTGCCTGCGCAATGAGCGTGGTTAAGGGCAGCGTGCCCTGGCTCGCCAGCGAGAGAAGAATGCAGCGAAGTGGAACGAGGCCGGAGTAGCGTCCGATCAACAGCAAGTGTTGAGAATCTTGATGAGAAAGAACGAAGCGGCCGTAGGGACCTGAAAGCGGAATGCAGTTCCCGGCCTGAAGCTTGGAAAGATAGCCCGATCCTTTTCCTCCTGGAACATGATCGAAGACCAGTGTGAGCCGGCCTGTTGAGGACTCTGGTTCAGCCAGGGAGTAGGCTCGATTGAGAGGCGGGCGCTCTCCGACCGGCAATTGAAGCGAAATCCACTGTCCCGGCTCGAATGAAATGGAGCGCTTGAGGGGCAGGAGGACCAATTCGGTCGTATGCGCAGTAAGGGCGGAGAGCGAGACGATTTCAGCCATTTGAGTTGGTTCGGCCATTGCAGTCTCATAGCAAAAACGGATTCAGAATGGAACAGCGCCGTTCTGTACATCGTTTCCATGCCATGTTATAGATAGCGCCCCGTTACAATCTCCACGAAAGCGACGGTCACGCCATGACTCAGGTCAGGGTTCGTTTTGCGCCCAGTCCGACCGGCTATCTCCATATCGGGGGAGTGCGAACAGCATTGTTCAACTGGCTGTTTGCAAGGCAACAGAACGGGGTCTTCATCCTTCGTATTGAGGACACCGATCAGAGTCGTTCCACCGAAGAGTCGATCCAAGCCATCCTCGACGGCATGCGCTGGATCAAACTCGATTGGGACGAAGGACCTTTCCGGCAGACTGATCGGATAGATCTGTATCGTGAACACGCCCTGCGACTCTTCACGCAAGGGCAGGCATACTGGTGCGTCTGCCGGCCGGATGAACTGGAGAGCAGACGGAAGGAAGCAGAGGCCAAAGGTCTGTCCCCAAAATATGACGGCCGATGCCGGAATCTCGGTCTGGTAAAGCCACTCGGTGAAGCGGCTCTCCGTTTCAAAGCCCCACAGGACGGACAGACGGTCATCGATGATCTGGTCAAGGGGCGTGTGGTCTTCGATAACCAGATTTTGGATGATCTGATCATTCTTCGAACCAACGGATATCCAACCTATAACTTCTCCGTGGTGGTGGATGATGGCGTGATGGGCATTACCCATGTGGTGCGGGGTGACGACCATCTGACCAATACTCCACGGCAAATTCCGATTTTTCAATCGCTGGGATTTCCGCTCCCGCGTTTCGGACATTTGCCGATGATTCTCGGTTCGGACAAGACGCGCTTGTCGAAACGCCATGGCGCCACATCCATCATGGCCTATAAAGATATGGGATACCTGTCCGATGCCATGGTGAATTACCTGGTTCGGTTGGGCTGGTCGCACGGAGACCAGGAACTTTTCTCGCGGGAAGAGCTGATCGAAAAATTCTCCTGGAAGAATGTCCAGACGTCGGCGGCCATATTCAATCCAGACAAATTGTTGTGGCTCAATGCCGAATACGTCAAGTCCAGTCCGCCGGGTCAGATCGCTCAAGCGCTCGTGCCGTTTCTCGAACAGGCGGGACTCGAAGGTGAGGTTCGTTCCGTCTCGCTCGAATGGCTTGCGCAGCTGGTGGTCCTGGTGAAGGAGCGCGCCAAAACCTTGGTGGAAATGGTCCATTGGGTGACACCGTACTTCGGTGAATCAGTCCTGTTTGATGAAGAAGCGGCGAAGAAATTCCTGACACCAGCCCATGTGCCTCTGTTGACCAAGCTGGCGGATCGATTCGAGGCCTTTCCCACTGTCTCGAAGGAGGAGTGGGAAGAGTCCTTTAAGAAGCTGGTCGAAAAAGAGGGGATCAAGATGGGACAACTGGCCCAGCCGGTACGGGTCGCCCTCACCGGCCGGACAGCAAGCCCCGGACTGTTCGAGGTGATGGAGGTGCTTGGCCGGGACCGTACCTTGAAGAGACTTCGCCGCGGGATTGAGCAGGCCTCGCGATCCTGAGAGGCGGTCAAGAGCCGGCGTCGATCTTGACTGGGCTGAGAGGCTTATATTACTGTGTGGACCGGTTGGGGGATCGTCTAGCGGTAGGACGTCAGTCTCTGGATCTGACTACCTAGGTTCGATTCCTAGTCCCCCAGCCAA
>JAJFBJ010000041.1 GCA_020697375.1 Nitrospira sp. | reverse complement strand
CGCGTCGAGATTCACGACATAGTGTCCGCTCTGAACAACCAAACGACGAACCAGATGTGAGCCGATAAAGCCGGCGCCGCCCGTGACCAGTATGTTCATAAGAATTCAGGTTGCCTAGGCAAGTGAAGCCCCAATGATGCAAATGTCAATAGGCATGCTTGTGAAGGAACCCCCTCCACAAAGTCATACACATAATTTTGAGATCGAACCAAGGCGACCAGTGTTCGATGTAATACAAATCGTACTCAATTCGCTTGTCCAGTGACGTAGCACCTCGCCAGCCGTTGACTTGGGCCCAGCCAGTGATCCCGGCCTTCATTTTATGTTTGAGCATATACAAAGGAATTTGCTTTCGCACTTCTTCGACAACCCAAGAACGTTCGGGGCGTGGACCAACAATGCTCATGTCTCCCATAAGAACATTCCAGAATTGAGGCAACTCGTCAAGGCTCGTCTTTCGCAAAAGGCGGCCGATAGGTGTAACTCGGGGATCATCTCGAGAAGTTAGAAGGTTCGTGTCTCCAGGATGATCGGCATACATGGTTCGAAATTTCAGCATGAAGAATGGTTTGCCATCGAGGCCCATTCTTTCTTGCTTATAAAGAACTGGTCCGGATGACGTCGCCTTGATGAGCGCCACGATCACCGCCAGTATGGGACCGGCGAGCGTCAATGCGATGGTTGCCCCCACAAGGTCTGTCATTCGCTTCACGACTCCGTTCCATCCGTAGAGCGGAGAGCCTTGCAGGGTGATCAGAGGCAAACCATCAAACATTTCGGCTTCAGCCCGCAATGTGATGAATTCGTAAATTGAAGGAATCACTTTCACTTCTATTGTAGTGGTCGCGAGGTATTGCAGAATCTTTTCCGCATATTCCTCCCCTCCAGGAGGCAGACACAGAAAGACAATATCCATTCCTGGGGAGTATTTCTCGATGTCTGAATAGAAGCCGACGACTGAGCAACCTTCATACGTTTGGCCGATTTTGTTCGGTTGCCGTGTGAGAAAGCCATGTGTCTTTATGCCAAACTCGCTGTGCAGCGCCAGGGATCTCGCGACTCGCTGTCCAAGCTTTCCTGCCCCCACAATTAGGCAATGGCGCTGATTGAACCCTTGCTTGCGCATGAACCGCAGCCCTTCCCTGAAAGCCATGCGCGAGAAGCCAAGAGTCGCCAGGTTCAACATCCAAAAATAAAGGAACACGAGTCGCGAGTAGTCGAACTGACGCATAAAATAAGTCACCGCGACGAGCACCAAAACAGCCAACGTGTTTGCCTTGGCGATATCGAAAAATTCTTCAAGATGACTTCCCATTCGGCGAGGACGGTAGAGATGGAAGGCCCGGAACGAAATTCCCCAAACGAGCAGAATGGGGATCACCAGCCACACATACATTTCGAAAGGAGGAATGGGTTTCTCAGTTGGAGCGAGGCCCTGAAGAAATCTGAGGTAGTATGCCGTCAGCCAGCAGGCGCAAATGACCGTCAGGTCAAACAGAAAGAGAAGGCTTTGCAGAAATTGCATGTGTCGTTTCAGCATGTCGTTATCTCACACAGTACTCCGCGATATCCCGTGCATGCTCATGTTTTTCAACATCCATGGCGGCAAAAATTCATGCAAAAGACCGAGGCGATAGCCTAGTAGCTTGGCAGCCGTTCTGAGAACGCTGACTGGAAACAAATACAAGAGTCCTTGTGAGAAAAGAAACGACCATTCAGATCGTAAGAATCTTCCACCTTCTCCTTCCGGCTTTCCAAACTCATCAAGCAACCACTGCTCTCTCCCGAAGAATACCCCCAAATCGAAATACCGCTGGAATTCCTGAATCACAGTATAGTTGTGCGAGTGGTACACCTTCGCTTCAGCAACATATCTTAGGGTAAAGCCTTTGCGCAGCATTCTGGCACAGACATGCATGTCTTCGGCAACAAGAAGATTTTCAGCGAACCACCCTACTTCATCAAGGGCCTCTCGTCTATAGGCTGCGAACGAATTCGAGCAAAATGCGGCGCGAATACCGAGACTTATACGGTCCTCATAGGTGCGGATGTAGGACGATGGCGGATAGTTAAAGAAGCGTGCATGGCGGCTAAAAGGGGTAGCATCAGGAAGTGGAATCTGCCGGCCGAATGTGGCTCCGCAGGTCGGGTCATAAAGCGGCTTAATTAGCGATTCAATTGACCTCTCATCAACAGGGACAGCATCTTGTGTAAGATAGACAAGAATTTCTGCTGTCGAACAATCCTTTCCCGCTAATGTCCTTGTGCCTCCGTGATCAAACTCCTGCTTTGGTATCACCAGCGTCTCAACTCCATGCTTCTTGGCAATGGAAACAGTTTCATCGGAAGAAGATGAATCAATAATACGAATATCAACGTCTTTAATGGTCTGAGCGCGCAGTGCTGTTAACTGGGCATCGAGATATTGCGACGCGTTATAGGTGGGAATGATGACGGTAAGCACGGCGGGAGCCTTATTCTGCTTCAGACACAATGACTATGATGGACCTGACCCTGCGCTACTTCGAAGCTTGCATTGATCCATTTGATTCGAGGGTTTTGCCTTCGGTGGTCGTCGGGAACAAAAAAGCCTCGCAAACCATAAAAGCTTTCTCAAGATACCTTGGCGGCGAAGCGGCAATCGATACACCGTCACCAGCCTACACAACATCCCAGCCTCTCCACATGCGGCAAAGGCGTCGATAACACGACGGACGTCCGAAGAGCAGTCCACCTTTCGTATTGTCAACCGCTCACTAAGAGCGGCCGCTTGGAGAATTGGTCTCAGGGTTGAATATTGAGGTTCTGATAAGCGCTTTCGATACGCAGCAGCCAGGAAATTAAACATCCCCGGCACCGTTACCGCTCCCACCTTATTTGAAGCGTGCTGACGGTATCGCACTAAAGGCTCATCGACGTATCCTAGCCGTCCGCAAGCAGCGGCACAAACTGCTAACCACCAATCATGTAAGTGGATCTCATCAGGAAGAGGAATCGCAAATTGGAGAAGCGGTCGATTGATGGCAACCGTGCAACCGGCAACAAAATTCTGCGTCAATAGGACATTAATCGGATTCCGCGGTTCGTGCTGTTGTCTCTGGTACCGCATGAATGAAGGATGGATCTGGCTAAGACTTTCATCCACAACTTCCATATCCGAATAAGTTAAAAAAGGCAGGTGCTTTCCGTACCGATTCTCCAAATCGTAGAGCGACTGGAGCTGCTTGAACATTTTATCGGGTAGCCACACGTCATCTTGATCTGAAAAAAACACGATATCCGCAGTTTCTGTTATCGCCATCTGCATTAAGGCGCCGAAGTTCCTCGTCGCTCCCAAGCGGCCGAGACGGTCTTCGATCACCCGAATTCGCGAATCTCTGGCGGCGAATTGGGCAAGAATGTTCCTCGTCTGATCGTTGGATCCATCGTCTCTCACGAGCAACGTCCAATTACATATCGTTTGTCTTTGAATGCTTTGGATCTGTTCAACTACATATCGCCCGCCATTGTAAGCAGCCAAGAGGACGATGATGCTTTTCGAATCACCCATGATGTTAAGCTTTCATTTTTTACAAGATACTGAAGGAGTCTAATGGAACAACACGAGGGCTGACGCTTGTAGTATGATTACTTTCTCACAATGGTCTCGCTTTCATCTCGAAAGGTGGAAGATTCCTGCAACTTATCTTTTGACAAGTACTTGAGCAACTGTCTTATTGCTCTTTAATTCTCAAGGTTCTTAGAATTGACAGTTCTCGATCAACAGGAAATCTTATGAAGTCGAACACACGAGGACGGTGTAACGATCCCGGCAAGCCTTAATTTAAACCGCCAGAACCCAACAGATCCACTCTTGGCGGCCACGCCAGGCCAAAGTCTTCATCTTCTAACGTGAGATTGGGGTTATAAGCAGGGTCATCCAGCAATAACCCCTTCCAACGTTTTTTCATATACTGTTGTTCCTTTTCAAATGTCAGTGGTGTTTGCCCCGTATCGTCGCGACGTTCGGTGCCCGATTCGTGATGGTAAAGTTCAGCATAGGGTGTGTAAATATTTCTGTAGCCCGCCTCACGTAGTTTTAGACAAAAATCGATGTCACTATATGGAGCCCCGAGGTCTTCATTTAATCCGCCTACTTTGAGATAGACTTCTCTTCTAATGAGGAGGCAAGCCGCCTTAACCGCAGACAATGACTGAATTGCCACTGCCCTTCTGAAATAGCCGCTGGAATATCGAGACAATTTTTTGTGAGCATACCCCGCGACGCCGCGTATTCCCAGAATCACACCTGCGTGTTGGACGGTATTATTCGGATAAAGTAACCGTCCACCAACGGCTCCCACCTCCGGTCTCACTGCGTGGCTGACCATTTCAGATAACCAGTCGGGTGAGATCACCTCGGTATCGTCGTTGAGCAGTCCGATTATTTCTCCGTGCGCGCATTGAACCGCTGCATTGTTGAAAGCAGAGAAATTAAATGGACCATTGTCGCGGATAATTCGAATTTGTGGCTGAGCCTTGAGCGATTCAAGATAATTAATCACCTTTGGATCATTTGAGACGTTATCCATAATCACGACTTCGTAATTCCGATAAGTCGTTTTTTGCAGAATGCTCCTAATACATTGGTGGATAAGATCTGACCCATTTCGAGCGATGACCACGAGGCTTACCATCGGCAATACCTGCGGCAACTGATAATGCACTCGGTACATTCGCAGATGGGACAACGATTCTACGACTGCACAGACCCGTCGGCGTTGAAAATGCTCGTTCAGAGCCCTTTCGCCAGCGCTCAAGGCGTATGCCTTAGCAGTTCCCGCGAGGGCCGTGCTCTGTCGGTGGGCACGCCAGTGATATAAAACACGAGGAATGTGAAGGATGTCTTTCGGGTCAATCCGTTCGATGCAACGAAGGGCAAGGTCATAATCTTGTGCACCCTCATAGCCTTCTCGAAATCCACCAGACTCTTGGATCAGGTTTGTTTTGTAGACAGCCAGATGACATATCATATTCTGTGAATAAAAGAGGTCTTGATTCCATCCACACTTGAAATATGGAGTTGACCTTCTACCCGATGTGTCGATTTTGTCTTCATCCGAATAGATTAGTTGAGCGTCGGGATGACGGACAATGGCGTCGACCACCCAATACAGGGCGTGCTCATGAAGGAGATCGTCATGATCAAGGAAGGTAATGTAATCGCCGGTGGCAAGCTGCAACGCGCTGTTGGATGCTGCAGAGATATGGCCATTGGTTTTTCTAAACACCACCTTTATGCGATCATCTTCCGAGATGTAGCGTTCCAGAATTGGACGCACGCGCGAATCTGTCGATGCATCATCCACAATGCAAAGTTCCCAATTGGGATACAGTTGATTTCGGACTGACTCGATGGCCTCAATTAGCCACTGGGGCTTTGTGTTATGCGTTGGCATCACCACGGAGACAACCGGCAAGTGCGGGAATGCCTTTATTCGTGTGCGTATAATGGAGCGTTTCTCATCGTTAAGTGCATCATAGCGGACTATCCATTCGCCGTAATGCGTGCTGTACTGATAGCTTTCCCCATAAGAGAGTAGCCTGCGCGTTAATCCTGACCATCCTTCGAGCTTAAGTATTTCGAAAGATTCTCTGAGCAGAGGCAGATTACCGCCGAGGCGACACGCAGCCTTTATTAATGTTGAGCATGAGTGAAGGGCCTCTCTATTCACAATGCTTCTCGGCCAAATATCTCCAACTGAGGATAAGCATCATCTAATTGCCGAAGCCTAGTTTGTAACTGCGAAAACGCCTGACGAGGAAATTGATCAACGAACCAACAGGACCATCTTGATTCGCCGTCACATCGGCCACCAAACTGATAAACCTCTCTCGGACCACTGGGTCTTCCAAGAGAATCTCATCTGGATTTGCTCTACCAATAGATTTCTGCGCTTCGATGAAGGACCGCATAATCCAGACTAATTTGTCATTTCCTTGAAAATTCGTGGACTCATGCAACATCTCAATGTCATTCGAGAGTGCGCCGGAGTCTGTAGAATTAAAAATTATTCTGCCCTCAAATCTGTGGATGTTAGCTGCGAACACCCAACAAATTTCAAAAAGCATCGCGCGACGATCAGTAGTGATCGTATTGGCTTCATGAACACGGTACTTGATAAGCGGCTCGCAGATTTGTGCGCACTTGGAAGCTGCGCTTGCCCTGAGTAAGAAATCCCAATCGTGCACGAACTTGAGATTCCGCATCATTCCTATTCTAGCGAGGAGCGCTTTCCGACAGACAATATTGCTTGTCGTCGAAACAAAATTGCTTGCCAATAAATTCAAATTGAAGTCGTCGGTCTTTTTATAGCCAGCTTCGGCACGGCGTAATGGCCAGGGATGAAGATTTTCCCAACCTTTTTTTGTGGCAATAACGGCTCCATCGCTGTTCACAATATGAATCCAACTTGATATTAATTCCAAATCTCTGTCACTTTCGAAGGCAGTTATCGCCTTCTCAAGACGTGTCGGATGATACAAATCATCGGAATTGAGGATTGCCACAAAATCACCTTTGGCCATTTCTAGGCCGCGGTTGATCGCAGCATGAGCTCCTTTATTTTGTTGACGAACCAGCGTCAATCTCGAATCTTTGATTGCGGCAATAAGATCTGGCGAACCATCTAGAGATCCGTCATCAACGACGATGACCTCAATGTCTTCATAGGTCTGCGAAAGGGCACTCATCACCGCTTCACCGACATAGCGTCGATGATTGTAACTGGGAACTATAATTGAAATGAGGCCGCTTCTATTTTGCAGACTAAAACCCATCTCACAGTGGCTATCGGTTGCGAAAGCAGCCTATGTGCTCGTCCGCATCTTCGAGATGAAGAACAGGAAGGAATTAGCGAATCGGTTCCGATTACAAGTGGCGGAAAAGTCCACTTAAAAGCCGGTAGGCATGACTGAGGTCGCCGCTGGCTCGTCGAGTGATGTTTCGGTGGCTCGCTACAAACGACGGCTGCTGACTTGCAGCGTTACAAGCGATTAGTTTTGCCGAGAACAAAGAATAAGTCATCAGACTTGATGCGTCTGGACAAAATTAATTCTCGTTCGATTACCTGCAGTAGTCGTATGATCGCAATGTGATCAGGATTGTCATGTCTAAAGTTCCCAGCTCTGTACTGAAGAAGCCAGCGAAGAAGCGTTCCGCCCATTGGCTTTTGATCAATAACAGGGAAGCTTGAGAACAAAAGGGTTCTTAGATCTGAGCTTCGAATTGACTCCGAGATATCGGTCTCTCGTACAGTTCGGATCGAATCCGTTACAAAGCGTTTCGTAACTTCTCCGGCAACACTCCTTAGGTCTCTTCGGAAATGTTCCGGAAGGACATCGAAAAGCTCCTCAATAAGAGGAAGGACATCATATTCAATTTTAAAACGCGTCGGACCGAAGAAATCGATTCCAATGAATACTCCATCCTCCCTCAATGTTTGATTTATGCTCGACAACGCTAACTCGACATCCGACGCGTGATGAAGAGAGTGACAACAAAAAGCAATATCAAACTTTTCTTCAATCCTCAGCGGTGCATTGTAATCAAAATGATAAAAACTGGCGGCTATTTCAGGGCATTTTTGCTTGAATGTGATATCTGCGTGCGCACGCAGTTGACCATCGTATTCAAGTCCGACCAGTCGAGAAATTGGCCAATGAAATTGGGCAATCAAACTCTCTTCAATGTGCGCGCTTCCACATGCAAATGAAACCATACTTAAGCGCCTGCCACGCTTAACGGCAAGCGGCTGTATGTGATTGATTCTTGCGTATTCCGCCCAATGACCACCTTCAGATAATGATTTCCCAGAAACAAGTCCATTTACGTAATCTGCCATTCTTGGCGCATGCATCCAGTCGATTTTGGACTTGAGTTCTTGCCATTCATCAGAGAGCGTATAACGGGTCGCAGTTTTCCCCTCCACGAGAGTCCGTCCTTCTTCCCTGCCAATCCGGGCTAGGTCCACAATGCAAGCCTTCAAACGCATTTTGAAAATGGTCGCCAAACGCTTGATGGCAGCGCGCATGGTTGAGGGTACTTCCAACACGGCCGGAAACCCACTTGCTGCAGACTTGCTTCACGATTCTGCCTGAGTCAAGCAATTTGAGAAAGGTCCGTTCCTCCTCTGGCATTAAAGTTTGAGCGCGGTACCGTTCTCTTAGAGACGTCGTTCATTGACTTGTCAAAAACTGACGCATAGCGCCGAGCAATGCTTTCTCCCGAGAATCTGTCAAGGATTCTTGCCGCGTTGATTTCTAAGTTTCTGCGATACTGGGTAAGATCACATAGGAACTCATCGAACGCTTGTTCGTATTCATCAATATCTCCTGAGCATGGCACGGTCAGGCCACAGCCATACTCTTCCAGTATCAACCCAATATCTCCAACATCTGTACAAAATGCCGGAACCCTGACTGCTAGAGCTTCTAGCAGGGCAACAGGTAGCCCTTCATAAGCAGAGGTGAAAATAATACCGCTAGCAAACAGCATTATTTCGACAGGGTTCTCCACAAAATTAATTCTAAGTACGTTCAGAATTCGATGCCTAGAAATGAATTCATCAACCTCGTCACTCAGTGGTCCGTTTCCAATCATTATAAAAAACGAATCATCGCCCCTTCTCTGCCTTTTCGCAGCCAACTTTAAGAGATCCAATGGCCTTTTCTGTGGATGCATTCGTCCCACGAAGAGGAAACATTTCATATGCAAAGGAAGTCCATATTTTTTTCTCACCTCATGTTCACTCAGAATACCTTTCATCGCTACAGCTTCCGTCACGCGTGAAGCATCAATTGCATGGTATATTAGGTCTACCTTCTCTCTTGGGATTTTAATCCTCTCATAAAATACTTGTTCGATTTTCTTATTTATGGCTATAAAACGGTCAAACGATTGGATCCCTTTTTCTGGATACCTGTTCACCCATCCTTCTTTCGTGTCATATACTTGCTGATCGACGATAGGTATCTCGCTGAAGATTTCCCGTATGTTCAGCGCATTATCCACTAACCACGGAGATCCATTGCAGATCCAAATCAGATCCGGCTCGTAGATTTGCTTCAACTGATATAGCAGGGGCAGATAATCGGCTTGCGGCGCAATTTCGGCCAGGTCATAGACGTCGCTAGTAATATCTTTAAGTTGGTGATGTAAACTGCCCTGACTACTTTCGAGACGCTCCATGGTCATCAACACAAAATGATAATCAATCGATAGCTGCCTCATTATTTCAATAGTATTCCGTTCTACGCCACCGACCGCCATAAAGACTGGCCACACAAAAATTGTAGTTTTCCTTTTTGCAAACGTCATGAAAGGAGCGCGCGCTTTGAGGCGAGGAGGTTCTGTTTTCCTTCCAATGTAAACCACACCTTCTTCAACGCTGTGAAAAACATTTCGAGCTGGGAAGAGACTCTCTAGCGCTTGGTCTTGCGCAAATGGGCTACTCGGCATAAGTCGTAACACTTTTCCGAGTCCGTATTCGATGTCTGGAAATTTTCTAGCCGCTCGAACTGAGTAGATCAGTTGATCCTTGAGAATACCTACTGAAACATGAGGCAAGTCTAAAAGGGAATGCGACACAAGCACAAAATCAAAGGCGTAGAAATTTAAACATAGAATGACATTTTTAAGATGTTCAAAGCTTAATGCCGTGAAGATATTTTGAGGCTCATAAAGGTAATCAACAGGAAGATCCTGTCTCGTACGGTAGTGTTGTAGTTCAGTATTCAAACCGCGCAGAATATATCCGGCCTTAGTACTATAAATCGTACATATATTAGCCCCAAAATCCGAAAGCAGCTTGGATTTGAGCTCGTTTGCTTGTTCATCCCAATCAGACAAGATAACGCCGAGCCGTACGGGCGCCGAAGAACCACGAGAGTTGCTCACTCTCCGCTTCAGCCTATACATCAAGATTGAATCGCGTACGGCTTGCAGGACTCTAGATCTTCGGATGACTCCCTTAACGAGCCGCTTGGCTTCACGCAGAATGCGGATCAACAAATGGAGCCATTTATCTTTCATAGGACCAATTTGACGAAAACGCCAACCAAGCGAGTAGTCCTTGCGAAGACTAAGGATCAGCTTCTTGTCGAGACGGCCATACCGTCCCCACAGGCAGGCAAGCGACATCTTGGTCTCCCAATAAAAATCCCAGCCGAAATAACGTTTCTCCAAATATTCTGCAATAGCTACACTCTGCGCTGGAAATAACTTAACGAGCACACCAGACTCAAATGAGAAACGAAACAAGCGGAAGTAAATATTTGACAAGTGATCCTTCAGCAGTGTCCGATCCCAGAAGGATGTTTGATCGAACGTTTCCAAAAGGTCCTCGTACTCTTCGCATCTATTCATTACGTCAGCAAGAATATTAGCCGTTCCCTCTTGTGGGCGCTCTCTTTGGGAGGCTTGATATAAAGAAAATTTATTCTGAATGGCAGACACCCGCAGAACCTCATCAATTTCGGGATGCAGGCTCGAGAATACAACTGCCATTTCTCCTGCATTTTCTTGTCTTCTGTAAAACTCTTTAGCTGTATATGGATGATAATGGTAGCCTCTCGCAGCTGGTAAATAGAATATTTTTCCACCACGCTTTGACAGTCTGAATCCCAATTCAATATCTTCAAAGTTGACCTTATAAAACCGCTCATCGAAGATACAAGGTTCTCGAGAAATTACCTTACGGTCGACGCTAATGTTGCATGTATAAAAATGCCGAAAATCTGTAAACGCGTTTGAGGTAAGTCGATTATAGCTGAACTGCTCATTCCCGACTTGTGTTATGTGGTGCATCAGGTGGTTTACTTTTACATCACGATGCCATAACACCTCTCCTAGCACTGCCACATTTTCGCCTAGTCGCTTGGAATGAGCCCAATGTTGATTGAGGAGATCAAAATGAGGAAATATGTCATCGCCCATAAAAAGGAGTCTGTCACCAATTGCTCGTGCTACTGCCATGTTTCTCGCCCTGGCAGGACCGCCATGGTCGTTCTCTAGGATCGTGAGCGGCAAATCCTTTACCTCGCGCAGGAATTGCACTGTGCCGTCCTGCGATCCATCATCAGAGAAGATTATTTCGTAATTACATTTAGTTACACGATGCACCTCTCGCCAGGAATCAATTACGCTTGGCAGCAGATTTAGACGATTGTATGTGGGTATGACGACACTTATATCCATCGTGAGAAGTAAACTTTCTTTCTTCGCTTGCCAGTACACACCCATGTCACCCGAGTATGGGAAATGCACTTTGAAAAAAGGGAAATGTTCATTCCCTAGCGGCTATCACCTTAAGGACGATTGGCGACGCGATTTCCAAATATCAGGACCTTCTCGCTAGCAAATGAATAAGGTGCATAATCTGAATCGCCGCGGATCTTTTGTAACACTGCAAGAGAGGTTTCATTAAGGAAATCAGGTGGATTTGGTAGCTGGGACTCATTGACCGTTAAAAAAAAGGCAGGGTGCAGGGCCTCCAAGCGCGCCCATGCTTTTTCGGGATCTTTCTCAGCATGACCTAGATAGGCATAGAGACACCGTGGTTGTCCAGGGAGCTCCGCTTTTGCAGCATAAAATGAAAGTGTATTGTAATTGAACCAAGGTAGCTCCACGCCTACGACATTGTACCGTCCCCTTGAATAGCTGTTGCAAGTGGCATGCACTGCTCGTTCCACTTCATTGCGGAGGGTTGCGTCCCAAGTAATTGCTTGTAACCAGCCAGACACATCCGGGCGTCGTGATGTCCATCCCATAGCTTGCTGATGAACATTTATCCACTGCCAGCTTGCGGCACAGAGCACCACAGTCCATACCCACTTCTGACCAATGACAGACGTACACCACATAATGAGTACAACGAAGGCGGGTGTTAACGGCAGTAAATATCGCTGCTCTTCATTGATATTCAATGAGAATACCAGAAGTGTCACAATAAGTTGCGAGAATGCTGCGGCCGCAAGCACATTCAAACGATTGCTCGTCTTTAACACATCGCTTTTTTTCCTCCATCGCACTGACGTGAAGACCGATAGAAGAAGGGCGATAGTGATCGCTGCCAATACTTCTGGCAGCACTATGCTTTTTTGCATCGCATGTATCCAGTATTCAGATTTGGCCAGAAAGGTGCCTTTGTGACCGTAATCCAGAGCAACGTCTCCGCTTGATGCTATTCGAATGAATTCGCTGAGTGCCGAATAGTTTCGCCAATACCAAATTGCGGTGATGCCACTGATCAAGAGACCACAAACAAATAACATCCCATTGTTTTCTCTTGCCCTTGAAACGATCCCAGATGGCTGGCTTCTCAACACCTCCCGCAGCGCGACTAAGGTCGGGAAAATGCAGTACAAAGGGGATGACGCTTTCATCAACATTGCCAAAGCCGTAGCAAGCAGTAGATGTCCGAATGTTCGGGCACGGGACCATGAATTCGCGTACACGGCGATCCAAAAACAGTAGGTAACTGCAAGAAGCTGAAGAGCCTCAGTTAGATATTGATGAGACATGGCCACGAAGAGTGGGGCTGACCCAAGTAAGACAGAACTTGCCGTTGCCACTAAGTTTTGTCCATTGCTTAACTGCTTAAAGATCTGGAAGCTTAATACTAGCGTGAGGAATTGTGCGGAAAAAATCTCCAATAGTAACGCTGTCTCCGTAGATCCGACTACTTTTCGAAAGGGAACGAAGAACTGTCCAAGCCAAGCAATTCCTGGAGCCTTGGTGCCGAAAGCTCCTACCATGTCCTTGAACCACAAATGAGGATTACTAGTGAGGTCTGTCCATAGCTCAACGGATACTTGCCCATACCAGGCCATGTCCCATGGCCAAACCGACTGGTCTTGGAAAACCCGATAAAGACTCGGGACCAGGACAAACATGGCGACTGCTAGCGATGAGGCGATTCCTGGACCACAATGCAAAAAAGACATACTTGAGGACTTGCGGCCATCTGACCACAGTGCGTTCATTCCGCCGGATGATCACGAAAACTCTCAGGCCTAAAGAAGTACTGTAAAAAAATACAGGCGCTCCTGAGTACGGACATAGCTCCTTAATGACTTAGCTGAAAATTAGGAGGGGTTGAACGTTCTCAATTTGGAAGATCGGCCCAAAGACATTTCACACATGTAGTGACCCTTATCATCGAAGGAGGGGCAAGTGAGGTCTTTGAGTTATAACTGGACGACGTATAACGCGAGTAGTTAATGACTGACTAATTAATGTTGACAACCGCATCAGCTGCTCCCCAAGCCATCTCGATCACGTCACACTTCTCCGTCTCACGCTTGGTCGAAGTTGGAGGAGTGTGTCTCAACTCGATCAGTCCTCGATCCGGCATTAGCACTCGTAGCCATTTGAGTGACTGACGAGGCAAGATAAGGGTCGGTCTATATTTCCATGCGATGAAACATAGGCGACCAACGTCGAGGAGTGGTAAATGAAGCAACAATGACAGCTCACGCAGGGCATCCGGAAATCTTTGAATGGCTCCAAGACTCGTGAACCTCTTATGAACAAGACCCGTTGCTTTGCGTTGCTGTTCTGTAAATCTTCCCGAGACTGAGTTATCAGACACCGAATACTCATAGAGCACTTTCTCAACCATCGCAGGTTTGAAAAACCTCAGCCAGAGACTCCAAAGAGCAAAATCCTCACAATGTTGATACTCTGAGTCGTGCGGGTATCCTCCCAACAGCTTGAATACTGAACGCCTTGCCACAATACTCCCATGTGGAAATGGACATCCCACCTCGAGAAAAAACTTGATGATACCTTGCCAGCTACCAGGTCTTATCAGATCCTCGTGCGGCGATCCTACTTTCCGAATGAGCCTCATTCCTGAACCAACGATCGAGAGTTCCGGATCTTGTTGAAACAGACGAACCTGCTCCGCGATTTTGTTGGAGCACCACCTGTCGTCTGCATCAATACGTGCTATAAGCTCATGCTTAGCGCTAATTAGCCCACGGTTCAGTGCATGCACCAAACCCAAATTCCGCTTCAACCGCATCCATTTGATATTAGGATGTCTCGCATAGGACGAGCCAGCGAACAAATCAAGGACCGAGGTTGCACTTCCGTCGTCGACAACGAGAATCTCGTAGTCGGCCGGATAATCCTGACCAATTACTGAATCAAGCGCTCTCGCCAACAGCTCCGTTGCTTGTTCCGATGGTTTGCGGAATAGGACGGGCAATATGACCGAGATATCTAGTCTCATTGCTCACGACTTCACCGGAGTCATGCAACTGTCAACTGTTTCGGCTAGCATCTCACTCTTTATTGGAGGACAATACCTTTCAATCCACTCATGCGTTTGTGTTAGTAGGTTTTCGTCGCTTTGGTTTAATGGCCTATTAAGCACTTCTGGAAAATTTAACTGCTCAAACAGATACCAGCGGCCAAGGCTGCGACATATCGTTTGGATGCTCTCTCTTATTTGGACCGCACAACGTGTCCACTCGCTTGGATTATTTTTTGTGATCGTGTTTCCATCCGCGGTTATTCGAAACTCGGACAATGTATCAAGCAAAGGGACAAACTGCAGCCTATCACGGAAAAGCTGCAGCAAGAAATCCCAGTCCTCCAGATACTGGATCCTCTCATTAAAGACGGGCCGCGCATGAATTAAGGATGAGAACCGGATACAGTAAGCGTTAATCGGAATAAAATTGCCTGCGATCAGACAAGAAGGCGGCAACAGTCCGTATCCCATTTCTACCGATCTCCCAAGAGTTCGGCGGTTGCTGGCAGCATACACAACATCCGCTCGCGAAACATTTAGTGCCTCATGCATCTTCGCTGCAAAGAACGGGTATACGATGTCATCGTC
Organism: Nitrospira sp.; assembly: GCA_020697375.1. Next base: position 12,681 of record JAJFBJ010000041.1, on the reverse strand, counting down.
GTCCAGAAAGAAAAGGAAATCATACGCACTTCTATCGAATAAGCGATGCAACGCGAGATTCAACGGATAGCCCCGACTACGGCTCACGTCAGGTGCATGAATCAGAGCGACGTTATTCTCAAAATTGACTAAACTCTTCGCCACGAGATCGTACGCCGCCATATTCCCATGCACAACCACAAGTGCGTCAGTGCTTATATCCTGAGAAATCACTGATTCCACGGCTTCCTGAAGCATCTCAATGCGTATGCCTTGAGTACGGATGACCCCTATTCCTTTTCCGTGAACATCAATCCGTGAAAGCAAAGACTGTGGTTCCGAAACATGCTCAGTGACAGCAACAACTCGGTTATCGCCCAAGATTCTCAGATTGGAATTGTGAGTGTTGGTCAGCTTGGAATTGATAAACTCATCAACGTATTTCTGTTGGATGGAATCGGCAGTTGTTGACTGTCTGGCAGCCAAATTCACGGATTGCGATGAACTATGCCACCGGTACCGATACAAGTAATCGGGGATGAGGAGAATCGGCTCATGAAATGCAGTGCGAAGGGCAAATTCAAAGTCCTGACAGCCGTCGAAAGATTCATTCAGCATTCCTACGTCATGGAACAAATCCCGGCGGATTGCCTTCAAGTGTCCTGCAATCATACCCGAACGTAGAAGCCTACTCGGCCCCTCCGTCCTTTTACGATACCTGAGAACGCGCCCCTTTTCGTCGATGTCAACCATACAGGACGAAATATAGCGACACTTTGGAAATCGATGTAGATAAAACATGAGAACTTTTGCAGCATGCGGCTCGATAAGATCGTCACAGTCTAAAAAAACAATCCAGTCATATCTTGCCATCTCAATAGCTTGATTCAACCTACGAGTGATACCAACGTTTTTGCCGTCTGACAGGATTCTCACCCAACGACCGTTCCCTGTAACTTTTAGCAATTCATCGGCCGTAATCAGAGGATCATCGTTTATAACAAGCCACTCAATTGCATCGTCCGCCCCTGTAATCAGTGAAGCCACTGATTGTGCGCATTCCTTGAAGCAATCCAAATGTTGGTAAAACGTTGTTACGATTGAGAAAGATGCCCGAATTGAGCTACTCTCAGTGTCGTCCGGTATAGCAATCGAACTTAGATGAGACTCGATGTCAGCGAGAGGCGCGGTTTTGCAGATCACTCCAGTCGGTGCACCGCCGGGCATCCCACTGCCTAACCGACTTTGTTTTGTTGGATCAGGCGAATATTGTAACGAGTCGAGTATATCGCTCGTATCTTTTCGATCAATGTAGTTGAGAGATGCCACTATCCGTTTGTACACAAGGTTTTTCAGCCATGGGCCTGTATATCGCGTGGAAACGGCTGTACCGCCGTACCAACACTGATTCATGAAACCTGTCGCGAATAACCTTCGCCCCAAAGGGTAAAGGGCTCTCTTGAAGATTTGACGTGAGCGTTGTCTGCATCTGCTCAAACTCGCCGCTATGTAACCGCAGGGACGCAAAGAGCGCACAAAATTCCCACCCACACGAAGCCATGCAGTCATACGCCAAGACCTTGAATGAAGAATCGTCTCTTTTGAATGAAGGACGGTCTCCAAGGCGATGTCACGCTCGGCGAGCTGAACCCTTAGCCTTTCGATATCATCCTCAAGTTGCGTTATTTTCGCGCCAACCTTCTGAGTCAAATACTTGTTTTGATCAAGCCATCGTTGTAATAAATCGGGCGTGTATTGCCGAAGCGGTAGAGGCGCCATTTCCGGACTATCGGCGATTCTATTGGCGTCAAGTTTTCCCTTTAGTTTGTCGATTGAATAATAGAGTTCATAATGTCTTCTCGCGAAGACAGACTGCTGTCTTAATTTTTGTGGAGTCAATCCTCGGAGATATTGATGCAGTTCGCCACTAACTTTCCAACTAAACGCTTCGGGATAAACTAAGTCAGCGCCTCCGTGAAATCTCGAGAGGTAACTTTGGTGGACGACGAGTGGTATGCCTGCTCCCATAACTTCGACACTTGCAAGCCCTCCACCAAGCGGAAATGAAGTGATATATACGTCGATGCGTTCTTCAATCAGTATCTGCCATAGACTCCTCACCCATGGAATCCAAACAAATTTTTCTTTATCTATTCCACGATTGCAGAGCCCCGCATATATGGTTTCAATGGTATTCGCAGACAAATGTCCAATATGTATGTGTATCCCACCGGTTGTTTCCAGTAGGGTCGGCACTTCTTCAGCATACCTGTATTGGTAAGGTCTCTCGAATTTAAACACACTGCCTGAGCTACACGTTCTCAGGGCGCCGTCGCCGAAGAACGGCTGATTGATCGGACGGACACCATGATCGCGAATTGCCAGAGGCCAATAAACGTTGCGTTCGAGGCCAAGCTGGTTACGACAGTTAAAAAACCCCAAATTGTGAGGATCAACATGAACAGCGGAATTTAAAAAGACACCAAGGCACAACTCATGATCAACGTGATGATAGAAAATGATTTCTGAATGTTCACAGTCAACGATTGACTGAATGGCAGCAATTGCTACAGCGTCTTGGTGGTGGTTAAACAAGAATGTTCTTGCTGGCCTTAACCTCCTGAGCCGGTCTTGCAACCACCTCAATTTATACAGCACTGACCCATCCGGCGCGCACTCAACACAAACATTTAAATAAGAGAACCTTTTCACAATGGACTCGAAGTCTGCAGTTCCAAGAATATTCGTCAGCAAAATTGAGTGAGTTTTCTCAGGCTGGGCAGCGATTATTTCCTCAATCATCTGCGTATGGCCGCCTGACTTGTATAGTTCCGTTGCAACAAAAACTATCAATTGTCTGTTCGATTCTTTCTCGGCGGCTATATTGTCTTCTTGTGCATTTACTTCTGTGCCGATTTTTACGCATAGATCGTCGAGGGTCTTCGAGCCAAAGACGTTGGCAATCGACAACTCATCTCGTAAGACACCACTTACGAAATTCATTAGCAGCGTTAAGGCAGCATCAAAGTCATGCGCTCTAGTTCTTCGCAACACTTCGTCCGCGCATTCGGATACTGACTGATACATGGTCGATTGTGGTCGCATTAACTCAATAAACCCGCTACCCTCTCGGCTTGTTCCTTTGTCATGTGAGGTCCTAAAGGCAAACTGAATATTTCTCGCGAAAGTGCTTCTGTAATTGGCAAACTCCCGTGCGGTAAAGCCATGTGGGCATACGCACGGGAAAGATGAGGTGGAGTGGGATAGTGTATCAGGGTATCGATTCCCGAATCTTTCAGCCTTTGGATCGGGACATCCCTTTTCGGATGACGCACGACGAATAAATGCCAGACCGAATCCGAATCTGTATTTGTCTTTGGAAGAGTCAAATCTTTTCGTGAGCCAAGAAGCCTAAAATAAAGATCGACAATGTTCTTCCTTCGATGATTCCATTCATCGAGTTTTGCTAACTTAATTCGCAGTAATGCTGCCTGCAGCTCGTCCAATCTCGAGTTAAATCCCAGATGCTCGTTCACATACTTTTCCCTAGAACCATAATTCCTAAATGACCGAATTCTGTCAGCTAACCCTGCATCATTGGTCGTGACCGCCCCTCCATCTCCAACGGCACCTAAATTCTTTGCGGGATAGAAGCTAAAGGCGGCAGCGCTTCCGAGCGAGCCGGTTCGACGCCCTTTATATCTGGCCCCATGGGCCTGCGCCGAATCTTCAAGAAGTAAAAGATTATGCCTGGAAGCGATTTCACCAAGCGCATCCATGTTTGCCGGTTGGCCGTAGAGATGCACGGCAAGAATAGCTCTGGTGTTGGAAGTAATCGCAGCTTCCACGCAGCGTGGGTCAATATTGTGGCTTAGCTCGTCAGGCTCTATGGGAATCACGTCAGCACCCACATGAGTGACGGCAAGCCAAGTCGCAATGTATGTATTGGCGGGCACAATGACACTATCTCCCCGACCTATATCATAGGCGCGAAGCATGAGGGCAATCGCCTCAAGACCGTTCCCAACACCGATACAATGTTTGACACCGCAATAGCTCGCGAATTCGTTTTCAAACGATTCCAGTTCCGGTCCAAGCACATAGTACCCCGAGGCCAGAACTCTCCGGCAAGCATCATCCATTGCGTCTTTTAGCTCCCGATAACCAGCTGCCAAATCGATGAACGGAATTTTCAAAACGTTTTCCCGAAGCGAACGAACTCTTCGTATTTCCGATAGTAGTCTGCTTCAAGATAATAGTCGGAGGCCAGAACCATACAGACAGCGCCCGAGGAAAAGTTGTCTATCTCGCGCCACAACATGTTGGGAATATAGAGACCAATGTAAGATCTATTGAGGTGATACTTTTCACGACCAACCCCATCATCAAGCGTGACATCAAAACTACCCGACATGGCTATCATTAACTGATGCAGTGTTTTATGGGCATGACCTGCTCTCGACTCTCCTCCAGGGACATCATACAGGTAGTACACCCGCTTGATATCGAAAGGAATATGACGCTCACCTTCTATAAAAGTCAGGTTGCCACGAGGGTCATGAATCTTGGGCAGTTCTATAATACGCGCCTGCTTTAAAGAAGTCCTCTTATCCATCCCTAAGCCAATGAGAATTCGTAAAACTCGTGAACAATTCCACCAGCGCCAAACTCTGTTTTGAAGGTATGTAATCCTGCGTTCAACATCTGACCTTGATGCTCAGTACTGATACCAAAGCTGAAGAAACGCAGACCCAACTGATCTGCCTCCTGAATGCACGAATCAAATACAAGGTCTAAAGCCGCCTTTCGGCGACCAGCTTCCGCGACGCCAATATATTGGCAATGCCGAACGCGCAAGAAATCAAACAAAACGACACCAGCAATTATCTCATCAGAGTCCAGCGCGACACATAACGAGATATCGTTGGGCATAGATTCCATAAGCGAGGCCATCTCTTGCTCCGAGTGAACAGGACAAACATTATGTTGAGTGGCGAGGTTTTCGGTCAGGACCGACCAAAAATTGCTGATAAAAGCGCTGCCTTTTGTAATTGAGATGCCATTCTTTCTTGCTTTCTTTATGGCGCGAAGCCTTCTCGATGAGATAGCGCCTCTATCTTCTAGATCGATCACGGCTGCAAGATCGGTTCGATAGCGGCGGGCACCGATTCTATATAGAGCATAAAGGTCATCTTGGGCCGGTCGACGGTGATAGATGTAGGGGACAACCTTGTAAGTCAGACGTGTGAAACCGCTTTTCTTGTAATATTCGGCTATTCTTTCCAAGGCCACCAACGATCTATCACCAGTGAGCCACTCGGAGACGACCAGACCTCCATAGGTGATCCCTGGATGACTAGATATGGTGGTCGAGTCGAACGGATCTCGCGCCGCCGGCAATACACCGACGACTTGACCTTCGTGGATTACAAAAAGCGACGCATCTTCAAAACGAGATCCATGGTATGAGAGGAACCGCCTTGTGTGCAAGAACGTCGCATTATTGGACTCATGACAAAACGCATCCCATTCCGCGCGGCGAGCATGGGTATATGGAACAACCGATATTTGCATCAACTTGGTTCGAGAACAGCCACCCCGAAGCCCGTTTCCCCGAAATTATTACCGTTGTAAAACATGTATAGCTTCTCTTGTAGACTGACTATGGCTGAATACATGACTGCTTCTGAATCCCACCCTTCTTTCGAAACATCCAGACCAAGTTCATGATCGCGCCGCCACCAATTGATACCGTCCGTCGATTCGGCATATCCCAGACGATAAGCACCCAAAGAGCGTCGACGAATTGAGTAAAACAGCCTATAGAGTCCGTTTTCCTTAACCACGAATGGTCTACCAAAACCATGCTCATCGGGCTGAGAAAGATTTAGACATGGTGTTCCAACCGGAGGCCAGTTAATTCCATCCGCTGATTCTAGATATTTAAGCTCATAGACTGGCATTTCCTTGCCTGCAACCAGCGTCCAGGAACTCCCACCGACATACCACATCTTGAAAAGATTTCCCTCCTTCTGAACGAAGGGTCCACAGCGAAAATAGAGCTCGTTCTCACTGCGTTCGAGAATCGGTGTCTGACGAAATCTACGGAACGTTTTTCCTCCGTCCTGACTGACTGCCAGGCCTGTGAGCAAACGGTAACGAATCTTCATGCCAAGTTCAAAGCCGACATAGTACAAATATTTTGTACTGGCGGTTACATGTACCACACACGTAGGCACCACTCCATTTTCGTCAAACGTGCCTGGTAGCCCCACGTCCAACACAGGATGTTTTGATACGCCCAAGATTTGTTTGGGATCGTAAGCGCTGACATCGACATAGCCTATCCTACCGACGTTCTGGTTGTCTCTAAAGGAGAGATAGAGGCGAAGCGCGTCTTTGTTTAGCTCCATCGGAGTTGGTAGCATGGCATGACTGACAGCCCAGTCCGGGGCACCGTCTGGCTTGTAAACAACGCCGAGTTTGCGCCAAATCACGTTTAGTGAACTATCTTGAAAAATCGAAGAGTGGAGACTTTGGCAGGTTTGGTACGTTCCGCCCCAAACAATTGCCCTTCCGACGAATCCTGACTTATGGTGACTCCCGGACCGATCCAACAATCCTTGCCTATTGTCACGTTGTTGCTGATTGTTGAATTCACACCGAGAAAGACAAAATCGCCGATATTTACAAAGCCCGACACGACCGCGTGAGAAGATATGAAGCAGTGGTCGCCAATAGTCGAATGATGACCAATATGATTGCCACTCCATAGCACACAGTTGGCACCGATCTTTGCAAATGGCTGGACGGTATTATCCTCAAAAATAAAGCAATGCTCTCCTATAGAGACATTTCTCCATAAGAAAGCTCTCGAGCTGATGTAACTCGCCATGCCGTAACCTTTGCGTTTCGCTTCACTATACAAGCGAGCCCTTAATCGATTGAGCTCTGTATAGACTACAGCCACGTAAGCAGCATGTTCAGAGGGTGGAAATTTTTCCGCCACTTTCTCAAAATCGATTACTGGCAAATCGAATAAGCAATCACGGTTTCGGTAAGCTCGTTCGACGGCAAATCCGACTACTTGATAAGGAGAATCATGGGTAAAGTATTCATAAGCTATCTCAGCAAACGCAGAATCACCGATAATAATGAGCTTTTTGTCTTTAGCTTTTAACACGCTTGTATCAGGGGCGTGTGATCAATAGGTCTTCCCGCCGGTTCGCCATTGGGAGATCCGAACGCTGCGGCAAAACATACGCGTCAAAGCCAGCACTTCTAGCACGAAAAAGCAACGCCATGACAACGCTATCATCTATTTTCTTTGGTTCGATGACATGGAAGTCAACACGCGGAGCTTCATCCTTCCCCACAAATTGCTTGTGGAAATTCGTACCGGTGGTCGAAGAGAAGAAACGTTTTCTTTTTGATACATTTGGTATGTCACCGATTAGCATCTGACCTCCGGAATTTAGCAGCCCGAGCGAACGGTCAAAAAACTCCCACACATTTGATTCGGCAAATATATAGTGAAGCACGCTATAACAAACAATGACATCAACCTTCCTGTCGTATTCTTGAAAGAGTTCACTACAACTGGGATAGCATCCAGCTATCTTCTTGACCGACTTGGCATCAGGTAAATGCCGAAGCATTTCTTCACTGTCTACCAAGAGAAGTGTATGCTGGTGATCAGTGCATAAATCTATCAGCATGCGGGGTAAATCGCTGCAGCCAGGTCCAATGTCCAGTACAGTTTTACCTGTGCCTGAAAGGTTATCCAACTTCGACAGAATATCTTCGAATATTGTCCGCTCGCTTCCTTTCCGATATTCGTCAGGGAAGCCGATTTTTCCGTATTGGCTTAGCGATTCGTCTTGTGCCATGCGGCGAAAGTCCTCGAATCCGAGGCCCACAAAACGTTTGAAACGATCGTCGCTCATGGCGATAGTTTCACCTTCATATCATGAACAGTGATGAGCCAGAATTTCAAATTCGACAGGGACCTTTACGATTCCGGGAGATAACAAGCTCGAGTCGGAGGGCCAAGTGCTTTTGAAAACAAGAACATTCTCCACGACCTCGAGAAAGATATGCTGACGATTGGCTGCCACGGGTAACTCGATGCCAACGGCGAGTGTATACACTCCTGCCTGCAGAGGGTTCGTGCCCTTGATACTAAACACGAACGAGTCTCCCGCCTTTACTGCTACAGGCCTCAACCTCTGATCAGAAGTCGACATCATGCCAATTAGCATTTGTCCTTTTAGATCACGCATAGAGTAGCCCCAAGCAATATTGGGAAGATCCGCTCGAATAAGAACAGATATTTGAATCTCGAAAGACTCACCTAGCTCCAATTGTTCAGTGGGAATACCCGCTCTGCCTAAAAGCTTTACATCGAGCACAGTCACCCGACCATCGCCGTAACGACTAGTCGCAGGCCCGAAATTCACGACCGCATCAGTTCTGACATTAATTCCCTGATGAGGGAGATTAAAGGAACTTTTGGTTTCCGTTGAGGAATCAGTACTTAGAATGGAATTGATTTGCAAGTGACTTCTAGCAACATACAGTCCCGTCACATCAACAGACTTCCCATATTTAACAACGTGCCCTTCCTCCAGATATAAACACCTATTACACAAGGCCTTAACCACACTTATATCGTGACTCACGAACAAAACAGTGGCCCCAGATTCAATCATTTTGCGAATATGGCCCATGCATTTTGCTTGAAAAGCCATATCGCCGACGGCGAGGGCTTCATCCACTACGAGAACATCCGGCATTACGGCAACCGATACAGCGAAGGCAAGACGCACATACATACCACTGGAAAATACCTTGACAGGTTGGTCCATAAAATCGCCAATGTCGGCGAAGGCTACGATTTCATCAAATTTCTCATCAATCTCTCGATTGCTAAAGCCCTGAATGGCCGCATTCATATACACATTCTCTCGCCCAGTGAAGTCTGGATTGAATCCGCTGCCCAATTCTAGTAATGCTGCTACGCGGCCGTTCACTTTGATCGCACCTTGAGTCGCATCGAGAGTTCCAGCGATTATCTGCAATAAGGTGGATTTTCCTGATCCATTCGGTCCGATGATGCCAACCGTTTCTCCTTTCTTGACTTCAAAGGACACGTCCCGCAAGGCCCAGAAGTCGCGCGCGTAGTTCTTCGGCGGCCTTCGGAAAAGCTTGTCGACATGTGGATAGATTGCGTGTTTGAGCCGGTCATATGGCTTGTCATACAAACGGTAACACTTGCTTATCGCAGTCACCTCCAAGGCGACATCGCCTTCAAGAACCGGACGGCTCTCCATTTGCTCCCTTTTCCAGCAACCAATATTCTTTAGACCACATCGGCAAAACCTCGCCGCGTTTTCTGGAACCACCAGAATCCCCCCCAGGCAACAGCCAAACTACTGAGTGCATAGCAAGTCCAGCCGATCCAGTCGAAAGTCCGACCAAAAATCAATACGTTGCGGCCTGCTTCAATGACGAAGGTCAACGGATTGATCTTGAGCCATGGTTGGAACTCTTGAGGCACCGCGGAGAGAGGAAAGAACACCGGAGAAATAAATAAGAAGATCGTGGTGACGATGCCTGTGATCTGGACAATATCGCGGATGTAGACACCTAGTGCTGATAGAAACCAGGCTATACCAAGGGTAGCGCACAGCAATGGCAGCAGCACGAATGGGATCAACACGATAGTCCAGGGAATGCTCCCATGCGTCACCAACAGCGCCAGCAGCATGACTGCCAAACTGACACCACCGTGGAAGACGGCCGAGCCGATGGCCACACAGGGCAGAATTTCCAAGGGAAAAACAATCTTCTTCACGTAATTTGGATTCGAAAGAATCAATCCGGGTGCACGGTTAACACTTTCAGCAAACAAACCATGGAGTATGAGGCCGACGAATAATAGAAGAGCAAAGTCTACCGTGTTCCCCTCCACCATCCCCGGCCACCTTGCTCTGAAGACCACGGAAAACACAAAGGTATAGATCGCAAGCATGATCAGAGGATGAAAGAACGACCAACCCAAACCCATCACCGAGCCGCGATAGCGCCCGATGACTTCCCTTTTGGTCATCTGGACAATCAGGGAGCGGTTGCGCCATAGACTGCCAACGATTTCTTTAGGCGATGTGGAAAAATGCTGCATAGGAAAGCTGGACGGTCGTTGCGGCTTATAAGATTAAAATACCGTTTCCTTTAAAACCCGTAGCAAATATTGTCCGTACCCGTTCTTAGCCAATGGTTCTGCAAGCATTTGCAATTGCTTGGCATCGATCCATTCTTGCCTGTAGGCAATTTCTTCTGGACATGCGACCTTTAACCCTTGGCGATTTTCAAGGGTCGCAATGAACTGACTGGCATCGAGCAGCGATTCGTGTGTGCCGGTGTCCAGCCACGCATACCCACGACCCATGATTTCAACATGGAGTTTGTCTTGATCAAGATATAAGCGATTAAGATCCGTGATCTCCAGTTCTCCTCGTGCCGAAGGCGTAAGACTTTTAGCGAGCTCGCTCACCCGACAATCGTAGAAATAAAGGCCAGTCACGGCGTAGTTCGATTTTGGTTTCGCCGGCTTTTCTTCAATTGAAAGGACTTTCCGCTGATCATCGAATTCTGCTACTCCATAGCGGTGAGGGTCTAGGACGTGATAGACGAAAATGCTGGCCCCTTCTTTCCTCTTGCTCGCATTGCCCAGGACGAGATGAAAATCATGACCATAGAAGATATTATCGCCGAGCACCAGAGCACAGCAGTCAGCACCAATGAACGATTCACCGATGATAAAGGCCTGCGCCAAACCATCGGGCGATTGCTGAATGGCGTATTGGAGATCCAGCCCCCATTGATCACCTTTGCCAAGTAGTTGCTGAAAACGCGGTGTATCCTGCGGCGTAGAGATGATGAGGATATCTCGGATCCCGGCCAGCATCAAAGTCGTAAGTGGATAGTAAATCATCGGCTTGTCGAATACTGGCAACAACTGCTTCGAAACGGCCTGAGTGACCGGGTAAAGCCTGGTGCCAGCACCACCCGCTAGAATGATGCCTTTCCGTTTCACAATGCCCCTGGTTGACTTCTGGCATCCAACAAAGCCGATTGCCTGGAATGATTATCTCTGATGGAAAAGCCCACCGCCACTAGGATCCAAAACAATGTTGCGAGGCTGCCCGCAAACATGTAATCGAATGCATTACGAACCATAAATCCAAGCACAGACAGTGCGATAGCGGATGGGAGCAAGAGAACTCTTGCCTCTCGAAGGGAGACTCCGCTGATACCGCTTACCAATTTTTGAATCACACGAAGCATTGTCCACAGTAAAAAAAACAAGGCCGGCACACCGCTCCCCGCGAGCACCATCGCAAACGTGTTATGTAACGCTGGCAAGACTTTTTCTACCGGACCTTTCGTCCTATCTGCTTCAATTTCGGCCGCGTAGATCTTCGAAAAGGTGTCATTGCCAAACCCGACGCCCACGAGTGGATGTTCAAGTACTTGTTCAAATCCTAGACGCCATGTTTTGATGCGTGCACTGAAAGTCCAAGGGTCCAGAGTCTCCTGTTGATAGCCAATCCAAGACAGCGCAATTAGAGCAGCGCTTCCCACTACGAGTGAGGCAGTTACAAACCAAATAATCCATTGGTATCGACGAACAGCCAGAACGAAACCCACCGCTTGCACTATATGCGCCACCCACCCAGCTCGGGTGTAAGCGGCCATCTGTGCGATGCCCGCCAGTAGAACCGTCACAACTCCGAGCATGCGCGTCCTAAAAGTATGTCGAATCGACACCCATGCAATGAGAATGGGAATCACAAGAACGAGATATGTCGTCAGCCAGTTGTAATCTGAATTGGGAGCTGCTGCGCGGATGAGCCGATCTCTCCAGGTTCCTCCGCGCAGGACAAAATCCGCTAGCGCTAAGGCTGACAAAACAAGGCTGCCCAGTACGATAGCCCAAATGATGTGCCCTGTAAGTTTGCCGTCATTGCCATGCCGGCGGAGCACTGATGTACCCCAGTAAAACACAAGAACATGGGCAACAAACTTTCGCCATTCTGAGAAACTGTAAGCTGGGTCAATTGCGAAAGGAACCGTACACAACACCCAACCTATAAAGCCAAAAAGCGGCAGGTCGATAGGTGTTCTAACCAATGGATTTATGTGCTCGATCCATGAAAGGGATACTCCTATCGCAAGCAAGAAGACAAATGCGTACTGAAACGCAGGCTGATTCTCAATTACCTGCTTCATACCGGAGCATTGGGGAATAACGGTCGCAGTTCAAACATTTGACACTTGTTATGAAAGGCGCTATTCCGCCACAATAAATCACAATTAATTACTTTCAGGACATTTCTCCAAGACGACGAGCAACCGGAATGCGAGCAGGCGGCCGAAATAGCGGCACCACTGCTCGAACCGCAAGACTGCGTCGATCGACCACAGTGGAAGGAGTGATGGACCATCGAATCCGCCGCTGAGCGGGTAGGCGAAGTAGGCGAGCCGTTCGTGAGCCAGTTTGCTGAAATGCGGATAGAGCTGATGAAACCGGTCATATGACCGTTCAAACACGATACGGGCAATGGCTTGGTTGGCATCGAAGGGTCGTCGCTGGACCGGGGGGACGATGGTAAGCGGATCGTGGCTCAAATCCATCGG
>JAJFBJ010000152.1 GCA_020697375.1 Nitrospira sp. | reverse complement strand
CGCCTCGCCCCCTCGCATCGCTGCGGCCGCGCTGGACGACCTTTTTGACCATCCTGCGGGCGTTCTGAATATCTCCCCCACCTCACGCATCACTTTTTTCAGGGACAGCGAAATGGTTTTTCAACGGCCTGGTAGTCATGGTGGTGAGAGGGCGATTGTAACAGACTCCCGCATCGAAGCAGTCGTCAATTTTCATGCGCGGGCCGTCATCACACGCCTTGTCACAGTGTCTCACTCCTCCGCGCCGTCTCATCAGTCATGCCGAATGCCTCGCTGTCGTCCTACGCGCGTTGCGCGATCTGATAGAGCATCACCCCCGGCTTGAGCTGTGCCCGCGGCAGGATACTCCGATGCATATGAAAGGTCGGCAACTTGGTGACGGGGGTGATCGCCTGAACCTGTATCCCGGCGGTTCTGCAGGCATCTGCGACAGAGGGTGGACCGACGATGAACGCAAGGGCTCCCGGCGCCAGCGTCCTGGTCAGCCATTCGATCCGTTCCCTGACGGCATCCGGTTTGTCGTACAGCGTGAACGGTACCCATTCGTAGACGAGATCGTATTGCTGATTGCTTTCCTCTCCACCCCTCGTCGGCCGAGGCTTCATCCGCACCTGTGATAGCCGCTCCAAGCGCTGGGCACGAGCGTACATGTTCCATAACATCTGCGCCTGACGCTGGGCAAAAGCCGGATAATCGTAGAGCACCGTACAAGCGCGTAGATGGTCGCTGCCGATACAGGCGGTGAGAGCGGCATCGAACCCACTGACGAACAGGTGAGCGGCCCGGGCAACCCGTGCGGCCAATGACCGGTCCTGCTCGATGAGGTCCTGGAGATAATCGGCCACGAACGGCTGGGTCGGCAGTTCCCCGATCTCGCGATCATCGTCCGGATAGAGCAGCACGGCCCCGAACGCTTCCTTGGGGCCGACTGCAGGGATTTCCCCTTCAAACACGGAGGTCCACTCAACGGCAGGCTGATCGACCTCGACCGATCGAGGCTCCGTCACCTTCCCCCAGTGATTGGACAGGGGAACGATCCGCTTGGCTCCCTGATCCATCAAAAGAAGATTGTCTCGATCGACAGCGAGACCCCGTCGACAAGGCGCCATCCCCTTCTGATCGAACGGCTGGTAGGACAATCCTGCCGGATCATTCCAGCAGGTGGCCTTCACCATGCGTTGTCCCCGGATCGTGACGCAGAGCGTATGTCCCGCATCGAAGTACCGTCTGGGCGGATCGGGCGCAGGCAGCCAGGTAACAAGATGTGATTGGGGTGAATCCATGAACAGCGGGAACGACTCGCCACCGCCGGGAACCTCCGGACGAAAGAAGCCGCTGAAGAGCCGATAGGCAGCCTCCGAAGGATAGGTGGGAATGCCTCGATAACGCAGGGGACGAGGCGCAGGCTTGTCCTGGTTTTGATCGTCATACAGCCCGCGAATCAGTTCAAACATCGCCGAACCCGTGCCCGGCAACAGTGAGAGGAACAGCTCGACGACCGGCAGGAAATCGATGTCTTCCCAATGCATCGCCCCCATGCAGGCCATGAATTGCCGACGATCGAAGGTTCCGTCAGGCAGCACAAAGATGGCGTCCTTTCGATGCCGGATGGTGGCTGTGCCCTTCGAATCGATGGTCACGTCCTGATCGTTATAAAAGAAACGGACTTCCTCCAGCGGCACCTGCATGGCCTGCGCCGCCATACTTCGGAGATCGTCGGCGCGCAGGCGCTCCCATCCTGGTTTTCGTGAAAGGTCCAACGTCATGCTGTTGACCAAGCCGTTGGGTATGAGACCGACCCAGGCGCCCCAGTCGAGGTGCAGGCGGGCGCGCAGCAGTCGCAGTGCCCCGCCCACCATCCCCCAATCACATTCATGCAAGGGATGCCCCTCGGGATCGGTTGCGAGCATCCGCCGGCCATGGCTTCCATACAACACGAGATGCCCGGTCGGCTGCCGGATGGAACGAAGTGGGTTGGCCGGAGACAGAGCTGCGAGGTTGGAGGCAAAAACAAGCGCACCGGGACGCGCGAGGATGTCCTGTATCACCGGGTCAAACAACATTACTCGCGGATCTGGCCGCTTCCGAGCACCACGAACTTGAAACAGGTGAGTTCTTCGAGTCCCATCGGGCCGCGAGCATGCAGGCGGGATGTGCTGATGCCTATTTCCGCCCCCAACCCGAACTGATAGCCGTCGTTGAGGCGTGTGGAGGCATTCACCAACACGGCGCCGGCATCAACTTCGCGCAGGAAGCGCATCGCATGGGCGTAATCTTTCGTGACGATCGCCTCGGTATGATGAGATCCATAGGTCGCAATGTGTTCCAGCGCTTCATCCATGTGTTTGACCACCTTGACCGCCAAGATCAGGTCCAAAAACTCCTTTCCAAAATCCTCCTCAACGGCCGGCTTCACCTCAGGACACAACTGACAGGTCTTGGCACAACCTCGCACCTCCACCTTGGCGGCCGCAAGCTGTTTGACCAGGTGCGGAAGCCAGGTCCGCGCTAGACTCTGATGGACCAACAGAGTTTCCATGGCATTGCAGGTCGAGGGACGTTGTGCTTTGGCATTCAGACAGATCCGTTCCGCCAGTTTGGGATCGGCGTCTGCATCGACATAGGTATGGCAAACCCCCTTGTCATGCTTGAGCACCGGAATCGTCGCATGCTCGGCGATGGTCTTCATCAGGGATTCGCCGCCTCGTGGAATGATGAGGTCGATAAACCGGTCTTGTTTGAGCAACAGCGGAACCAGGTCTCGTTCCGGTCGATCGACGAAGGTAATCGCTCCCGCCGGCACACCGGCCTTCTCGGCGGACTCGCAGAGGACCTTGGCAATGGCCGTATTCGAATG
The DNA here is from genome assembly GCA_020697375.1 of Nitrospira sp. The sequence continues at coordinate 8,932 of JAJFBJ010000152.1, read as the reverse complement.
GATCGCTTCCGATCCCCCGCGCAGGATACAGACGTTCCCTGACTTGAGGCAGAGGGCCGCCGAATCCGCCGTCACATTGGGACGGGCTTCGTAAATGATGCCGATCACCCCGATAGGTGTCCGCATGCGACCGACCTGCATCCCGTTCGGTCTGGTCCACATCTTCGGCATGTCGCCGAGAGGGTCCGGCAGCCGGGCCACGTCGCGAATCCCCGCCGCCATGTCCTGAATCCGCTCCGTTGTCAGTCGCAGACGGTCGGCCAGGGCCTGACGCTCCGGCGTCGCGTCGAACTGTTCGAGGTCTTTTTCATTCTCGGCCAGCAGTTCGGTGGCCTGTTCCTCCAGGCCGGTTGCCATCGCCTGTAGGGCCTGGTTTTTCACCGCGGTGGGAAGGGTCGAGAGCAGGCCTGTCGCGCCCCTGGCCTTTCTGACCAAAGCCGCCAGATAGTCTTCCGGGGAAAGTATTTCAACGGGAGCTTCCGGCTCCGTGGCCGGGGATTCGGTGAGATCTTGTTCCATGTGGTGAATTCCTGCTGCCTGGCAAGTGAGTCAGGGCTTAGCTCCCGACGCATCCGCCGATTGAAGATGGTGAACGAGGCGCGACGATTTATAGCCAGACAGGATACTGTGGGATTCGGAGTCCGGTCAAGGGTTTCGCGGAGGACCGGGCGCGGCGGGAGCCCCGGGCATCGAAGCGCCGGGAGCCGCAGCAGAGGTTCCCGCTGGTGGAAGGACACCTCCAAGAGGCATCCCCATCATCGGCGGCATCAAGAGCGACATGGAGGAGGCATTGGGATGTTGAAACATCCAGTCGGAATAAGACTTTCGGCCTTCGAAGTGACGGACGGCCAGCGGAAAATCCCGCTCTTTTATCGGCTTGGTTTTACTTTTACTCCGCACACCCATGATGCCGCCGGTGGGGGCGCGCAGATATTCCCAGTCTCCTCCGCTGATCGGATCCTGATACACTTTCCGCAGATAGGGCTTCGGCCCCCTGGTCAGTTCCGCCAACGACTGCGGATAGACTTCAGTGCTCATCACGCGTCCGATCTTCATGGTGGCTGAATAGAGCGACAAGGCATTTTGTATCTCGATTCCCTTCGCCACCAGATCGGCTTCCTTCTCACGCTGAACCATGAGCGTCCATTGGCGCGCCGTGGCGGAGGCCGAGATACCGATCAAGACGATCGAAAACATCAAGGCGAGATAGGTGACACCCCGGTTATTCCTGATATGCGCGATCACGCCTTCCGTGTCCTAACAGGCTGCGGAAAAACTCGATTTTTGCACCATACGCCTCGATCGACTCATGTGGCATGCTGGTATCAGAATAGCGCGCAGGATGAGCAAAAAGGCGACCTTCTTACCCGCCCCACCCTGGCGCGTCAAAGACGCGTCCTGTCCCAGGCAAGGCCGCAGCGAAGTCCACGACGCGAAGCATAATGAGCGCCCGTCTGTGGACGCCGGCGAGATAGCGAGCCGGCAGTGTCTTCGTGGCGAATCGTACCTTCTTACCCGCCCACCCCGAGCCTGCCAAGACAGGCTCTTGTCCCGTGGCCGTACGGTGAGCTGCTGAACGACGCGAGAACGCCGCTGGCGGTCTTTTTCCGCATCCTGCTAATTGGGCTGCCCCCCCGCTCCTGGGTCAGCAGTGACCGGGATCTGTTGCGTAATTTTTGAGGCGAGATGCTGCAGCGTGATCTCGGTCGGTGACATCGCCTTGACCAGCACTTGTCCGGCAATCGTGTCTCCGACCTGAAGCAAATGCATTTCGTCGTCCTTGATCACGACAGCCATGGACTTTTTCTTCTGCGGACCGTCCCCCACTGCCATAAATCCCACATACCGGTACAGATTGAGTTCGGTGGCAATCCGAAGCCGTTCGATATCCTCAGCCGACGGGCCCTTTTCTTCTTCCATGGGCGGTTCTGCCGGCTCAGGCGTGGGCGCAGGTTTTGCCGGGCCTCGGGACCGGCCGCGGCGAGGAGCCGGCTCCGGAATAGAGACCGGTTCAGGAGGCGGCAATAGACTGGCGAAAATGTTACGGGGAGTGGAGAACGTCGCCTGACGCTGTCCTTTGATCGCGGCCAGCCGCTCCAGGTTCACCTGGAGGCTGCCGCTCGCGGATGTCACCGGCGCGCGACCACCCGCTTTCGGTCCACTGACGTGCGTCAACGGCACCCGCGCCGGCTCGGTGGAATAGCCGAATTGCCAGATGAGCAATGCGACCCAGAGCGCCACGAGGCTCGATAACCATAGGATGTGGTTCTTGCTGATTCGGTTCATACAATTACGGAACAGGCGATTGGATATGTTCACCGCGGAGATACGTCGAAATTCGAATATTGAAGGTCAACTGTTGATCCTGCACGTTGCCCGATCGGATCAAGTTCAAGTCCTCAATGAACAGTAACTCCTCCGCCGATTCCAAATTGTAGAGAAATCGTCTCAGGTCCTCATAATGACCGGTCACCGTCCCCTGCAGGACCGCTTTGGTCGCATCCGGCACGCCGGTCTTTTCCGTTTTGTAGGAGAGCGCGGGCAACGTGACCCCATCTCGCTTGGCCTCTTCCGTCACGCCGAGCGCCAGCGGCGCAAAATCTCTGAACAACGGCAACACCGACCATACGCGCTGAAGATCGGCTTTGGCCTTCTTCGCCTCCTTGTGCCGGCTGAGTTGCTGCCGCGCCTTCACCCATTCAGTGTCCAGCCGAACCTGTTCCTGTTCTGCCGCGCCCAAGACTAACGCGTGAATGCCGTAACTCAACACAATCAAGGTTCCGACAAAGGCGACCCAGGGCAGGATGGGAGCATAAGGTTGGCGTAATGCCTGTTGGAAACGGTCAATGCCGGGAAGCATCATGGATTACGATTCCGGTACTTGATGGACAGATCGAACTCCACTAAACCATTTCCCATATCGCGGTGTTGTCCCAGCACCGGCTCCTTGAATTGAGGATGATCTTGAAAGGTCACCGTCAGAGTCGTCACATCTTCCAGTGCCCTCGCAGAACCGGTCAGCATGATCGTGGAGTTGGTGGGATCCAGTCGGATGCTGTTGACGGCGATACGCGGAGGAATCGCTCGCTCCATTTCTGTGAGAAACTTGGTCCAAGAAAAACTTCGCTTCTCGATCAACTGGTTGGCGAATTCAATCTCCTTCGGCAATACCGCCAGGGCCGCCTCCGACAGATCAATCCCTTCCTGTTGCGCCTCCTTCAGCAGTTCCCGATCCCGATCCTGAACCTGGTGCAAGGCCGACTCCATGGACTCCACCTCCTGCCAGGCCAACCAGGCGCGGGAGATGTCCCACAACATGGCCACGGCGATCGCCCCCGCGATCAGCATGATCACCACCCGAGCCGGAGCCAAATACCAGCGATACCGGCTGCTCAGATTGATCGCAAAGACACCGGCCGGCGCGGACGGCTGCCCGATGCGGGTGACTACATCACGAAGCGCAGACATGAAATTCCCCGCCGTCATGGTCTAGTAGGCCGTTGAAAAACCATTTCGCTGTCCCTGAAAAAAGTGATGCGTGAGTTGGGGAGATTCAGAACCCGCAGGATGGTAAAAAACGTCGTCCAGCGCGGCCGCAGCGATGCGAGGGGGCGAAGCGAGCCTCGGAGGTTCACGACGCGCTGAATAAAGCGCGTCACGTGTGTGAACGCCGCCGAGATAGTGAGGCGGCAGTGTCTTGCGAGAACAAAGCTGGCGGGCTTTTTCAACATCCTGCTAAACCACCCCTGCGATCGCCGGCAGCGCGGCGCTGGTCTGGGGGCCCACGATGGTTCCGCCTCCATACTCTCGCACGCGGTCCCACTCCAACCCTTTCACCGGCACCCCGAGCCCCTTTTCCAACTGCTGGTGCAAGCCAGGGCCCATCTGTTCGTCCGCAATCAGGATCGTTTGAGTGATGGCCAGGTCGGGCCTCTGCTGTTGGCAGGCATAGATCGAATCGGCGCATTCCTGCACGATACGATCGAGGCCTGCCTGTTCCGATCCCGCCGCCCAGGCACCGTCGGACCCGATGCCGGCCTGCAGTTTCGAGCGGAGAAAGACGAGTGTCCCCTGATGGAATATCAATGCCGTCACTCCGCCGTCGGTCGCATTCACCCACAAAAAGTCCGTCGTGGGCCGGCTCGTGTTGAACAATCCTTGCGACCATAAATTAAACAGACGCAAACTTGACACATCGACTTCCTGGGGAATCAATCCCGCCGCCTCGCACACGGCCTCATACTGGGCCAAAACGGCTTCCTGCACCACGACGGCCAGCACCGTGCAGGGGCCGTCACCGGATCCGCCCTGCTCCGACAAGACCTGCGAAAACACCTTGGCCCCGCTGAGCGACAACAACTGCTCCTGCCCCAGGCGCCACCGCACCAATGCCTCGCGTTCCTCAGAACTCCAGGGCAGATCTTGCAAGCGCAGCACAGCCAAACGTACGGCGAGATCGGGCAGAATGACCGTGGCAGCCCGGGGGACCCCTGCGGCGGACGATCGATCCGACGCCTGGGATGTCGCAGACGCGGCAATCGCCCGGATATGGGATTCCAGTTCATGCGGCAAGACGATGTTCGGCTCCAACGGCGAAAGTCGCATGACGCCTTCAGGGAGCGCCGACACCACGCACTGGTATCGTGGGCGTCCTCGCCAATTGCGATGCACTTCCGCCCAGGCAAGATCGTGCGCGCCGATTTTCAGGCAAAACTGAGGTCGGCTAGTGGTCCAATCCCACATCGGTTACCGCTCTTCACTGAACGTCACGCGGTTGATCTCGCGGAGCGTGGTTTCGCCCGCCAGCACTTTCTTCACGGCGGACTGCCGCAAGGTGATCATGCCGTCCGTCACCGCCCGGTACCGGATTTCGGACAGCGCCCGATCGGCCAAGATCATTTCCTTGATTTCGTCCGTCAGATCCAGAAACTCGGTGATGCATTTCCTGCCGCGATAGCCCGTTTCGTGACATTCGGAGCAGCCTTTCGATTCAAAAAACGGCGCGGATTTGTACTGGTCGTAGTCGAGGCCGGATTCCTCGGCCAGTGCGGGATCGAGGACCACCTGATGCCGGCAATCGGGGCAGATGATCCGGATCAATCGTTGCGCCAACACGCAGGTCAAGGCCGCCAGAAAGTTATATGAGTCGATGCCCATCGAAGCAAACCGTCCAATGACGTCGAACACGTTGTTGGCATGGACCGTCGTCAACACCAAATGGCCGGTCAAGGCCGATTGAATGGCAATCTGCGCCGTTTCGGCATCTCGAATTTCGCCGACCATGATCTTGTCCGGATCATGCCGCAGAATCGACCGTAACCCCCGCGCAAACGTGAGCCCCTTTTTTTCATTCACCGGGATTTGCACCACCCCGGGAAGCTGGTACTCGACCGGGTCTTCAATGGTGATCAGCTTGTCTTCCTGAATGTTCATTTCACTGATGGCCGCGTAGAGCGTGGTCGTCTTGCCGCTGCCGGTCGGACCGGTGACCAGCACCATTCCATAGGGACGCGTGATGGCGCGGCGAAATCGTTTGAGGTCCTCCGGATTGAATCCCAGCCGGTCCAGCCGCAGGGTAGACACTCCGGTCGTAATCGCCTCGCGATCCAGAATGCGGATGACGACGGATTCGCCGAACACGCTCGGCAAAATCGAAACACGAAAATCGACCGTTTTGCGATCGAGTCGCATGCGGAAACTTCCGTCCTGCGGCACCCGGCGTTCGGCGATGTCGAGATCGGACATGACCTTCAAGCGTGAGACGAGGGGCGGATGCAGTTTCACATCGAGCGGATCCATGGCCGACACCAGAATACCGTCCACCCGAAACTTCACGGTAGTGGCGCGGTCCGTCGCTTCGATGTGAATGTCGCTCGCCCGGCGTTGCATGGCGCTCAAGAGAATCGTGTCGAGCAGCTTCACGACAGGATTTTGGTCCTCGCCGAAATGATCGACCGTCAGGACCTCCTCGCCCCGCTCGTCTTCCTTCACGAGGACCGACCGATATTCCGCTTCCAATTCGCGCAGCGCTTGACTCGACCCCTCGCTGCGCTCCAGGGCCGCCTGGATGGCCGATCGTGAGCTGACCACGTAATGCAACGTCCGATTCAGGAGGATTTCCAATTCATCCAATGCCAGCAGGTTCTGGGGATCAGAAATCGCAATGGTCAAGACACCGGCCTCGTCCTTCACCGGCACGAAGGGATGGCGCCGCATCAGCTTCACGGAAATCGTGTGATAAAACTCCGAGTCCACGCGGAAGGCGGTCAGCGGGTCATAGGGCAGTCCGTACTGTGACGCCAGCGCCTGGGCCAATTGGGCTTCGGAGATCGAGCCTTCTTCGACGAGCGTCTGCCCTAACCCGGTGATATTGCCGCCCAGACGGGCCACGACCTGATCGACGGTCCGCCGCGGCAAAATCCCCTCGCGCACCATCACATCGGCAAGGGACGGGCGAGTGAGATGACGTTGCATGAGCATCTTGATTCCCTCCGAACTCGGCAAGCGGTGACACCTCTCTGGGTCTCGCCCGCCTGTCCGCTGCCGGCTTACTGAACGGTTCCGGCCATTTGGAAAATCGGCAAATACATGATGATGACGATGCCCCCGACCAGAAGCCCCATGACCAGCAACAGCACCGGTTCGATCCAGGTGGTCAACTGGCTGAGGCGCACATCGAGATCACCTTCATAAAACTCGGCCACATCCCGGAGCATGGGTTCCAATGATCCCGTTTCCTCTCCGACCGATAACATTTCGATCGCGAGTTTCGGGAGGATTTGAGGACGTTCAATCGCCGCAGCCAGTGTGCTTCCTTCCCGAATTTCATTCACGGCCGAGACCAGTCCTCGCGAGACGAATCGGTTGGACACGGCGCCGCGGGCGGTTTCAAGCGCTTCCACTAACGGCGTGCCACCGGCCAGCACCGTGGCCAGCGTGCGGGTCAACTGGATAGTCTGGTGCTCCACCAGAATCATCCCCAGGAGCGGCAAACGCAGCAACTGTCGATCCACGGCCAATCGACCGGCCGCAGTTTGATACCACGTTCGCCCCATGATGGTCGCCACCGCGATCACCAGCGCCACCGGAACGAGTTGCGCCCCCCCGATATGGATCGCCGCGATCAGCACGCGGGTCGGAGTCGGCAAATTGGCCGACGACTCCCCGTATACCGAGACGAAGGTCGGCATGACATAGCTCAACAAAAATCCCACCACCGCGATGCCGACTACCACCAGGAAGGCCGGATAGGCCAGCGCCTTGGTCACCTTCTGGCGCAGGGCGATCATCAGCTTGAGATAGGTAATGTACCGTTGTAATACCTCCGACAAATTCCCCGACTGCTCACCGGCACGAATCGTGGCGAGGTACAGATCCGAAAAGTAGGTGGAATGTTTGGCCAGGGCTTCCGAGGCCGAGGCCCCTCCGCGAATGTCTTGCCGCACGGCCTTGAGCGCTTCTCGGAAGGGAGCCCGTTGGGTGCGGTCGATGAGAAGATCCCAGACCCGTAAGACCGGCAATCCGGCCTTGATTAACGCCAGCAGCTCTTGATTGAAGACGAGGAAATCTTGAAGGGGAAGTTTGCCCCACCGCCCCGCCGTAAACCCCGGCAGGCCAAAGCCGGCTCCGCGCTTGGCGAGGCGAAACACCAAGAGCCCGTCGGACTCCAGCTTGGCGCGCACGAGTTGTTCATCCTCACCCTCAATGTGCCCTTCGAAGGTGGTGCCGTCCGCGCGCGCCGCTCTGTAAGCATACACAGCCATGGAATCGTTAGGGACGACATATCTCGCAGCAGTTCACGACGCTTATCGAACAGGTGCGTCGATGAACATCTGTGAGTCCGTCTGATGTGCGCGAGGCTCCGGCAATCGGAGCGTTCGACCCGTCACAATGAAATTATTCGGCAGACCATTGAACGATCGAAGGGCGTCAAGACTCACCTTATGACGGCGCGACAGACGCCAAAGGGTGTCTCCGTCCTGGATGACCACCGTTCGAACCGGGGCCACAGGAACGACTTCCGGCCCGGTGGCTGGCCCCGGCATCAAGTCATCTGACATCGGTGCGCTCTCGGTCGGGCCAGGAGAAGGTTCAACCATGAACTCCTCATCCTTGGGAAGCGGCAGTGCGAACGATTTTTCGCGCAGCCCGGTCGAAGCCGGTATAGCCCCCTCCGCGCCAGGCACGGCCATTTTCCCTTGGTAAGGCATCATGGACGCGGGCTGATGGAGCCGGCCATGCGGCGGGCGAAGGGCTTGAGCCACCCGTTCCCGTTCCACGCGGGCGGAGGCTAATTCCTCACGCTGCAATTCAATGATTTGCTTGGCATCATCCAAACGCCGCTCTGTCTCCCGCAGCATCCCTTGGAGTTGCGCCCGCGCGACTTGGGCATCGGCAAGATCCTTCCGCTGCTGCTCGAGCTCGGCCCGCAGATCAGTTGCCGTACGCTGCGCCTCGCGCACCGCCATTTTGAGAGAATCTGCTGCCACCTGCAAGTCGGAAGGGTTCGCGTCGGCAATCGGCTCCAGTCGCGCGCATGCGCCCCATAGGGAGACGAGCAACACACTCGCCATCCAACAGGCGACTTGTAAAGCGGGAATTTTTCGACGGATGGAGATGTCTGGTTGGATCACGCTGTTCATATCATTACCATTGGTTATAGGGAATTCCATTGGTACCGACGAGGTCGGACCCGGAAAATACATCGACCATGCCGCCTTCTCCTTGATCGACCATTTCCTGCCACGATGAGGTGGCCCCGGTAATGGGATCCGTCGGAACCCGTCGAAGATAGCCGGCCGATACGAGCGCCTGAATAGTTTCGGGATATTTTCCCTTGTCGGCCCGATGCTGATCGATCACATCCCGCAATGAAAACAAGTCCTGCCGAAGCGCCCCTTCCTTGGCCTTGACGATGGCGGCATGGTAGGAC
>JAJFBJ010000246.1 GCA_020697375.1 Nitrospira sp. | reverse complement strand
CGCTCCGGAACAATTTTCCAAGCAGACGCTCGCTGTCGCCCTGCCCATAGACATCCGCGGTGTCGAAAAACGTGATGCCGGCATCCCTAGCTTCACGAAGCGTGGATTCCACTTCCGCGCGTGGATAACGGGTCGCCATCGAGGCAATCATCGAGCAGCCGAATCCCAGCACGGAGGGTGCGAGGTCAGTGTTGCCGAGCCTGCGATACTGCACAATCCACTCCTGCGCCAGATACGTCCACATACCGAGTTTCGGTCATCCGCGCGATCGCCTCCCAAGAGATCTCACCGGCTGCCTGCTGCACATTCTTGACCATTCGCGCGTACAGCTCCTCGTCGCGCAACAGACGCACGAGCGCTTCCGCCAGCGCCTGTGGATCCTTGGGAGGCACGAGCAATCCGGTCGATTCGTCCTCGACGACTTCATCAAAGCCGCCCACCCGCGTGGCCACCACCGGCTTGCCGAACCCGAAGGCGGAGGCCAGGACTCCACTATTCCACCCGTTCTCATATGGCAGAACCAACAATCGCGCGGCGCTGAAGTATCCTGCCATCTGCGCAAAACTCACATACTGCGGCACCAGACGCACACGCTCGTCCAACCCGAGATCGGTCAGCCGGCGCTGCAATGGAACAAGATCCATCAGTGGCTTGCCGACGATGAACAGCACCGCTTCCGGCACTTTTCGCAACAGCTCCGGCGCGGCGGAGAGCAGCGTATGAATGCCCTTCCTCGGCTCAATCAGGCCGAAGCACAATACCATCCGGGATGCGGCAGGGATCGAGGGCGGTTCGGCTACGACGTGCTCGCGCACAAATGCCGTGAGATCGGCGATCGGGAGCACCGTGATTCTCTCAGGTGACACGCCGAAATGTTCGATGATCAGAGGCTCGTTCTGCTTGGCATTGACGAACACATGCCGCATACGCGCGTATAGAAAACGAAACGCGCGGATATGGTAAGGCCGTAGTGAATTGGGCAGTACATCCTGCGGGGTATAGACGAAACAGCCCATGCCGAGCATTCGTAATATCGCCCACAGAACGATATACAGGGCTGGATGCTGGGCCCCCTGGAGATGGACGATCTGCGGACGAAACATCATACATTAACCAGCGCATTGGCCAAGTTGTGGGTATACTGCAACGTCCCCGCGCGCGGGGCCGGAGCGATGAAGAGAATGCGTAGTCTGTTGGTGGCAATGGCCATATAGTGCACCGCGTAGCGGTCTTAGCAGTTCTCAGTATTGGCAACGCTCCGCATTTGGAGTCTCTCCATTAAAACGTCGCAGTTACCCGTAGACTCACTTTATTTGCGAGACGATCGGCCGAGGTGCCCAAGATATCTTCACGTTGATCGAACATGTCGTATGCCAACCTTGTGACAATCCAAGCTGCGGGCGAATATGAAATCCCCGCGTTCCATTTCAGCGTATTCACGGTCAAATCGTTAGAATTCGTATTGGTCATGATCCATGTTAGGCCGGCATCAAATAGAAAGTTGTTGAGGAGGCGTATTTTGGCCGTCGCCCGCACAAAATCTCCGACCAGCGGCTGACTGAGCCCTCCTGAGGGCGGAAAAACATCGCGCATATAACTCAACTCGTATACCCCGTCTCCGAAAGATTTTTTGATGGATGCTTGCGCCAGAACCTCGACAGTAGAGGGATCTGGCGCAACCCTCGCCGCTCCGATGGTCCCGCTTAGCACGAGTGTTTCGGATAGATCCACTTCATGGCCGAGCAAGACCGAATGCGACTGAAAATCGCGTCCTTGCTGAAAATCGAAAAACCGGAATCGATATTTGGCAGTGGTTCGCCCCCATCGAGTCTCGCGCACTCTGACACCGGTCTCCCCTTCATGGGTCATGCTGTTGATCGCACCAGGCGCATCGACTGACCAAAGAAAGTTTCCATAATTCGCCAATAGGTCGACCGACGGTGTAAGCCTATGCCGAACCATCAATGCGCCGATGTTGATGGATGTGCGGCCAAAGGCTCCCAAGATGCCAGGCACCTGCTGCTCGGTCGGGTCTTGAAAGGATTCGAAGCGCTCGAAAATTGTCAACGATGTTCGGTTTGTCAAGTCGAGCAATGCGAACAATTCTCCATTTTGCCGCGAAACCGCGCGATTTTGATTCGTGTTATTGGCATAAATCCTGGATTCTATCGAGTAGTCCACGGCGAGCTGACCGTGCCGCCCGGACGTCATGTAGCCCAGTCCAGGCGCAATCTTCGTGATATAGTCGGTCCCGCGGTTCTGAGCCGTAAAAAATACGTTGTCGGTATATTCCTCTGTGACCGTGAGGCGAGGCGTAAACCCATCGCGACGTATCGGTACCCCCAACAATAGCTTTTCCGATGCAGGTATCCGGTCATATCCCATTTGATTCTCCCAGGACGGCACCTGACCGAACTCACGTTGCGGGCGTACGAAATCTGTTGGTTCGGGTTCCTGCGCCAACAGCATCGGTGTGCCCGGTAGTCCGGCAAGAACCAGTATTGAGCCGTACAGCACCACACGAAACCATCCACGAGTGAATATGGAAACCCATTTGGTCATCCTCTCCATAGAGATAGCCGGCCCTGGAGTCATTTGTGACACTAGGATTCGCCTTCGTTCTGAATGGTTGGTTCACCGTCATTACGGCACGATCACGGTGTCCCCGGGCCGAAGTACGACATTCTGATTAGTGTCTTCACCCTGGACGAACTTGGAGTAGTTGAAAGGGATGCGTTGCTCTCCGCCGCGTGCGGGATTGACGATGAAAATCTTATTTCTGGAGGCGAAGGTGGTGAGTCCGCGAGCCATGGCCAAGGCCTGGATCACGGTGACCGGCCCCTTGAGGTCGAAGACACCCGGCTGCATCACTTCCCCCAACACAAAAATGCGGAAGCTGTGCGTGGCTTCCAGGATCACCGTCACTTGGGGATCCTGAATGTGCTGCTTGAGTTGCTTGTTGATGCGTTCTTCGATTTCCCCGAGAGTCAGTCCTTTGGCTTCGATTTCGCCGATCAATGGATAACTGATTTTC
>JAJFBJ010000151.1 GCA_020697375.1 Nitrospira sp. | reverse complement strand
GACGAATCTGTGGTCGGAGCGGCATCGGTTCCGTCGTGGCCGGCCCGTTCGCCTGAGCCGGGAGGGAAAGACCGGCATTCTGGCCCCTCATCGGAGGCATCACGGGCGCATCGACCTCGCCACCCAGCTGCGCCGGTGACGAGAGGGGAAGGATCCGTCGCCTTGGTGCCCCGGCCGGGAGAGGCCATCACCTCCAATCGACCGTCGAGCGCGAGCATCCGCTCGCGTATGCTGAATAATCCGAAACCGCGAGTGGAGGCTGGCTGCGCCGCCGCGCCGAGAACGGCGGGATCGAAACCCCTGCCTCTGTCCTGGACTTCGATGCGCAACTCCCGGTCGCGCCATTTCAACGTCACGGTCACCCGATCGATGTGAGCATGTTTGGCGGCGTTCATCAACAGCTCTCTGACGGATTGGAAGATGAGCACGAGGCGGTCTGCGGGGAGTTGCAGATCCTCGTTCTGAGGCACCTCGACGGCGACGGTCAGGTCGTACCGTTTCATCTGCTCCGCCAGCCAAGGCAGCGCGGCCAACAGCCCGAACTCATGCAACACCGGCGGGGCCAGGTCGGTAGGTGAGGGACTGCGTGAGCACTTCCTCGACTTCCTTGATGGCTGCCAGACCGGCCGCGGGGAGGGGATGCATGCGCGCCGCTTGAGAGAGTTTTAATTTCCCCAGCACCAGCATCTGCGCCAGATGGTCGTGCAGCTCGGTCGCCAGCCGCCGGCGCTCGCGTTGTTCCGTCAAGTTCAGCTCGGTCGCCAGCGCCCGCAGCCGTTCCTGCGACCGTATCAACTCGGCGGTCTTCTCAGTGACGGCGCGTTCCAGATCCGCGCTCCACCGCTGTAGACGCGCTTCGGCCTCTTGGCGGTCGGTCATATCGAAGCTCGCCCCGACATAGCCGCTGAAATCTCCGCCGGCCGAGCCGCTCGGCATACCGACTGAGCGTAACAGGCGGAAGGCCCCCTCGTGACGGCGGAAACGCGCCGCCGCTTCAAATCGCACGCCCTGTTTTACGGCCCACAGGTAAGCGGTGACGTACGACTCGCGATCATCCGGATGGATATGCTGGTCGCTTGACCGGTATCACGGACGGTGTCGAACAGCGGTTCGATCGCACTCCAGATCTCCGGCCAGACTTCCCGAGCAGGGCGGCCCGAGGCCCAGGGATGTTTATCTCCGAGAATAGGTCGCCAGGCGTCGTTGTACAGCAGCCACCTCTCGGCGCCCCAATAGATAGCGATGGGAAATTGAGCGCTGAGGCAGATGTCCAATGTCGAGGTCAGGACCGCCGGCCATTGTTCGATCGGTCCGAGGGGGAGCTGTTCCAAGGATGGGTACGAATGCGACGTGCCATGTCTCCCCCGCCGGTGAACCAATGGGAAGTGGCGGAGGCGGTCATGCTTGTGGTCGTGACATAAGCGGTGGTGGTAAGGACGCAAACAACCTTATTCGAATGGCCGTTCGAACGGTCTCTCCGGAGTCGACGAGGTCTACAGCCTGACAATTATGGGAAAAGCTTTGTACTGCCGATCATCGTAGCTACATACTAGTAAAACCCCTAGTTGCATTCATTCAGAAACTACGGCGAGAGCTATCGAGGAGTAGAGGGGGGCGGCAATTCCGGAGCGGCACTGTCCATGACACGCACGGCCCGGCCTTGATCGTCCAGCTTGATGGTGACTCGTTGGCCCACGGAGAGATTGATGAACAGTTCGGGTTTCGCAATCTGAAACGCCACCTCCTTGCCCAGGTCGGTGGTGATCGCGCCCTTCTTCTCCGCCACATTCACCATGTTGAGCGTTCCGGAGATGGTCTCATGCGCTTCCGTGGCTCCCTCTGCCAGTCCTACAGTGGGTCCAGGACTGAACCATATTACGAGCAGGCCGAACAGAAGTCCTCCCACCATCCCTCCCGTCACCATCCCTGTAATCGCCCAACGGTTTGTTTCATGTGTGGAGTAGTTGCTCATGTCTGTCTGCTCCTTTTTTTGGGGAATGCGTCTTCTTCGACTTGGCGCCTGGTTCAGTCGTGGCATTTCGGTGCGCCAGTCCAACCCTTTATGGGGCGCTTGTGCCGGAAGCCGCCGGCACTGATTCCGCCACCATTTTATGACAGAGCTCCGCGCAGCGTCGGCATTCCTTCGCGCAATCACCGCAGAGCGGGTGATGCGGAGCATGTTGCTCGCAGACTCCCGCGCAGAGTTCACACAGCTCGGCGCACAATGCGCAGAGTCGCACTGAAAATGCCGAGTTTCGGCCCATCCACTGCGCTGCCAGCAAACAAATGTCGGCGCAATCGCGGCACAGCCGAATACAGCGGGTCATCAAATCCTGGTCGCCCTGATGAGACATGCCGATCATGTCATCGCCGCAGGTGTTACAGATACGTGCGCAGGATAAGCAAGCTTCCACACATTCCTCTATGTGCCGGCTGACAGAATGCCCTGCTCCCACAGAAGATTTTACGGCCATTGGTCTTACCTCCCTGATCGATCGTCTGAACAGTGCCTGTCTATTTATGGATAGTGTAAGTTCCACCGCTCCTCCAGGCCACTAGGAAAACCTCTCGGAGCAGGGGCGACAGCTAGGGATGTGACTAGCTGGGAAGCGAGGGGTCGGTTCGCGTATGGTCGTGGTCGACATGGCGCATCTTCAAACTGATCGATGAGTGATGACCGACCTACGATGTGAAACAGCGTTCAGCGGGCGTGAGAAGCGGGCGACGGAACAGGCCAAGCCCGTTCCCAAGGCATTGCTTGTACCGGGCCGAAATTGCTGGCGTCTTGAAGCCGTGGAAAAGGCCGCCTTCCTCATCGACGGAGAAGCCTATTTCCGAGCCTTCCGCGATGTGGCGCTTCAGGCCACGCAATCCATCATGATCGTCGGCTGGGACCTCGATACCAGGACTGAATTGGTTCGAGACCCAGGAGCCGGATCCAATTTCCCCACGAGGCTGGGTGAATTTCTGATTGCCCTCTTGCGACGGAAGCGAAAGTTGCGGGTCTATGTGCTCAATTGGGATTTTGCGATGATCTACGCCTGGGAACGCGAATGGCTCCCGACCGCCCAACCGGGCTGGAATCGCCATCGCCGATTTTCCTATCGGGTTGACGGCCAGCATCCTCTGGGCGCGTCGCACCATCAGAAGGTCGTGGTCATCGACGACACCATTGCTTTTGTGGGCGGGCTGGACCTCACGAAATCCAGATGGGATACGCGGGCGCATGCTTCCCAGGATGCGCGGCGGGTGGATGCCGACGGGAGCCCCTACGCTCCCTTCCATGATGTGCAGATGATGGTGTCGGGCGATGCGGCTGCCGCGTTGGGAGAATTGGCCAGGATCCGTTGGCGGAACGCGACCGGACGGCGACTGCCGCCGCCAGGGCCTCGACCGGTGGCGGAACTCTGGCCCCCTACAGTGGATTCTGATGTCGAGCAATGCTCCGTGGGCATCCTGCGGACCCAACCGGCCTACGAAGGGCAGGCTGAGAGCCGGGAAATCCAACAGGCGTACCTCGACGGCATCAAGGCTGCCCGTCAGTCCATTTACATCGAATCCCAGTATTTTACGGCCCATACGATCGGTCGCGCGCTTGCGGCACGGCTTTCCGAGCCCAACGGACCTGACGTAGTCCTGGTCCTGCGCCACAATTGCGATGGCTGGTTGGAACGGCAGACGATGAACGCATTGCGAGCCCGGCTGTTGAAAGACTTGCAACTGGCCGACCACTACGGCCGACTGCGTGTCTACGCTCCGACCGTTCTCGGGACGGGGGGAGCGGAAAAAATCAATGTGCATAGCAAAGTGCTCATCGTGGATGACGACTTTATCTGCCTGGGTTCCGCCAATGTGTCCAACCGCTCCATGGGGTTCGATACCGAGTGCAACCTTGCGCTCGAGTCCCATGCCCAGCCTCACGTGCGCGCCATGATCGCGGCGTTCCGCAACGCCTTGGTAGGTGAACATCTCGGTGTCGGCGCCGAGGTGGTGGCCGGCGAATTGCGCCGCGCCGGTTCCCTGATCGGCGCCATCGAGGCCCTCCGCGGTGGAGAGCGCAGCTTGGAGGACGGTTGTTTCGACGATAGCGATGCGGCCGGTACGATGCTCCCGGAGAATTCACTCGCTGATCCGGAGCGTCCCATGGCGGCAGGGGATATTCTGGATGCAGGAATCCCTCATACGGAACGCGAATACCTCGGCCGACGTGTGCTTGTCGGAGTATCCCTTCTGACCGCCCTGGGGGTGATGGCGGCGGCGTGGCGCTGGACGCCGCTGGGTGAGCAGGTCAACGTGGAAAGTCTGGTTGGAGCCTTGCAGACGATGGGGGGGGGCCCGCAAGGGTTGTTGACGTTGCTGGCCGCATTCATGCTGGGGGGATTGTTCGCGATTCCCATTACGCTCTTGATCGTGGTCACCGTCATTGCGTTCGGCCCCTGGCTGGGGGCTCCCGTTGCGTTATCCGGAGCATTGCTGAGCGCCATGCTGCTGTTTGCGCTAGGACGGTCCTTGGGGCGGTACCGGGTGCAACAACTGGCCGGCCGCCGGCTCGCCCACCTGAGCCGGCGCCTTGCTGAGCGCGGCCTGTGGGCCATCCTCATGGTCAGGCTCCTGCCGATCGCTCCTTTTTCGATGGTGAATCTGGTAGCGGGGGCGACGCCTCTCTCTTTCGGGCATTTCGCCGCCGGGACTTTTTTGGGCATGGCTCCGGGGATTCTGGTGATGGCGGCGCTAGTGGACCGCCTGGAGGAAGCGGTGCTCAAACCGAGCGCCGGGGCGGTGGTGGTCCTCGGACTGCTCATCGCCGGCGCCTGGATGTCAGCCTGGTTTCTATCGCGTCGCCTGCTCGTCCGGCGGCCCTCCATCTCATCCTCATCAGTGAATCAACCGGCGCAGGGTACCACCTGAATTCCTTCGCGGAGGGTCCACCTCGATGCGCCTGCACGTGGCCTCTTACAATATTCATCGCGGGTTTGGACGGGACGGGCATTATGAGCCTGGACGCATTCTGCAAGTACTGCTGGAGATGGATGCCGATATCGTGGCCCTGCAGGAGGTTGACGTGCGGGGACCGGATAGGGTCCAAATCCTGCCTTGGTTGGCGGCCAGGACGAATATGACCGAAGTCGCGGGTCCGGTGCGCACAAGCCCGGAAGGAGAGTATGGGAATGCCTTACTGACCAGGCTTCCGGTGGAGAAGGTCAGACGATGGGATCTTTCTGTGGGAGCACATGAACCTCGAGGTGTGCTTGACGTCGATATGAACTGGAATGGCCGCTCCATCCAGGTATTGAATGCGCATCTCGGGCTCTGGCCCCTTGAGCGGACGCATCAAGTGCAACGTTTGCTTGAACTTCTTGATGTCACCAGACGAGAACTCACGGTTTTAATGGGTGATTTGAATGAATGGTGTCTGGGGGGAAAATCGCTGAGAAGCTTGCAGGGAGTCTTTGGACAGCCGTCGGCGCCGAAGACCTTTCCCGCTAGGTGGCCGCTGCTGGCCTTGGATCGAATCTGGATCGCGCCGGCACAGGCGCAGGGAAAGGTGCATGCGCATCACACGGCCATGAGCCTGACGGCGTCCGATCATTTGCCCGTCATGGCGGAAATCACTCTCGGAGACGAAAACAGGGGCGAACGTAGACGGTTTTAAACCTGCGCCACGACAGGCAGGCTGGAATGTTCAGGAAGTTCGATGGAATATTGTCCATGCCCCAGATAATTCAAACGGAGTTTTCCCGCGCGACTTAGCCGGTCTACTTCCGAAAAGACTTGGTTCCAGGTCAAGGTCGGGCAGGCCCGCACGAGCATGTCGAGGTCGCACTTTTGGACGCTCGAGAACACATCCAGAATTACGGCCGCTGCGTCGATGGTGGGACTGGAAAGCGCCCTGTCAGCGATCGAAGTCTGCGCGTTGGCCCTGCCTAAGGTGCTGAATTGCTCGGCGCAGACGGGGCAGTAGGTATGGGTCAGTCGATACTCACCGCTTGAAATATGGTGCGTCCTCAAAAACCCCTCTAATGTGTTCCATTCCTCCTGCTTCGCGGCTGGTTGCAGATGTTCACGCACTCGATTGCAGACACAGCATATGGGGATAACGATGGCGGCGTTCATGGTGGCCCCTCCCGTTGAGGTGAGCTGCAAGAAGTCCATAATAAGCGGATAGTAGGAAGATTGGATCAATCGGGGAACTAGGATCTACCCTAGTTTTCTCATACGTAATGGTGCGGTCTCCCGAAAGCCATCATGGACTGATGGCTTTCGGGCTTAACCAACGGCTCGTTCGCTTAACGGTGGGACTCTGAGTCTTGTGCCGCCAATTGCTGGATCGTCGTCGCCGTCCCCATGTCCGATGCTTCGATCTTCACCTGGTCTCCGACCTTGAAGGCGCAACCTTCTTTGCTGCCCACGACAAAGCCGGATCCCTTTGCCACATCTTCATTGGCCTTGGGGTCGGTCGAGCCGACGACGTCCTTCATTTTGCTGGGGTCCTTCGAGAGGGCGCCCACTTCTTTCTGGGTTTCCTTGGGCATCACGACGGAACCGGAACTATGCCCCTGCTTGGCCTGTTCTTGCATGTGGGGAGTCGGCGGAATCTCCTGGTGCTCCTTCGCCCCTTCCCGGCTCGTGGACATCTGGGTGCCTTTCCCGCCGGCGCAAATCACGTTGGTATCCTTCGTGACCCGAAGACTGACATCTTGCCCCCGGTTTCCCTTGATGGAATATTCTTCGCCCTGAATGCGACTGATTTTTCCGATGATTGTTTCCGGCCCTCCCATGATGATATTTGACGAGCCTCCTGAACTCAATCCGACTCCCTGTTGGCCCTTTTCATCCGTGGTCTCTCCTTTGGCCGTCCCTCCGGCGGCCATCGCGGGACCACAGAGCGCGAGGAGCCCTGCGAAAGTGATAGCCGCTGATTTCGCGATCGGTATGTATGTCATGGCCTGCTCCTTCATTCGGATGGTGGTTCAACTGTGAGAAGATCGAGGCGGTTGCCGGGTCTTCTATCGCGCGTCTACTCATCATTTATACCGTAAGGAGGAGATGGACACATCTGGACAGAGCCCTAGTTTTATTTTAATGGGCGCAGGACAGAATGAATCGAGGGATGCATGAGGCGGGCATTCACGCTCGCGCCGAAGCCGACCAGACGCGCGCGAGTCGGGCAGCCTGATAGCCGGTCATGAGCCATGGTCGTCGCCGCCCGTAGGAAGCGTATACCGTTC
>JAJFBJ010000003.1 GCA_020697375.1 Nitrospira sp. | reverse complement strand
GACTACTGTGCGCCACAAAAAGAAGGGTCGACAGCTCGGACGTCAGACAAAACATCGCTGGGCTCTTTTTCGGAGTCTGGTGACCTCGCTCTTGGAGCAGGAACGAATCGAAACGACGGAAGCTAAGGCAAAAGAAATTCGTGGTTTTACCGATCGAATGATAACCCTCGGAAAGGACGGCAGTCTGCCGGCCCGTCGCCGCGCACTTAGTTTCTTGCGCAGCAAGGTGGTCGTCTCAAAACTTTTTAGCGATGTCGCCTCACGGTTTCGAGATCGGCCGGGCGGGTATACGCGTATCATCAGAACCCGTCGTCGGGTTGGCGATGCCGCTGAAATGGTAGCTATTGAGTTGGTTGCCAGGCAGATAAAGGCTACGGCCTCGCCATCACCTGATTCTTTGACTGAAGAGAAAGAACAAGCGGCAGAAAAAAACTCTGCCACTGCAGAGAACTAATTGCTCGAATGCCACGACGATCTCTATATCGTCGTGGCATTCGAGCCGTCCCTTACCTCGCGCTCTCCGTTACACTTTCGAATCCAATTTGTATGGGTCATTGTTCCGCGGTAGGTTTACTTGGCATTGGCGGAATGCTACTATCATGCCACGGACCATGAGCATGGAAGCTCTGTAAAATAGGAGCTTTTCGCCATGTGGGAACGCTGGATTCGACGAAGTCTGCTTGCTCTCAGTGTGATCCTCGCGGCATTTCTCGGGTATTTGCTCGTCACACAATCCAATCCAGCGTCTTCGTCGCGATCGATGACCGCTGTCGGCGCTGAATCGGCGGATGCGCGCATTCAGGACTTCACCTTTACGCAGACTAGGGGCGATATTGTTCAATGGAGGGTACAGGCGGAACAGGCACGCTTGTTCGAAAAAGAGAGCCGTGCGATTTTGAAGAATGTCCAGATTACGCTCTATGGTGCCCAAGGGAAAGAACTCACTTTGTCGGGGGACGAGGGTACGCTTGATACGCAGACGAAGAATTTCCAACTTTCCAACCGTATCACACCGATCGTGGTTGAAACTCAGAGCGGCTATACGATCGCGACCAATCATCTCTCATGGACTGACGCCCGGCACGAAATCCAGACCGTTGACCATGTCACAATTAACGGGCATGGATTGCAGGTCACCGGTAGGGGATTGCTCGGAAGAATGGATACAGAAGAATTTCAGGTTTTGGACGATGTTCGCGTGGATATGGTTCCTGCTTCTTAATGTAGGGCTCTGGCTTATGGTTCCAGTGGCATATTCTGCAAACGCAAGCCTATCGAAAAAGCCCGATTCTGTCCCCCTGACCACGATTACCTCTCGAACGATGACCGTCAGTAATCAGGAGAACAAGGCAGTATTTGACGGATCGGTGGTGCTGACACGCGGCCCGCTGGTCGTGCATTCCGACCATATGGTGGTATCGTTTCATTCCAGTCGCAATGGAAAAATCGGCAAAGCCTCTCCGGATACGGCTAGGAGCATTTCCGGTACGAACAAGCAGGATCTGCAGGAGGGGAAGGCGGCTCCGCCTACCGTCTCTGATCGAAGCATTCGTATGGTGGAGGCTACCGGCCGAGTGAGAATTGAAAAAGAAGGCGGGCGCGCGACATGTCAAAAGGCTGAGTATTACGAAGAGGAAAAGAAAATTATTCTTACCGGTGATCCGGTTGCCTGGCAAAGTGGGACGCGTGTATCTGGAAAGCGAATTACAATGTTTCTAGAAGAAGACCGGAGTGTTGTGGAAGGTAATTCTCAGGTGACCATCGAAGGCGAAGCCGGTGGCACGCGATGATCGAGACGCCCTCCGAGGCTCAGGCTCAGCCCGTACCATGCGTTATTCCACCGGCTGAAGCCGACCGTTTGGCTGCAATGGGGTTGGTGAAAAGCTTCAGGGGACGCAAGGTAGTGAAGGGTGTCTCGCTCGATGTGCGAGCCGGTGAAGTTGTGGGATTGCTCGGACCCAATGGGGCCGGGAAAACGACGATCTTCGATATGATGGTGGGACTTTGCCAGCCTGATGAAGGGCAGATTGCCTTGAGCGGCCATGATATTACCGACTTACCTATGTATAAGCGAGCGCGTCGTGGGATCGGTTACTTGCCTCAAGAATCATCTGTATTTCGCCGTTTGTCGGTGGAACATAATATCCTAGCGATTTTGGAAATGCTGGGCTATTCAAAGGGGAAGCGCACGGAGCGCGTGGAGGCATTGTTGAATGAACTTGATCTGGTGCATATTCGAAAGAGCAAGGCCTATGCACTATCGGGAGGCGAGCGCCGACGACTGGAGATTACCCGTGCACTCGCCACCAGCCCGTCGTTTATGTTGCTCGACGAACCTTTCGCGGGCATCGATCCTATTGCAGTGGCCGATATCCAGCAGATCATCATTCGTCTGAAGCAACGGCAGATCGGTGTATTAATTACGGACCACAATGTTCGGGAGACGCTTTCTATTACCGATCGAGCGTATATCATTAATGAAGGATCGATCCTGGAAGCCGGTCCACCCGGGATAATTGAAAAAAGCGAAATGGCACGGGCTGTATATTTGGGCGAAGGGTTCCGCCTCTAGCAGGCAGGGAGCGAGTGTGGGATGAAACTGCGACTGGATCTCCGGCTCAGTCAAAAACTCATTATGACGCCGCAGTTGCAACAGGCGATCAAGCTGTTGCAGTTGTCCCGGCTGGAACTTCAGCAGAGTCTACAGCAACATTTGATGGAAAATCCATTGTTGGATGAGCTGGTGACGGAAGCTGAGGAAAACGAAGAATCGGCGGCAACTGACCGAGAACAATCGGAGAGCCCGCCGACCACATCCACTGCCACCGGCAGCGAAGGCGACGACAAACCAGCAGAAAGCGGAGAAAACGCTGAAGAATTTTCTGCATCGAGTTGGGAGGATTACTTCGATACGGATATGCGACGAGGAGAAACGGAGTATGGCTCCTCACCGAAGGAGGAGTTCCCATCCTATGAACAAACCGTCGCGAAGGCTACCTCATTGGAGGACCATCTCGTCTGGCAACTGTCCTTATCAGGACTCTCGGACCGTGAGAAAGCCATCGGGCGTCTCATCATAGGCAACCTTGATGATGACGGCTATCTGAGGATGACCTTGGATGATCTGGTGGTGGGCACGGCTTATTCCATGGCCGAGGCGGAGTCCGTTCTTAAAGACGTTCAAGGGTTCGATCCGACCGGAGTGGCGGCGAGGGACCTTTCGGAATGCCTTTTGCTGCAACTAAGGTTTCTCGGCCGAAGCCAGATAGGGTCATTGGGATCGCGCCCTGGTGTGCTGAAGGCATCGGTTTTAGAATCGATCGTGATTCATCACTTGAAGGATCTAGAAAAAAAACAATACAGCCGAATAGCGAAGACACTGAACATTTCAGTGGACGATGTGTTCCAGGCGACTCGAATCATTGAAGGATTGGAACCCAAACCGGGGAGACCTTTTTCGAATACCCAGAATTATGTGATTGTGCCCGATGTTTTCGTCATTAAGAATGAAGATCAGTGGGAAGTGTTATTGAATGATGATGGCCTGCCGCGCATGCGGATCAGCCCATATTACAAACAATTGATGTCTTCGGGTCAGTCCGGCTCGGCGGAGACCAAAGCCTATTTGGACGATAAATTGCGTGCCGCTCAGTGGGTCATTCGGAGTATTGAGCAACGGAATAAGACAATCATCAAAGTCGTGTCAAGTATTGTGAAATTTCAAGAGGGGTTTTTTGAACAAGGCATTCAACATTTGAAGCCGCTGGTGCTGAAGCAGGTGGCCGAGGATATTGGCATGCATGAATCGACCATCAGCCGTGTGACGGCAAACAAATACATGTATTGCCCGCAAGGCATGCTTGAACTGAAATTTTTCTTCAATGCAGGACTGCAACGGGCGGATCAGCCGTCTGATATGCTGTCATCTCTTACGGTGCGCGAAATGATCCGAAAAATGGTTGCCGGTGAAGACTCACAGAAGCCGCTGAAAGATGAGGAAATCGCCGCCCGACTTCGCAGCCAACAAGTATTGATTGCACGTCGTACGGTGGCCAAATATCGCGCGGAGGACAATATTCCCTCGGCGACTCAACGAAAGAAGTTCTTTTGATGAAGACAAGGTTCGAAAAGCCCTGAAGGACGGTTTGTAGGCACACGACAACCATCGTAACAGGTGCGACTTGCAGGTGTCGTGCACCTGAGAAACGAGGATGGCATGCGATTGATGATCACGGGACGGCATGTGGCGGTTACGCCTGCTTTACGGCGTTATGTGGAAAGGCGCATGGAACGGCTGGACCGCTATGGTTTAAAGCTCGGTACGCTGCAAATCCTTCTCAGCGTGGAAAAGTTGCACCATGTCGCCGAAGTTGTGGGCGCCATACAAGGACGGCGTCTGCAAGCAAAGACGGCGACCCAAGAAATGTATGCTTCGATTGATCAGGTCGTTGATAAGCTCGATGCGCAATTGCGAAAATTGAAAGAGCGTCGGGCTAATCACAAATTCGGCGATCAGGCTCGCGTTCGTGCATTCTCACGCGAGGTCTCGACCTCGGATCGCAATGAAATCGAGGTGGTTCGTCCGTCTCTCGAGGTAATGACTATTGAGGATGCCGTGGAGGCACTCCCTACGGCTCCAACGGCCGTTCTCATGTTCATGAATGCCGTGTCCGGGAATGTTCAGGTTCTCCAACGGTTGCCAAACGGGAAAGTATCCCTGATCGATCCTGCGCGCGATCCTGCTCGCGCCTCCCATGGCCGCGCTTAATCTCGTCGTCATCAGCGGGCTTTCCGGATCCGGAAAGAGCCATGCATTGAGAGCTTTCGAGGACGCCGGGTATTTCTGCGTCGACAATCTTCCTCCGGCCCTTCTTCCCACCTTCGTTGAATTGTGCCATCAGCAAGGGGGAGAAATTAAGAATGTCGCCCTGGGCATCGATATTCGCGAACGCGTGTTTTTTGGAGATTTGGCAAAGGTTTTGGGTGAGCTAAAAACACAAGGGCATGCTCTCCAACTTGTGTTTTTGGAGGCCCGAGAGGAAGTGCTGGTTCGCCGGTTTTCAGAAAGCCGACGCCCGCATCCGCTGTTGCCGCACATGCCGGTATTGGAAGGAGTCAGGTTCGAGCGGGAGCGCCTGAGCGAACTGCGGAAACATGCGGATCGGGTAATCGATACTTCTGACATCACCGTGCATGAGTTGCGTGATCTGCTGATCAGGCAATTTCGTCAGGATACCGCCGTCCGGCCCATGACAATTTCCTTGGTCACGTTCGGTTACAAGTTCGGCGTACCGTACGATATCGATCTGCTGTTCGACGTTCGTTTTATTCGAAACCCATTTTTTGTGCCAGACTTAAAAATGCTGACGGGCGAAGATGCCCGGGTGCAACAATATGTATTTGGTGATCCCACCGCCGGCCAATTCCTCGAACAACTGTATGGACTCTTTGTTTTTTTGATACCGCTGTTCGAGCGGGACCAACGAAGCTACCTCAATATCGGCATCGGATGTACCGGGGGACGTCATCGATCCGTGACCATTGCATTGCGTCTTCAGGAGCGATTTGCTTCCCTCGGATACGACGTGTCCGTAACACATCGGGATCTTCAAAAACCTTAATCGCAGAGTTTCTTTCGTTCCATCTCCTTCTCATTCTGACTGTCCGATTTCTTGACAGTTGGACTATATCAACTATACTTATTTTTGTGTGCTCGAAACACGCGAGAATAGCGGCATTTGAGGCGGTATGTGAAGAAGGCAAGCGATGTGTCCAAGAAGAAACTGTGCAAGACCAATGAGGTCTGCGAAATGTTCG
Source organism: Nitrospira sp. (assembly GCA_020697375.1). The sequence goes on along the minus strand of JAJFBJ010000003.1, from coordinate 87,026 downwards.
ATATCTCGCGTGCCACATTGTTTCGTTGGGAACGAGAAGGGTTAATAGCCAGGCCGCCGCGTGATTGGCGGAACTGGCGTCTCTACACCGCGGAAACCATCGAGCAAATTAGGCACGTAATGCAGGGTCGAACAGAGGTTGCGTAAAGAGGTCTTGAGCATGCTGGCTTCACTCAAACATCTCGCTAATTTCGATTTCCTATCGATGTTTTCCCCGCAGAGACAGCTGCTGGGGCTGGATATCGGGTCCAGTAACATCAAGCTAGTTCAAATCAAAGAACATCGCGGACGCCATACACTTCAAAAGTTCGCGATCAAGGAATTGGAGCCGGAAGTCATCGTCGACGGCACTGTGATGGACGAGGGCCGGGTGGTTTCGGCCATCAAGGATCTACTGGCCGAGCACCATATCAAGCTGAAGCAGGTCGCCATTTCGATTTCTGGTCATGCGGTTATCGTTAAAAAAATCACTCTGCCGCCGATTCCTGATGAGGAACTCGACGGACAGGTGAAGCTCGCTGCGGAACAGTATATTCCCTTCGATATCAATGAAGTGAACCTCGACTTTCATATACTGCCGCCTTCGCAGAATTCAGATGAGCAGGGGGAGATGTCAATTGTCCTGGTTGCGGCGAAAAAAGACAAAATTAACGAACTCACCGAGCTGGTGAAAGCCGCAGGACTGATTCCAGTCGTCATGGATGTGGACGCCTTCGCTGTCGAAAATATGTACGGTGTTACCTGTCCAGCCTTCCAGGATGACACGACGACCCTCGTCAACATCGGTGCGAGCGTGATGAACGTAAACATCGTACGGGGAGGAATGTCTCTCTTTACGCGCGATATTCCACTCGGAGGGAATCGATATTCTGAGGCTGTACAGCGCGAAATGGGAGTGTCCTTCGACGAAGCGGAGGAGTTGAAGAAAGGCGACCCGGAACATGACGACCATGCGCTCGCATCCGTAATTGAAAGCGTCAATGCAGAGGTCGCGTCGGAGATCGCCCGCACGATTGATTATTTCAAGACGACATCTTCGGACGGTGAAATAACCAGGGTATTGCTCTGCGGCGGGGGGGCCAAAGTCAAAGGGCTGATCCAACAGCTTCGAGATCGTATGCACGTTGAAGTTGAGATCGTGAACCCCTTCAATGAAATTGATACATCGTTGTGCGATGTCGATCCTGAACAGCTGATGGAGATGGGACCGCTTGCTGCGGTGGGCGTAGGCCTCGCACTGAGAACGGTGGGGGACCGATGATTAGAATCAACTTGCTCGCAACCGGACCCAAGACCCGAAAGTCCAAGCCTCAGTGGGATGTTCGTGCTGAAGCATTGTTGGGCGTCGGCGTGATGATGATTACACTCCTGACCTGCTGGTATTACGCGTCGTCTCTGGATGAAGAGATTCAAGCCAAACAAAGCGAGAAGCAGACGAAGGATAAACAGGTTGCACAGCTCAGAGAACAAGTGAAAGCGGTGCATGACTTCGAACAGAAGAAGAAGCAGCTTGAAGACAAGAATCGTATTATCGATCAGCTGGAAAAAAGCCGAACCGGCCCGGTCAAGGTCTTGGACCATGTCAGCCAGAGTCTGAATCCGCTGAAGGTCTGGCTCGTGAGGATGAGTCTTAAGGGAAACAACGTCGAACTTGAGGGACGAGCCATGTCAAACGATGATGTGGTCGAATTCGTGAATAGCCTTCGGAGAACGGAGCAGTTTGGGACTATCAAACTGATGGAAAGCCGAGCCGGACAGGACAATAAGTTGAATACGTATCAGTTCAAGCTTGACCTGTCGATGAAAGGTTAACATGAGTCTGAATGCCATCAGCCTGGAGAGCCTTCGAAGTATTCCGACAGGCCAAAAAATCACCCTTCTCGGTTTGCTCGTTGCGGCGATTCTCGTGGGGTTCTACTTCTATGTCGTCGATCCTAAAACCGGCGAACTGGAGATGGTTCAAGGTCAGGTGACGCAGTTGGATACGGAGATCCAAAATCTGACGATCAAGGTCAAGCATTTAGACGAACTTGTGGCGGCCAGCAAGCAATTGGAGATTGAACTCGCGACAAAAAAAGAGCGCCTCCCGCCTGAGGAAGAAGCGGTCATGTTGCTCAAGCAAGTATCGGATCTTGGCCTTCGGCTGGGATTGGACGTCCGGCTCTGGAAGCCGGGTGCGCAAGCGGAGGACCCATCAAAGTTATTCATCCGAATGCCCGTCAACGTTGAAGTAGCCGGAGGGTACCATACTGCAGCAATTTTCTTTGATCGGATCAGCAAGTTGTCTCGCATCGTCACAGTCCAAGATGTGCGAATCGGCTCGCCTCGCGTCGATCAAGGACGAGTGGTCACGCAAACGGTGTTCGATCTGGTGGCCTATGCCGCTCCGCAGGAGAGAATCTCTCTACCATCCGTACCCGGGGCGAAGCCGAAGTAAGACGTATGCCGGCTCATGTTCAAACGCGAGAGGAAGTATTGTGAAGATGCAAGCTTGGTGGAAGGACTGCATCCAAGTGACAATTGCCGGAGCGGTAGCCCTGGTATTCGGTGCTATAGCTCCATCCGCCGAGGCGAAGAATCTGTCTCATCTACGCCAAGTTGCTGCTATGCGCCAGGCCGATTCCATCAAGGTGCCGGCTTTCCCCGATGCACATAAGCCGCCTCCGATTGTCGAGCCATCGCTGTCAGCCTCGGAGGCCGTTGTGCCACCGGCGGGGGATTTATCATCGTCAGAGTTCTCCGGCACGTCCTACGATCCATCGGGGCGCCGCGACCCATTCTTGCCGATGTACCAGCCTGGCCAGCCTCTAGAGTCCGACTCCAATCTTCCTCCGCTTCAGCGTGTCGGGCTCACCGAACTGAGCTTGATCGGCGTAATTTGGGGAAACTACGGGTACACCGCCATGGTCCAGACTCCGGACGGCAAAGGTTACAGCATTCGGCGCGGAACCAGGATCGGACCCAATAACGGTGTAGTCAGTTCGATCACCGAACGAGGGATCATCGTTCAAGAGCGGTTCACGGACGTGTACGGGAATAAACAGGAGCGGGAGTACGTCAAGCTCCTGCACCCGAAAGAGGGTACAGAATGAAACAGACACAGGTTGGTGTTCGCCCGCTGCTGAGTATGGTCGTGATGGCCTGGCTTCTGAGCTTTGCCGGGTATGTGCAGCCTGCCACGTCCGGAGAAGCAGATGGACATGTCGGGATTGCGGGGGACTCAGCGCAAATCTCGCCGGTTCCATCGGAAGAGGCAGGATTCGACACAGCACGCCGGGCCTTGGTTCCACCTGCGACTGTGTTGATGAAGGTGGAAGCCAAGCCGGAGGAGAGCCGGATGACCCTGATCTTGACCGGCAACGGGCGGTTCTCACATACGGTAAAGAGGATCGGAGATCGCCGAGTAGTTCTCGATATGCCCCATATCGAGTCCGATCTCCGTCAATCACACTTGCCAATCCATCATCCCCTCCTGTCGCAGGTTCGGTTTGGATACCATCCGGATAAAGTGCGTCTGGTTCTCGATTTGACGCAGCCAGTCGAATGTACCGTCGAATCGATGGACGGCAGGCTGATTCTCACGCTGGAGCCTAAACCGATCGCCGTAGCAAATGATGCCAAACCGGTTACCCATGGCTCCACCCTATCCCCAACCTCCAAGGCGGAGAACGCTTGGTTGTCCGGAGAAAAGCAAACAGCAGTTCATCCAATGCTGGTCTCGCGCAAGTCGCCCAAGGCGCTATTACATGCTCGGCCCATCCAACTGACGGCTGAGTCCTTTCAAAAAGAAGAGAAAAGGCCGGACAATGAGGTGGTGAACGGCCCCTCGAGATTCATCGGCCGTCGTATTTCACTCGACTTTCAACAAGCCGACATTAGCAACGTCCTGCGGTTGATCGCTGAGGTCAGCGGATTCAACATCGTGGTCGGTGAAGGTGTTAAGAACAAAATTACGATGAAGTTGGCGAATGTGCCGTGGGATCAAGCTCTTGAAATGCTTTTGAAGATGAACGCGCTCGGTATGATCCGCCAGGGAAACATTGTGTGGGTCGATACCCTGCAAAACATTGCCAAGCAACAAGACGAAGAAGCCCGAGCCAAAGATTCCAAGGCTAAGGCGGAGCCGATCATTACTCGAGTGTTCTACATCCGCAATTTGAACGCGCTGGAAGTACAGACATCGCTGCGGCAGAATTTGAGCCCTCGAGGGACCATGACGGTCAGTGCGGCGAGCAATGCCCTCATTATCAGCGACACGGAATCCAAACTGGAGGTTTTAAGGCAATTATTGGATGGCGTAGACCTCGAAGTGCCGCAAGTGCAGATCGAAGCCAGAATCGTTCAGGCAGACACGACCTATACGCGCTCGCTGGGCGTCCAGTGGGGAATTCAAAATGTCAATCAGCTGGGTAACGCCAGCGGAACTTCAGCGTTCAAGACCGGGACTACCGGGTCGTTCGGGGCACAAGTCTCAGACTTTCTGATCAATCTGCCGGCCAATCCGGGTTTGCCGTCGGTGCCTGGCGCCGGGTTCTCGATTGGAAAAACTGATGGCGCGATGCTGGATGTGAGATTGTCGGCCGGTGAATTGCTCGGCTTAACTAAGGTCATCGCAGCTCCCAAGATTACAACCTTGGACAAAAGAGACGCCAAAATTGCGCAGGGAGAATCCATCCCATTTCAAACGACGTCACTACAAGGAACACAAACCACGTTTGTGGATGCCAATTTGGAATTGAATGTGACTCCACAGATCACTTCCCGCGATCCGAAGGAGATCGGCAAGCAGATTCTCATGAAAGTGCGGGCCACTCGCAATGCCGTCGGCGCGAGGAGTAATCCCGCCGGTCCGAGCATCGATCGTCGGGAAGCCACCACTCAGGTGCTGGTGCGCGACGGGGAAACGATGGTCATTGGTGGTGTTTTCGTTGATACGCAATCGAATAACGTAGCAGGGATTCCCTACCTGTCGCGAGTACCCGTATTAGGGTGGCTGTTCAAAAGCAAGACCGAGAATGTCTCCAAGCAAGAATTGTTGATCTTTTTGACCCCGACGATCGTCAGATCCACAACTTGACAGTTCTTATCCTGGCAAGTTAATAATCGCCTCCATTGACGATCGCACGGTATCGCAATGGGGGCGAATCCCATGGAAAGTTTTTCCTCGCTGTTTTAAAGGCGTTCTTTCGGGCTTCCTCTCGCCAGCCGGCATGGTGAACCACGATCCCGCCCGCGCGACGGTCCCTGCTTCGTTCACTATGACGCCTCCGCAGACCGACATGCCTCAACAGACTGTCCATGTAGAACTTGGTGCGCGAAGTTATTCCATCGTTATCCGGCGGCATTTGCTCCTCGACATTGGAGTGGAACTGGCCCGACTCGGATGCCTCGGGAAGGTGGGAATCGTCACCGATCGGAATCTCGCGGGGCATTATCTTACGCGGGTAAGCCGAATGTTGAAGGCTGCCGGATACACCGTCGTTCCGATCGTGCTTTCTCCCGGAGAACGGACGAAGACACTGCGCTCCATTGAAATGATCATGGATACGCTGGTGAATGCTAAATTCGAACGCACCTCCACGTTAGTGGCGCTGGGTGGAGGCGTCATCGGAGATGTGACCGGGTTCGCGGCGGCTATTTATCAGCGGGGCATTCCCTTTGTGCAGATTCCGACCAGCCTGGTAGCTCAGGTCGATTCCAGCATCGGCGGGAAGACCGGTGTTGATCATCCAAAGGGAAAGAATCTGATCGGCGCGTTCAATCAGCCGCTTGCTGTCTTGATCGATCCCGCGGCACTGACCACATTACCGCCGCGTGAATGGATCGCTGGGCTTGCAGAGGTTATCAAGTACGGCGTCATTGCAGATGAGGCGTTCTTTGAATATCTGGCACGGAACATCGAGTCCATCCTGAAACTGGATGAAGAACCCGTCGCACAGATTGTGAATCGGTCATGCGAGATCAAGGCCCAGGTCGTGTCCGAGGATGAGCGCGAGTCCGACCGGCGTCGAATCTTGAACTTTGGACATACCATCGGCCATGCATTGGAATCTATGGAAGGATATCGCGGATTGGTTCATGGTGAAGCGGTGGCAATTGGGATGGTATATGAGGCGGATCTTGCGAGGCATCTCGGTCTGTGCGGTGAAGATGTAGTGACCAGATTGCAAGCTCTGGTGAGCGCAGTCGGCTTGCCGACTCGTTTGCCGCGCGTAACGTTCAGCGCGTTGTGGAACGCCATGCAGCGGGATAAAAAGGTATCGGCGGGAACCATCCATTGTGTGGTACCGGAACGGATCGGTTTGGTACGGGTGGTTCCTTTGGACAAATCCAGGGTCCGCGCGTGGTTCGGAATGCTGCCTTCATCAAAAATCGGTTCCATTAGGCGTTGAATGGCTGCAAAGCGTACGGTCGTCCAGCTGGAGCAGTCCTTGCGCGAAAAAACGCGTGAGGTCGATGTCCTGCATCGCATCAGCGAGTCGATCAGCAACACGCTTGATCTTGAAGCGGTGCTCCGGCACATCGTCGATATGGTCGTGGAAGTGACGAAGGCCGATGCCTGCCTGCTGTACCTTCTTTCCGATGGGAGGGATGAACTCATTTTACGGGCTTCCAAAAATCCTCATCCCAAGCTGATCGGACGCATCACCATCGGGCTCGGTGAAGGAATCACCGGCTGGGTGGCAAGAGAGCGGACCCGCGTGGTGATTCCGAATAGTGCCAGTGACGATCCGCGGTTCAAATTTTTTCACAATCTCCCCGAAGACCGCTATCAGGCCTTTGTGTCGGTTCCTATTACGGCCAAGCAGGAAGTCGTTGGCGTCTTCAACGTGCAACACAAGCGATCGCGCAGATATCGACCGGATGAACTGGCGCTTCTCTCGACGATCGCCGCGCAGGTGGGCGGGGCCATTGAGAATGCCCGGCTATATGACCAGATGACACGCAAAGTCCTGCAACTCGACACGCTGTCTCAAGTATCCGAAACCGTATCATCAAATCGGTTGATCGAGGATGTGTTGCAGTTGATCGTGACGATGACGGCGCAAATGATGGGCTCGAAGATTTGTTCCATCATCCTGCTGGATCAGGCGACGGGTGAACTGCGCATCGCGGCCACGCAAAGTCTAAGCGAACAGTACCGGCGCAAGCCGAATGTGAAGATCGGCCAGAGCATCAGCGGACGTGCCGTGCAAGATCGCCGGCCCATTATCGTGCCGGACGTCACGAAAGAAGGCTCCTACATGTATCCGGACATGGCCGCAAAGGAAGGACTCTGTTCACTATTGTGTGTTCCCATGCTGATGCGGGAGAAAGCTATCGGGGTCATCAATACGTATACTTCCAAGCCGCATACCTTTACGACTGAGGATGTGAAGTTGATGCAGGCCATCGCCAATCAGGCCGCGATTTCCATTGAGCACACGACTCTGGTCGAGAAGTCGTTCGAGATGCAGGAGGCATTGCAACTTCGCAAGCTTCTCGACCGAGCCAAAGGGTACTTGATGCGCTCGAAGCGGCTGTCGGAAGAAGAGGCTTTCAAGCTGATTCAGCGGCAAAGCATGGACCTTCGCAAGTCTATGCGTGAGATTGCCGAAGCGATTCTGCTGGCGGGTGAGATTGAAGATCGAGCCGATAGAACCAGAAACTAAGAAGCTACGGTCTGCCGAATTCATTCCAGAAGCCAGTCATGTTACGGCTTTCTGCTGCGGTTGGTCTGCGGAACGCCTAGTTGACGTTTGATGTCCTGAAGTTCCTTCCGCAGTTCCTCTACTTCTCTTTCTTTCCGTTTCATGTGTTCTTTAATCTCCCGAACATCGTCTTTTAATGGAGGGGACGTAGGGGTATTGGTTTGAGATGGTTGAGATTGCGCTGCGCCCGGTTGTGGCGCAGATTGGAGCTCCATCGACTGGGCAGGAAATTTTGCAAGGGCATCATAGTCGATGACGAGGGTGGTGAACCCTTCATCTGCGGCAAAGGCCGGTGCATAGATGTCCGGCCGAAGCGCCGATTCCGGCATGAAGAGTACCGTGCGGTTTCTCAAGCCGGTGGGTTCCGGGAGCCGGCGATTCGGCATGCTGACGTTGTCTGCTCGCTCAGCCCGATAGCGAAATTGATGCAATGTGACGTACAGCGATCTTCCATACACGAACAGTTTGCCTGCGGTTCTGTCCTCCGGGATAGGGTGTGGCGGAGATTCCGACGAGCCGATGCCAGCGCCAGCGCGTTCCCTAAAGCCTGCTTCTCCTGCCTGTGCGACATGAAATGCGACCTGTTGATCAGCGGCTGCTTGGCTCAACCCGTTCGCAATGGCGGGCGCAAGAAAAGCGATATCGCCCGGTGAGAATGCAGGAACCATCGGCTTCTGGTTCTTGCTGAAAGTTTGCAGAAGTCCTTTCGCTTCACGGATCAGCACGCCTTGCAAACTTTGCGCGATCAACTCGGGAGGAAGGCGAATGGGATGGGTTGCCTGGAATTGGCGTGTGGGAATACGCTCGAGATACACTGCGCCCTGGGCGGATTCCAGGATCATCACGTCGAGTTGTGCCCCGGTCCTGCAGCCTCCAGCGAGGACGATCAGGGTGAAGCACAAAACCAAAACGCGGGTACAGCGCCGATACATGCAAGCGCCCTCCTTCGAGACGAACATCGTATGAACGAGCGCAGTGTACCACAGTGAAAACCAGCAGAGGACGAAGAATGGACGCCTCAGCCTTCTTGACAAGGTATGACAGGAGGCGTATACAGGCCGGTGCGCGCCCAATGTTTAGGACAACGACGTTCTAACTGAGTCGCACACATTGATAGGAAGAGGACAATGGCGTCCTTTTGGTCCAACGATTGGGCCGGAAGGGCGTTTTTTTTGCGTATCGCCCCGTTCCGGTCTGTGACGGACGAACCATTCGTAACCGGGAGGGCGGCGGGATGATCAAGATAAAAGGACGAGGTCCTGGAGGAATCATACTTGGTGCGATCGTGATAGCCGCCGTCGCCATCGTGGCGCCGGTGGAGGCGCAGGAACAAAGTGCTGGAGAGGCGGCTGGAGCCGGCCGATTGAGTCGGGAGGTGGAAGAGCCGCCCGTAGTGATCTGCGGAGGTTGTGTGACGCCCTCTTTTGCCGGTGAAGGCAAGGGCAGCATCGTACCGTACGGTCGCATTGAATTGGATGCGATTTACAGCAACAGGAATACCAACCCGCTGGACCCCGGTCAATTCAACGGCTATGCGACCGCGGCCGGGAAAAGCAGCAATGCCTCGTCAACGTTGAACCCCCGCTATAGTGTATTCGGACTTCGTGCCGATCGGACGGATGGGAAGCACACTCTGACCGGCGTCGTGGAAGCGGACTTTTACAGCCAGACGGACAATGCCGGCAATATCTCACCTCGCCTGCGTTTGGCGAACGTCAAATATTCTCCGAACAACAATCGCACCACCCTTACGGCCGGTATGGATTGGACGCCCATCATGTCCTCCCATCCCAACCTGATCGATTTTTCCATCATGGGGTACAACGGAAATCTGTGGCAGCGTCTTCCTCAGGTCACCTTGAAACATCAATTCACCGACCATGTCAGCGGCTTGTTGACGGTCATGCGATTCGAGCGCGGTCTATCCGCCATCCAGCCACAGACTCAACGGCGTACCTTCCAGGGCGCGGGCGCGGCGGCTGCGGTGCCGGGAAGTTGCGGAGGCAGCGGATTCGCTTGTTCCGAAAATGCCTTCAACGACCCGGTGCAAATGCCCTATGTCGGAACCCGGTTCGCCTACATGGGAACGGGTGAGCAAGCGGGTTTCATGGTGGCGCTCAACGCGGCCTTTCGGTATTACAGATCCGCGCCGACGGCCGGTGGAATCCCCTCCGGCAACGACATCAATTCATACCTTGTAGGGGCGGAACTCGCCGTCCCGTTGACCAACCGGCTGAGGTTTACCGGTGAAATCGCGTATGGACAGGCGCTGGGCGTGGAATTTTTCCGCTACGGCCAGGAGCGAAATCTGGGTACAGGCAAGGCGATCCGTACCGTAGTCGGGTGGGGAGAGCTGGATTATGCGTACGATCGCGGACTGACACTGATCGCCGGCTATGGGTTCGATAATCCGCTGAATTCCGATCTGCTCGGAACCAGCGCCGGGCCGGATACTCAATATATTCTGAATCATCGAACCTATGTAACGGCGGTGCGCCATATCTGGGGCGACTTATACGCGTCCCTCGAGTGGAATCACCTCATGACCGAATGGTCCACCCATGAGCATTTTGCCGGGGATAATTTCATGCTCTCGACCTGGTACAACTTCTAGCCAAGACGAGGCGGCGAAAGGAGCCGAAGATGAATTCACAGTCAAGACAGAATGCGGATGAGACCACGTTCGAGAAGACCAGCGACGGCTCGCCATCGCGGCGCGAATTCTTGCTGCAAAGTACAAGAACCGCAGCGGGGATTGGAGTGGCAGCCCTGCTCGGCAATCTCAACCATTGGGCACTCTCCTATGCGGCCGACAAAGAGCCGATCAAGATCGGGGTGTTGCATTCGCTCAGCGGTACCATGGCGATCAGCGAAGTGTCCCTGAAGGATGTGGTGCTGATGGCGGTGGAAGAGATCAACGCGAAGGGCGGGGTACTAGGGCGCCCGCTCAAACCGGTGATCGTCGATCCCGCGTCCAACTGGGACCTCTTTGCGGAAAAAGCCAAACAATTGCTGGTGCAGGATAAAGTGGCGGCCGTATTCGGCTGCTGGACCTCGGTCAGCCGGAAATCCGTATTGCCTGTGTTCGAAAAACACAACGGCTTGCTTTTTTATCCTGTCCAATACGAGGGCGAGGAATGCTCCCGCAACGTGTTCTATACCGGCGCGGCAGTCAACCAGCAGGCAGTGCCGGCGGTGGAATATCTAATGGGCAAGGACGGTGGCGGATACAAGAAATTTTATCTGCTTGGAACCGACTATGTCTATCCGCGGACAACGAATAAAATTCTCCGGGCGATGCTGCTGGCGAAGAAGGTGCCGGCAGCGAATATCATGGAGGAATACACGCCGTTTCATCACCAGGATTATCAGACCATCGTCGGAAAGATCAAAAAGTTTGCCGCCGGCGGTGGCGCTTGCGTCATCAGCACGATCAATGGCGACAGCAATGTGCCGTTCTATAAAGAATTTGCCAATCAGGGATTGCGCGCCGAAGATGCGCCCATCATGGCGTTCAGCGTCGCGGAAGATGAACTGCGCGGGATGGATAAGACGGCGCTGGTCGGCCATCTGGCGGCTTGGAACTATTTTCAGAGCGTCGACACGCCACAGAACAAACAGTTTGTGGCGAACTTCAAAGCGCACTGTAAGAAGAACAATCTTCCGGACGGCGACAAGCGTGTCACCGACGATCCGATCGAGGCCGCCTATTTCGGGGTGCATGTCTGGAAGCAAGCGGTCGAAAAGGCAGGAAGCATGGATGTGGATGCGGTACGCAAAGCCGTCTACGGACAAAAATTTCTCGCGCCGGGCGGGGAAATTGTGATGGATGAGGCGAACCACCATACGCACAAGCCGGTGCTGATCGGCGAAATTCTCAAAGACGGACAGTTCAAAGCGGTCTGGCGGTCTAAGGGCCTGGTCAAGCCGGAGCCTTGGAGCGAATACACGAATCCGGAGAAGGGCTGCGATTGGGTGAAGCATCAAGGGACCTATAAGAAAGGGTGATGCGGAGAGGAAGCGCTGTCACATGGCGATGAGGCTGAGCTGCAAATGAGGGCGGCGATCGGGATTGCGCTGACCCTGTGCTGTTTGTTGTGGGCGGTAACCGATAGTCTGGCGACGGATGCTCACAAGGATTCTCCTCCATTCGTACTGGAGCAGGCGCTGGCAGACCTGGCAAGCGACGAGGAGGCGAAACGAGAGCATGCCGTCTTTGTCCTGATCGAACAGGGTGACGCGACCCTCCTGCCTCGATTGGAGGAGTTGCGTGCGAATGCGGACCGAAGTCTCCGTTTCGCGATCAAGCCGGTTGCCGATGTATGGAAGAACCGGGCCGGCTTAACCAGCCCGGAGGCCGATACGCGGCGCTCGGCTGCCATCGATCTCGGCGCAAGCGGGCGAGCCGTGGCCATTCCTTGGCTGGAATCTGCGGCCGCCACTGAAGCCCATCGCTGGGTCCGCTACGCGATGAATGAGTCGACACAATTGCTGAGGCTCGCTTCCGACGATCCGGAGATTAAGGCCCAGGCCGCGGCGAAACTCGGCGAGTTGCGCAGCCAGAATGCCATCCCTGCACTACAGGAATTGGTACAGGCGGCGACGGAACCGGAAGCGACGGGACAGCAGAAGACGGTTGCTGAGGCGGCTGGGACAGCCATAGACCGGATCGAGGCCTGGAATGTCTGGTCCACGGCGATCGAAACCCTGTTCCGCGGCCTCAGCCTGAGTTCCATCCTGCTCATCATGTCGCTCGGCCTCGCGATCGTCTTCGGTCTCATGGGCGTCATCAATATGGCGCACGGCGAATTGATGATGATCGGGGCCTATGCCACATTTGTGACGCAGGAATGTTTTAAAATCTATTTCCCTCCGGCTTGGTTCGACTCCTACTATCTGGCAGCCCTTCCCGCTTCCTTTCTTGCCGCGGCGCTGTTCGGCTGGATTATGGAGGCGACCGTGATTCGGTTTCTCTATGGTCGCCCCCTCGAAACGATGCTGGCGACCTGGGGCGTCAGTCTGATCCTGATCCAGGCGGCGCGCATCTATTTCGGTGACTTGACGGCGGTTTCCGCACCGGCATGGCTCAACGGTGGTGCGCAAGTCATGGTGGGCGTGTACCTGCCCTTCAATCGCCTGTTCATCATCGGGCTGTCCATTCTCTGTGTCGCCGGGATATACACGTTGTTGTTTCGGTCGAGCGTGGGGCTACGGGTGCGAGCCGTCACGCAGAACCGCAACATGAGCGCCTGTCTGGGAATTCCCACCAGGAAAGTGGACGCCTACACCTTTGCCTTCGGGTCCGGTCTGGCCGGTGTGGCTGGATGGGCCTTAACGCTGGTGGGGAACGTCGAGCCGGGACTCGGACAAAACTATATCGTGGATTCATTCATGGTCGTTGTCACGGGCGGCGTCGGCAAACTCGCCGGAACTATCATCGCGTCCCTGGGAATCGGCGGGCTGAATAAATTGATGGAACCAAGTTTTGGCGCTGTCTATGCGAAGGTCTTGATTTTGGTGCTGGTAATTGTATTTTTGCAGCGGCGACCGTCCGGATTGTTTGCCATAAAGGGACGGCATGCCGACGCCTGAGCCAAGTGTGATCCCGCAGGCGGGTCGGGAGAACGCGGCCTTCTGGGTCGCCGGTTTCATCCTCCTCTTCGTGCTTCCCGTCCTCAATGTGCTGCCGGCGGAGGATTCCTGGCTGCATCTTTCTGATTTCGCGCTGAACCGATTCGGGAAATTTCTGGCCTTTGCCATCCTGGCGCTCGGCCTCGACCTGATCTGGGGCTACACGGGCATCCTCAGCCTCGGCCAGGGCGTCTTCTTCGGTTTGGGCGCCTATTGCATGGGAATGCATCTCATGCTGACGATCGGAAGCGAAAGTGTGTACGGCAGCGACATGCCGGATTTCATGGTGTGGAATCAGGTCAAGGAATTGCCCCTCTTCTGGAAGCCTTTTTATAGTTTTCCGCTTGCCGTTCTCGCCGGAGTATTCGTGCCCGCAATGTTTGCGCTCATGTTCGGCTTTCTTGCCTTCCGTAGCCGTATCAGAGGCGTCTATTTCGCGATCATCACGCAAGCCTTGGCCCTCATGGCCTGGCTGGTCTTCAATCGGAATGAAACGAATCTTGGGGGCACTAACGGCCTCACGGACTTCAAGACGATCCTGGGGTTTCGTCTGTCGGAGCCCGGCACGCAACTCGCGCTTTATGTCCTCACGGTGTTGTGTCTGGGCGGGGCTTACGGGCTCTGCCGCTGGATCGTCGCCTCACGGGCGGGCCGAGTCCTGGTAGCCATCCGCGACAGCGAGCAGCGTGTGCTGTTTTCAGGCTACTCGCCGGTGAATTATAAACTGTTCGTCTTTGTGGTATCGGCTGCGTTAGCGGGACTGGCCGGGATTCTCTATGTGCCGCAGGTGGGCATCATTACGCCGGCACAGATGGGAGTCCTGCCGTCGCTGGAAATGGTGGTTTGGGTCGCGGTGGGAGGACGCGGCACATTGGTAGGGGCAATTGTGGGCGCGGTCGGAGTGAACCTGGGACGCAGCATCCTGACGAACCACTTTCCCGAGCTGTGGCCGTTTTTTCTGGGCGGCCTGTTCGTATCCGTGGTGTTGTTGTTTCCCGACGGGGTGATGGGAGTAGCCGGGACGATGAGCGAGAAGCTTGTGAGCTGGACCGGCCGTCTGCGAAAGACCGACCCGGTCGAGGAGAAGCAGGCATGACGGAGCATGGCTCTATCATGTATTTGGAAGGCGTCACCGTCGATTACGACGGCTTCAAGGCGTTAAACAACTTAAACTTCATCGTCAACCATCGTGAACTGCGGGTGGTAATCGGACCGAACGGCGCCGGTAAGACGACGCTGCTCGACGTGATTTCAGGGAAGACCAAGCCTGCGGCTGGGCGGGTGATCTTCGGGAAGGACCAGGATCTCATCGGCATGCGGGAGTATGAGATCACCCAACTCGGTATCGGACGAAAATTCCAAGCTCCGTCGATCTATGGCAACCTCACCGTCTGGGAGAACCTGGATCTGTCGCTGAGCCGACCCAGCAAGGGCGTGCTGGCGACATTGCTTGGCCAGTCGACGGCGGCAGAGCGGAAACACATCGACCGGACTTTGGAGGTTATCGGCCTGCAAGAGCAGGCGTCACGTCGTGCGGGGTCACTGTCTCACGGCCAAAAGCAGTGGCTTGAGATCGGGATGGTCATATTGCAGGATCCGGAATTGCTGCTCGTCGATGAACCGGTGGCCGGTATGACCGACGAAGAGACCGAACAGACTGGGCGGTTGCTCCAGTCGTTGGCGGAAAAACACGCCATTATCGTGATCGAGCACGACATGGAGTTCGTGCGGCAGATCGCGCGCATCGTGACGGTGTTGCACGAAGGGACCGTCATCTGCGAAGGGCCGGTACAAAAAGTGCAGGCCGATCCCCGTGTCGTGGAAATTTATCTCGGTCGTCAGAAGGTGGCCCCCTAGAAACGGAAGTGCAGAATATATTGATCTGATGATCTATTGACCGATCTGAAGCTCAGCAAATCGACAGATCAACAAATCCCTAACGTTCCTTGGTTACCTATGCTGCAGCTTGAGAAGATTAACGTCTATTACGGCGAAAGCCATATCCTGCGAAACGTCTCGTTCCAGATCGAAGCTGGCCGGGTGGCTTGTGTCATGGGCCGCAACGGAGTCGGCAAGTCGACGATGCTCAAAGCCATCATGGGCCTGTTGCCGGTGCGCAGCGGACAAGTTCTCTTCGATGGAATGGACCTCACCAAGGAACCGACCGACCGGCGTGCCAAGCGCGGCCTCGCCTATGTGCCGCAAGGGCGGGAGATCTTTCCGCATTTGACGGTCCGTGACAATCTTCAATTGGGGTACTGGGCGCGCGGGAACGGAGTGAACGGACATTCAGAAAAAGCCGCCTTCGACGAAGTCTTGGCCTTGTTTCCCAAGCTCACACAAATTCTGGAGAGGCCGGGCGGTGTTTTGAGCGGCGGGGAGCAACAGCAACTGGCCATCGGACGTGCCTTGCTGTCAAATCCCAAAGTATTACTGCTAGATGAACCAACTGAGGGAATCCAGCCTTCTATTGTTGATCAAATCGAAGACGTCATCATCGGATTCAAGACGTCGCGCCGGTTCTCCATCGTCCTGGTCGAGCAAGGCTTGCATTTCGCGGCGAGGCTTGCGGACAGTTACGTGGTCATGGCCAAAGGGGCGGTGGTGGCGGCGGGAAAGTCATCAGAGTTGAGTGCAGAAGATGTGCGGCAGCACCTGACTGTGTAGAAGCGGCGTCTAGGTGTCTTCCTGCTCGCGCAACGCGCGGCCTCAGAAGACTCTCGTTGGACCGGCGCATATGAAGCCACCCCGACACCACTCTCGACGTTTTTTTGTGCCAAGAAGGGAGTGGGGAAATCGGAAGAAGGGCGGTGTGGCGGCGGGGCGTGCGGGAGAATTGACCCATGAGCAGGTCAAGCTGCAGTTAGTCTTGTAGAAGAGCGGGGCATTATCTGCAACGACCAGGGTGCAGAACGGTTTCTAAACCAGGTTGGTTCACGGTTCTGGAGCGTAGTCTCCAACCCTGTGAAGCGAGATGCAGCGCGTTGTTTACCTACTCGCAGACTATACGATCGAAACGTGCTCCGTTGATGGGCAGTGGAAACCATGCCGGCCACCTCGCCTATTTTGAACAGGCGCAGTGCAACAGGGGGGAGATCGGCTGTTGAACTGATTCCCTGGTCTGGCTACTATGCTTTGCTTGAGCCGCGCTGCAATGGTGGCGAAAGTAGGCGAATGAGAAAAAAGAAAGCGGCGATGTTACGGAATGTGGGGAAGGGTACGTGCGCTTACGGCATTGCTCTGGCGTTGTCCATCTTGTTCATCAGCGCTTGTGCAACCGGAAATTACACTCCGCTGGCTGGCGCCGAGAAGGATGAGGTCCAGCAGCTCAAGGAGAACGTCTATCGCGTCGAGTATCGTGTCAGCTCGTTCACCTCGCAGGAGCAGTTGGACACCTACCTGCGGCGGCGCTGCGCAGAATTGACGTTGCGGGAAGGTTATGACTTCTTTCACTTAGCACAGCGCGCCGATGTGCTGGCGCTGTCCCGGCGGACATCGATAACGGTGACGATGTATAAGGGCTCCAAGCCACCTGCTGTAGGCGATCTCTATGATGCGAAGGAAGTGTTGGCCCAGCCGCCGATGGTTTTGAAAGCGGATGAGAAATGAAGGTTGACGAGGTTCGGACATGCATCTGACACCCCGTGAACAGGAGAAACTGTTGATCTATGTCGCGGCGAGTTTGGCAAAGGAGCGCAAGGGGCGGGGGCTGAAGCTCAACCACCCGGAAGCCGTCGCGTTCATCACGGCTGAGATTTTGGAGGGGATCCGGGACGGGAAGTCGGTGTCGGACCTGATGAGCTATGGCGCCACGTTACTGACTCGCAAGGACGTCATGCCCGGTGTGCCTGAAATGATACCGGAGCTGCAGGTCGAGGGCACTTTTCCGGATGGCACGAAACTGGTAACGGTTCATGAGCCGATTCGTTAGGTGGAAGCGACTGATTGCTGCCGGTTGTCCGTTGATCGGACTCGTGATGTTGGCAGGCGGATGTGCTGAGGGAAAGTCTCGTGCACAGTTGGAGCGCGAATGGTTTGAGTGCGGTCTTGCTGCAGGACAAGGTGCTCGGGAGCAGGGTCGGGCCCATGATGTATTTGCCGTCCAAGGTGCGCAGGATGGTTGTTTTGCGGTAAAGAATCCAACGCATGCCTACCGTGGGGTCGTGATTCAAGGTGGCTACGAACGCGGAGATCGCTCGCATGAGAAAACGGATTGAAAGGGGCAAGGCGAAGCGGGGACGAAAAAGGCCTGTCGGACAATCGGTTTCGGTCATCCCCGGCGAAATCATTCTCGGCGAAGGCGACATCATCGCGTTGCACGGCCGACCGACACTTGATTTAACTGTGTCCAACATCGGCGATCGTCCGATTCAGATCGGCTCGCATTGCCATTTTTTCGAGGCCAATCCGGCGCTGACGTTTGATCGGGAGAAGAGCTATGGGTTCCGTCTTCAAGTTCCGGCTGGGACTGCGGTGAGGTTTGAGCCTGGTGAGTCGAAACGTGTGACGCTGGTCGCCCTGGGCGGTAACCGCGTGGCCTACGGGATCAATGGATTGGTGAACGGCAAGCTGGATGATCCGGAAGTGCGTGAGCGGGCTCTGACGGCTGCAGTAGATCGAGGGTTTGGAGGGCAGAACCCACGTTGATCCTTGCGCGCGCAACGCGCGGCTCGGGCGGCCCTCGTTGCACGCGCGCAGTTGGATCAACGTGGTTCTGCCTTACATGGGAGAGCAAGATGAAGATTCCACGTCGCCAATACGCCGACCTCTACGGTCCTACGACGGGCGATCGCATCCGGCTTGCCGATACGGACCTTCTGATCGAAATTTCACGCGACCTGACGGTTCCCGGTGAAGAAGCCAAATTCGGCGGCGGGAAGGTTATTCGCGACGGCATGGGGCAATCCCCGGCTGCTACGCGGGCAAAGGGCGCGCTGGATCTTGTTATTACGAACGCCGTCATCATCGATTGGTGGGGTATCGTGAAGGCCGACATCGGGATTCGCGACGGGCGGATTGCCGGCATCGGCAAATCCGGAAATCCGGACCTGATGGATGGCGTGACGAGGGGCATGGAGATCGGACCCGGGACGGAAGTGCTTTCCGCAGAGGGCAAGATCGTCACGGCCGGGGGCATCGATACGCACATTCACTTCATTTGTCCGCAGATTATCCACGAAGCGTTGGCCAACGGATTGACGACATTGATCGGCGGCGGGACTGGACCTGCGACCGGCACCAATGCGACGACCTGCACGCCGGGACCATGGAATATCCATCGTATGCTGGAGGCGGCGGAGGGATTCCCGATCAATATTGGATTTCTGGGCAAGGGAAATTCGTCTCTGCCCGAGGGATTGAACGAGCAAATTGAGGCGGGCGCCATCGGGCTCAAGCTGCATGAAGATTGGGGGACGACCGCGGCCGCCATCGATACCTGTCTCACTGTCGCGGAGCGTTACGATGTCCAGGTCGCCATCCATAGCGATACCTTGAACGAGGCGGGGTTTGTGGAAGACACGATCAAGGCCTTCAAGGGCCGGACGATCCACTCATTCCACACCGAGGGCGCCGGCGGTGGCCATGCGCCGGACATCATCAAGGTCTGCGGCGAACCGAACGTCTTGCCCTCCTCGACGAATCCCACCATGCCCTTCACGGTCAATACGATGGATGAGCATCTCGACATGCTGATGGTCTGTCACCATTTGAATCCGCGCGTCCCTGAAGACATCGCCTTTGCCGAATCGCGCATCCGGCGTGAGACGATCGCGGCCGAGGACATTCTGCACGACATGGGCGCGATCAGTATCATGTCGTCCGATTCGCAGGCGATGGGACGGGTCGGCGAAGTCATCATCCGGACCTGGCAGACGGCCCATAAGATGAAACTGCAGCGCGGGCATTTATCCGAACGCGGGATCGATCAATCGAACGGCCGGCACGACAACTGGCGCGCGCGCCGTTATGTGGCGAAGTACACCATCAATCCTGCCGTCGCGCATGGGATCGCCCATGAAGTGGGTTCGGTCGAAGTCGGCAAGCTGGCGGATCTCGTGTTATGGAAACCGGCTTTCTTCGGAGTAAAACCTGAAATTGTCATCAAAGGCGGCTTTCCCATGTCGGCTGCGATGGGCGATCCGAATGCATCGATCCCGACACCGCAACCGGTGTTGACGAGGCCTATGTTCGGCAGCTTCGGCCGTGCGCCCTTCTCCACAAGCCTGACATTTCTCTCTCAGGAAGGCTTGGAGCGAGAGGTGCCGAAGCAGCTGGGCTTGCAGAAATGCGTGGCGGCGGTGAAGGGTTGTCGAACCATCGGCAAGCGGGATCTGAAGTTGAACGATGCGCTGCCTCGGATCGAGGTCGATTCGGAAACGTACGAAGTGCGGGCGGACGGCGAGTTACTGACGTGCGAACCGCTGGCTGTTCTTCCGATGGCGCAAAGATATTTCTTGTTCTGACGGCTGCTGAAAACGTCGTCCAGAGGCGTTCTCACCTCAAACGCATCCTCAACGTACCCCCGAGGGTACGCCTCCGGTGCGTCCGTCGGCTGCGGCCTTGCTGGACAACGTTTTGGGCATCCGTGAGGAAATCCAGGGGAATCCTGTGGACACGTTGTCTCTTCTGACAGGTCTTCGTTTTGTCGATAGCTTCTTCCCTTCCGGAGGTTATGCCTATTCATCCGGCTTGGAAGCGGCGGTGCAGGATGGCTTCGTGCGTAGCGGGGAGGATCTGTCCAGTTATGTGCAAGATTTGTTTCGGCAGGGGATAGCGCGGCGCGAGGCCGTGACTGTGGCCGTGGCTCATGACGCCCTTATCAACGGCGACATTCAATCGGCGCTGGCAATCGATCAGGAATTGCACGGGATGAAGATAGGGCGCGAATCACGGATGGCGAGTCAACAGATGGGACGGCAGGTTTTGAAGATGGCTAGTGAGCAGCCTGCGGCGCATGCGATTCTTAAGCAGTTCCAGGCTGCGATGGCAACCGGACGCACGCCGGGTCATTTTCCTGTGGCATTCGGTTTGACCTTGGCCGATGCCGGATGGGGAAAGTCGGAAACGATCGCCGCTTTCTGTTACCAGACAGCCATCGGGTTCGTATCTGCTGGCTTGAAGCTCTTGCCGATCGGACAACGCGAGGGACAGCGCCTGCTTGAGCGATGGACAGCGTTGCTTGATGAATGTTCGACTGCCGCCGCCCATTCCACTAGGATGACCGCCTGGTCGCCGATACAGGACATCTATGCCATGCGACACGGCAGGCTGAAATCCCGATTATTCCGATCTTAAGAACAAATAGCGGCCAAAAGGAACGAGAAGGGCGTATGGCATAGATCCTATGGCGGGATATCTGATCGTTCCAGCTATCCATTTGCCTTCCACTCTTCGATGAATCATGCATCGTGAAGATGAACAACTTTCTGGAAGCGGTCGCCCGGCTGACGCGCGGGCGAGGGGGGTGCCGGTTATCGGCATCGGAGGACCGGTCGGGTCCGGCAAGACGGCGCTGGTGGAGTCGCTCTGTTTGAAATTGCGAGGTCGCTACAGCCTGGCCGTGGTGACCAACGATATCTTCACGAAGGAAGACGCGGAGTTTCTGACGAAACGCGGCGCGCTGCCACATGACCGTATTCTTGGCGTGGAAACCGGCGGCTGTCCCCATACGGCGATCCGCGAAGATGCCTCCCACAACCAGGAAGCACTCGACGATTTACTCCGGCGGCATCCGGATGTCAAACTCATGTTCGTCGAAAGCGGCGGCGACAATTTGGCCGCCACCTTCAGCCCCGAATTGGTGGACCGCGTGATCTATGTCATCGACGTCGCAGCGGGAGACAAGATCCCTCGCAAGGGCGGGCCGGGGATCACGCGCTCGGATCTGTTGGTGATCAACAAGATAGACTTGGCCCCGCATGTCGGGGCGGATCTCGCGGTGATGGATCGGGACAGTAAGCGGATGCGCGGTGATCTCCCGTTCGTCTTCACCAATCTATATACGGGCGAGGGCATTGATCGAGTGATTGAATGGATCGAGCAGAGCGTGCCTCTTGGTACCCATGATCGATGAATCCGTTCCTGAGTCACCGCTGCCGGTCACTCGATTTGTGGTCGGAGTTCCATCCTGTAGGGCGACTCAATCCTCTCTATTGATCCCCTTCCCTCTCTGATCAATCTCTGCGGCGAATTTGTCGGTGGCGACAGGTCGTTGATTCACGAGTCGTCATTAAGACGATGTCCATGTTCTGTGCTTCACTCCGTCGGCCAATCGCGTTTATCGTTTGCTGGGTCAGACAACACACAGTGGGCAAGCTATAGGTTGCCAAGGTTATTGCCATCGATGTTTTGCGACCGCTATACTTCATCCCTGGTCAGCGTTGACTGCCGACTTTGTCATCGTGTCATCGGAACTCTCACAATTCAGGACCGAAGGGAAAAGATTATCGATGTCAGTGGCGCTCAAGCTCCGAACCTGCGCAAGAAAAATTCTGGACGATCAGAAGGTCAAGGCACTCCGTCGATTTCAGGCCAAGAAGTTTCGGCGATTGCAACATACCCTGTATAGATTCCTCTTCGGTTCCAACCTCGAACTTTTGTCGACGATCTACGGCGGCGACAAATGGGAATGGTACATTGAGGCTTACGATCGCCACTTTTCTTCCCTCCGCCGCAAGAAATTGAATATCCTCGAAATCGGTATTGGAGGATATGATGACCCAGAAGGCGGAGGAAGTTCTCTGCGAATGTGGCGAACCTATTTCCCGAACGCTCAGATATACGGCGTGGACATATTTGATAAAAGTTCCCACGACGAGACCCGCATTAGGACATTCAAGGGTTCCCAGATAGATCCCGAGTTCTTGGACCGAGTTCTGATGGAGACAGGTCCTCTTGACATCGTCATTGATGACGGAAGTCATCGAAATGAACATATTCTTTTTACCTTTCAGTATCTTTTCCCTCGTATCAGCGAGAACGCCCTCTATGTCATCGAGGACCTGCAGACGTCGTATTGGCAGTCCTATGGTGGTTCTAGTGATAACCTCTGCCGCGAAGATACCTCTATGGGCTACCTCAAGAGCCTTATCGATTGCCTAAATTACGCTGAGCTAGAACGTGCCTGTTACCACCCGACCTATTATGATAGGCATATCGTTGCCATGCACTTTTACCACAGCCTCGCCTTCATTCAAAAAGGCCTGAACGATGGGCGCGGAGGTGGTGAAGAGCTTGGGCGTATGATCCGGTTTCAGTTGCCACATCCTGAATCAGTCTGAGGGCTGCCACGAGTCTACGCGGCAACTCAAGCCCAAGACGTTCCCTCCGTCGCTATCAGCGCCGCTGGTCGTCGAGCGCTTCTTTGCCTGGCTGCAATGGAAGCGGCGCGCGTTCGTCTGTCAGGAGTACTATGCGGCCAACTTCCTCGGGTTTGTCCAACTCGCATTCATCACGATGCTGCTCAAACGATTTTGAGATAGGTTCTAGTCAAATGGTCCGACAAAACCTTTCGCACGAATCAGAGATCCCTTAAGGTTGCTCAGCACGTGAAGTACTCTTGAAGTTTGCATAGTGGACATAACGATGTGGCGACCGGAGACAAGATTCCCCGTAAAGGTGGCCCTGGAATTACGCATTCGACTCTGGTGATCACAAGATCGGCTTGGCCCCGCATGTCGAGGCGGATCTCGCGGTGATGGATCGGGATAGTAAACGGATGCGCGGTGATCTCCCGTTCGTCTCCACCGATTTGCATACAGCCGAGGGACTGGATCGGGTCATCGAATGGATCGAACTGGTCATGCGCGTCCCGCATCGTTGAATGCACAGTCACCCATGCCGACCCCGCTCTCCAACCGCTCAACCCTGTCGGAAGTCGGCCGTGTGGGGCGGCTCGATCTGCTCTATCGGCGTCGGGGCATCCAGACCATCCTGGCTCGATCCCGCTGCTCCAGCCCCTGGCATCTCTTTCCACCCATGTATTTGGATGACTCCGGTTGCGCCTTCACGTCTCTTGTGAACCCATCAGGCGGGTTCGTGGCGGGCGACCACCTGTCGATTCATGCCTCGCTGGAACAGGACGCCCATATTGTGATTTCGACGCCGTCAGCCAATCGGGTTTACCGATCCTTGAGCGGGAACTCCAGGCAGACGGTGAAACTATCTGCAGATTCAGGCGCAATCATCGAGTGGTTCCCGGAAGTGACTATTCCTTTCGCCGGCTCGCGATTTGCGCAAACAATCGATGTCACCTTGGCCGAAGGCGCGACAGCGCTGATCTGGGACAGTGTCGCCTCCGGTCGAGTGGCAAGGGGAGAGCGCTGGACCTTCGCATCTCTCCAAAGTGACATTCGCATCACGACCGCGTCAGGAGATCAATTGATCGAGCGTTATGAAGTGATGCCGGAGCGGGGCGGAGCAGGGTTGCTGTCGGACTATGACTACGTGGCGTCATTGTTCGTGGTCAGCGACGCGATCGATCCGGCGAAATGGGGTCCGTTGCGAGAGGTCGCGGCCGATGTGCTGGACTCGATGGGTGCTGAGGTCCTGGGCGGAGTGACGGAACCACCGATACCAGGGCTGGCGATCAAGCTGGTTGCCCGATCTGCCGAGTCGTTGGCTGTCTTGCAGGAATTGCTGTGGGATGAGATTCGCGCCGATGTGATCGGTCTGAAGAGGCCTGAGCTTCGCCGCTATTAGCGAGGTGTTGTTGCCGGCTGCTTGCGTGGAGCGGTTTTCGGTTTCGCCTTGGAAGAGGCCGATTCTTTTTCGGCGAGCCGGCGCCGCGCCGATTCAAGCTCTTCCCTCAGTTTCTGGAGTTCTTCCGCCTGTTTGACCACCAAATCCTTCGTCGATTGCAATTCCTGCTGGAGACGGGCATGTTCCGTCGCAGACTCAGGCTGTGCCGGCTCGGTGGCCATCGGAGAGGTGTTGTCGGCTGGAGAAGAGGACGATGGTGAAAACTTGTTGAGCGCCTCGATGGCGATGGCGACGTGTGGCCGTTCCGCTTCCATGCCGATCCAAGACTGCGGAGTATCCGCTTGCACCAGGGCCTGTGCCGGGCTAAAGGACAAGACGAGTGACGGGGGCAGGGTTTCGGTCTGAGCCGGTGACGATCGATAGTGAGACAGGCTCAGCCGTAGCATGGTCTTGTGCAGATACAATGTGCCTTGTGTCGTGAGGCCATCATCATGCGCAGCGAATCGGACCTGTTGATCCGGCTGGGCTTGGGCCAGAGCCGTGGCAATGAGAGGAGCGAAAAATTCCACTTCCTCGTGCGAGAGAAGAGGATAGGTGTCCTGTGTTCTGTCGCGCCCCGGCCGGTCGATTCCCGAGACGGACAGACCGTCCAAAACGCGAGAAATTAAAGATGCCGATAGGATGGCGGGATGCGAGGCGTGAAACTGTTGTAGAGCGCTGCTGTATTTGGCGGTGGTGCCCCGGTTGACTACGCGTTCGAGGGCGACGGTGCCTAACGGACCCGTTCCGATGGGAGTCAGATTCGAGAAGACACTGCAGGAACTTAAGAGCAGACAGGACACGAATACAGTCCATACTGTGGGCAAGCGCCTGGATAGGGACTGAGCAGGGAGGGCGCATCGTATCGAGGGGCGCATGGCGGCGGATTGTACCATAGGCAGGCAACCGAACTGCACGGTTTCTCACAGAAAAGCCTTGATGAAGCGGTTGACAGCCGATTCGGGCTGGTGCTATACAGTCGCCACGCTTTTCCGGGGACAATGGAGTCTCTGACGGTTTCTCCGTATAGAACATGGCGTAGGACAATGACGTCCTCTGATCCACACAAGTGGGTCTGAGGGCGTTTTTTTTTACAGAATGCTGAAATCAGTCTTCAGCGTCGTTCTCAGTCGCTCAACCACCTCGACGTACGGCTCTCAATACGCCTCGGTGTCCGAGCTCCCTGTGGCCTCGCTGAATGACCGATTTGAGCATGCTGTCACAGCCCGAGAGACCTGTTGATGTCCATGTTACGGATTGCCCTGGCTCAGATAAATCCGACCGTCGGCGATTTGGCGGGGAACGTCCGCCGCATCGTGACATGGATTCGTGAGGCCCGCCGCACCCGAGCCGATGTGGTGGCTTTCCCTGAATTAGCCATTACCGGTTACCCGCCGGAAGACCTGCTTTTCAAACCCCGCTTCATCGCGGACACCTATCGCGCATTGAAAGCCGTCGCCGCCGAAGCGCGCGGCCTGGTCGTTGTGGTGGGCTATGTCGGCCGGGAGACGATGGCGGCTCCCTCGCCGGTTGCTTCGTCATCGCCGTCGGCTGGGCGGCATGATCTCTACAACGCAGCGGCGTTACTGTCCGACTGCCGCATTCTTGCCAACTACTGCAAACGGCATTTGCCGAATTACGGAGTGTTCGATGAAAGCCGCTATTTTCAACCCGGTTCTCGCCTTCCGCTGCTGACGCTGAACGGTACGACGATCGCGGTGAACATTTGCGAAGACATCTGGTTTTCAGAGGGCCCCACGCGGACGCAGGCCCAGGCCGGAGCCGAGGTGATTGTGAACATCAACGCATCTCCGTTTCATCTTGGAAAGAGCCGGATACGGCAACAGATGCTCGCCACAAGGGCACGTGACAATCGCGTGATCATCACCTACACCAACACCGTCGGGGGACAGGATGAATTGGTATTCGACGGCGGCAGCGTCATCGTGGATCAGACCGGCGAGGTTGTGGCGCGAGGCAAGGCGTTTGAGGAAGACCTCATCGTCGCGGATCTCGATGCCGCGGCAATCGCACGGACGCGTCTCGCGCAGGGTCGAAAGAAGTCGTTGCCGCCGCGTGCGGCGGGACTCATCGATCGATTTGACATTCGATTGCCGGCAAGGAAGTCTCGGCCGGTGGTCGTGCCGGCCATAGAGCCGCAGTTGGAACGGTTCGATGAAGCCTATCGGGCCTTGGTCCTCGGCGTGCGTGATTATGTCCGCAAGAACGGATTCAAGCGTGTCGTCATCGGATTGAGCGGCGGTGTGGATTCTGCCCTCACGGCTGTGATCGCGGTGGATGCGCTTGGGGCGGAGAATGTGCTCGGCGTATTCATGCCGTCTCCCTACACGTCGCGGGCCAGCCATGAAGATGTCGGCAACTTGCGGCGGCAACTTCACATTCAGGTAGACCAGCTGTCCATCACGGCCACCTTCAACAGTTACCTGCGCGCACTGGCCCGGCCCTTCAAGGATCGTCGGCCCGATACGACCGAAGAGAATATCCAGGCCCGCATCAGAGGCAATTTGCTGATGGCCTATTCCAACAAGTTCGGCCACCTCGTGCTGACTACCGGAAACAAGAGTGAGATGAGCGTCGGCTACGCGACGCTGTATGGCGATATGGCCGGGGGTTTTGCGGTAATCAAGGACGTGTCGAAGACGATGGTCTATGAACTGTCCCACTTGCGGAATCTGGTGGGGCCGGCGCCCGTCATTCCAAAGCGTATCCTCGACCGGGCCCCAACGGCGGAATTGCGTCACGATCAAAAGGATGAAGACAGTCTGCCGCCGTACTCGGTCTTGGATCCCATTTTGAAGGCCTACGTCGAAGAAGATCGGGCGCTTGATGAGATCATCGCAATGGGATTCGACCGGGACATGGTGGCGCGTGTCATCGCGATGGTGGACCGGAGCGAATACAAGCGGCGGCAAGCCCCGCTGGGGATCAAAATTACCTATCGGGCATTCGGAAAAGACCGGCGGATGCCCATCACCAACGGCTATCGATAGCATCACGCACCATCACGACCGACAATGGCGTCGGTCAGCGGCACTGGCAACGGCGCCAGAGAGAGACGGGCTTAAAGACCTCTCGGGCACGAGAGTCTTTGAATGGGCCACTTTTATTCATTTTCCTGGAGGCGTCATGGATATGTTGGTAGGACGAAGGGTACGGACGTGGATGTTGGGCTTGGCAGTGATCGTAAGCGGATTGGGCGGCTTGACCATTGAGGCGCCCGCCGGAGAAATAGGCACAATAGATCCGGCCAAAGATCCGGTCAAGGTATCGGCGACCGATGACTTGATGGATACGAACAAACACCCCGTGTCAGTCACCATGGCCATGCAGGCGGACAGTTTTTTTGGGTTCAACCCTTCTGTATACGGGACCTATGGACTGACCGATGATATCGCGCTTGCCTTCAATTTCACCTATTGGACGATGATCAACGGAGTCGGCGTCCACGATAACAATCCCTGGTTGGAAACCGATGTCGGACTGACTTTCACCATGCTGGAGAAGCGGCTCTCCGTCACCCCCATGATTGGGTTCGTACACGGCCAATTGCTGTCGTCCCGCGGAGGGTTTTTCCCAAACGGCGGCGGGAGTGTCAATGAGCGAACGACCGCTTTCGAGGGATTCGTGCCCAGCATCATCGCCAACTATATCGATGATCGCTTCGAGGGCGAGTTCTATCTGGGCTATTACAAGGCCATCCGAAGCGAAGGCGGCGACGGTGGAGGCGGTGCGATCGGATGCACGGGCCTGGTCGATACGAATTGCTTGGGCGCAAGCCAGGGGGGAGGCCGGGGGACTTGGGACTTTCTCCATTATTGGGTGAACGCCGGAGTGCGCGTCAACAGTATGTGGTCGCTCGGGGCGCATTACGAGAGCTTGCTGACGACACGTGACAGCAGCGCGCCGGGAGCGGCTCAAGACTATTATCGCTGGATCGGCCCCTATGTCGAAATGAAATTGCCGCGGGGCATGGGCTTTCGGTTCACGGCAGGCAAAGACCTGACGGACAACCAAGATTTCTACAAGCTGAAGTTCACGAAGACCTTTTAAAATCTTGCCCGCCTTCTTGATCGAACGGGGGAGGTCTTTGAATGAACGGCGAAGCCGAAGGAGGAACATGGTGAAGGCAGCGGCACAACGGATGACGGTCGGCGCGGGTCTCACAATGGGATTGCTCATGGGCTCAGGGTTATGGACCGGCCAAGCCTATGCCCAGAATGCGACCCTCAAGGTCGATAGCGGAGATACGGCGTGGGTCCTGGTGTCCTCAGCCTTCGTGCTCGCGATGCTGATGCCGGGCCTCGCGCTGTTTTACGGCGGACTCGTGCGGAGCAAAAACGTCTTGGGCACGATCATGCAGAGTGTCATGATCCTGAGCCTGGTCAGCATACTGTGGGTGTTGTTCGGGTATAGCCTGGCGTTCGGCCCGGATAAAGGCGGCGTGATCGGCGGACTGGACTGGGTTGGGCTCAGCGGGGTCGGCGCAGACCCGCACCCGACGTACGGTCCCACGATCCCGCACCAGGCCTTCGTATTGTTTCAGTTGATGTTCGCCGCCATCGCTCCGGCGTTGGTCACCGGCGCATTTGCCGAACGCAAACGCTTCACGTCGGTCGTGCTGTTTGGAGCGCTCTGGTCGGTGGTCGTCTATGTGCCCCTGGCGCATTGGATCTGGGGCGGCGGTTGGTTGGCCCAACTGGGGGCCTTGGACTTTGCCGGGGGAGCCGTGATCCATATCAGTTCAGGCGCGTCGGCGCTCATCTGCGCCATCGTGCTGGGCAAACGCCGAGGATATGGGACCGATTACATGGCTCCGCACAATCTGCCGATGACGTTACTGGGAACAGGATTTTTGTGGTTCGGCTGGTTCGGCTTCAATGGGGGGAGCGCACTCGGCGCCAACGGTATTGCCGTCTCGGCGATCCTTGCCACCCATGTGGCGGCCGCGACGGGCGCCATGGCCTGGTGCGGCGTCGAATGGGCGCATCGGGGCAAACCCACGGTACTCGGGGTGGCGAGCGGCGCCGTGGCCGGATTGGCGACGGTGACCGCTGCGGCCGGATTCATCAGCCCGCTGTTCGCCGTCGCAATCGGCGGCGTGGCGGGCATGGTCTGCTACGCCGCGATTGTTTGGAAGGGGCGATTCGGATATGATGACTCGCTTGATGTCGTGGGAATCCACGGGGTCGGAGGGGTAATCGGCATTCTCGCGACCGGACTTTGCGCCAGTAAGGCAATCAATTCGGGAGGGGCCGACGGGTTATTGTACGGCAATCCCGGTCTGCTCGGCATCCAGTTCCTCGTCGTGGTGGTCACGACGATCTTCTCCATGATCGGCACATTTGTCATCCTCAAATTGGTCGATTCCATGACAGGACTGCGGGTATCTTCGGAGGAAGAATCGACCGGTCTCGATTTGAGTCAACATAATGAGCGGGCCTATTCGTGACATGACGCCATCGGCTGTGAGCGGTGGGAGGACCTAGGAGGCAAGGATGAAACTGATCGAAGCCATCGTCAAGCCGTTCAAACTCGATGAGGTGAAGGATGCCTTGTTGGAAATCGGCATTCAGGGCATGACGGTTACCGAAGTCAAAGGATTCGGCCGGCAAAAAGGGCACAAGGAAACCTATCGCGGCCAGGAATACACCATCGAATTCGTCCCGAAGGTGAAGATCGAAGTCGCGGTCAACGAAAGCCAGGTCCAGCGTGTGCTGGAGACCATTACAAGGGCCGCGAAAACGGGAAGCATCGGCGACGGAAAAATCTTCGTGCGCGATCTCAGTGCCGCCGTCAGGATTCGTACCGGAGAGACTGGCGAAAGCGCCCTATAGATATGTCGCAAGCCTTGGATGCTGGTTCCCATATGTTGCATGAAGTCACTCCCATGTCTGGGTCTGCGTTGCTGACGGAGCAGCGGCAGGCCATTCAGCAACGGCTGTTCTCAGGGGCAACCGGCGACGATGTGGTCGATGCCACTACGGAATTGGTCGATGGCGTGATCGTCGGACGGTACCGGACCGCGGCCAGAAATGGCGGCGAGGCGCTCATGACGGCCGGTTTTCAACATTGTTGCCTGGTTGCACTGGGCGGCTATGGCCGCCGGGAACTGGCGCCCCACTCGGATGTCGATTTGATGTTTTTATTCCACCCGGATGCGGCCAAGGTGATTCCGGAACTGGTGAAGCAGGTGCTCCATCCCTTGTGGGACAGCGGGTTTCAAGTGGGCCATAGCGTGCGCACCATTCAGGATTGCGTGGATTTGGGCCTGACCGACTTGACGGTTCGAACCTCGATGATGGAAGCGCGGTTTCTGGCCGGCAGTCCCGAGCTCTTCCAGCAATTCCACGCGCGCTATGTCAGAAAAGTTGTGTCGAGAGGATTCGATGCCTACCTAGACCAGAAGGTCTCGGAGCGGCAGCGCGAGTATCACAAGTTCGGCGAGACGGTCTATCTGCTTGAGCCGAATGTAAAGAAGAGCAAAGGCGGATTACGCGACTTGCATCTCTTGCAGTGGATCGGCTTGGCGCGGTACCAGGCGCCCACGATCCGTGAATTGTCCGATCGCGGGATTCTGTCCCAGGCCGATTGCCGGGCGATCAAAGATGCTCGAGAGTTCCTCTTGCGGGTCCGGTCCTTCCTCCATATCCGAGCCGGCATGGCTCAGGAAATTCTGACCTTCGACGATCAGGTCTGGCTGGCGAAGCAGCTGGGCTTCACCGACCGGCCGAACCTGCTCGCCGTCGAGCAGTTCATGCAGCAGTACTATCGCCACACCATGGGTCTGCATGCCGCATCGATGCGATTCGTCGAACGCTGTCGCCGCCGCTCGTTCTGGCAGCGGCTCATGCGATGGATGCCGGCCTCGCGCGTCGATCACTATTTCGTCGTCACAGGCGAGGCGTTGACGGTGCCGGCGGAACTGCGCTCCCAGGTATTGGATCGGCCGGCCTCGCTCCTGACACTCTTTGACCTCGCACGATCGCGCAAGTTGCGCATCGATCCGTCCCTGCTCGAAGACATCCACCGTCATGCTGAGACGCTGTCGACCGATCGTTTCCGTACGCCGGAAGCCGGCCGGACCTTTCTGTCGATCTTGGCGGGCCCAGGCACGGCGCGGACGCTGGAGGCCATGCATCGGGCGCACTTGTTGGAAAAGCTGGTGCCCGCCTTCTCGCGCGTGCGCGGGCTGATGCAATTCAACCAGTATCACAAGTACACGGTCGATGAGCACAGCCTTCTCGCCGTGGCGAAGGCCGAGGCATTGGCCGAGCATCCGGGCCTCTTGGGCGAGGTGTATCGAGAAATCAAGCGGAAGGACATTTTGCACTTGGCCGTGCTCCTGCATGATTTGGGAAAAGGCCATGAAGAAGACCACAGCGAAGTCGGCAGGCGGCTGGCCGAGGAAACGGCGGCGTTGTTGGGATTCGATGAGCGGGACACGCGGACACTCATGGTACTTGTCCACCGTCATTTGTTAATGGCCCATACGGCTTTTCGCCGTGATCCCTACGATGAAAAAGTCCTCCTGCCGTTCGCTCGTGAAGTGGGCACGCCGGAAGTGTTGCGCAAACTGCTGGCCTTGACGGCTGCAGATATCGCCGCGGTGGGTCCGGACGTTTTCACCAAATGGAAAGAGTCCCTCCTGACCGAGCTGTATTTGCGTGCCATGCAGGAGGTGTCCGGAGAGCGTGAGACGGTCGATGAACCTCAGCGGCTGGCCCGCATCGCCGCCGATGTGGCATCGCAACAGGATACCGGACAGGCCCTAGCGGCGGATGTGGCATGGATCCAATCAGAGCTCGAACGATTTCCATTGCGCTATGTCTATGGAACGACTCCCCGACGCATCGCTTCGCATCTGGGCGCGATTCGACGTCTTCAGGACCGCGAAGTCGTCATTGAGACCGGTTTCAACGTTCAATTGGGAACCTGTGAGTACGTCGTGGTCGCGCATAATGATTTGATCCCGGGTTTGTTTTCGAAAATCGCCGGCGTCATGGCGGCGGGTGGGTTGCAGATCCTGGACGCCCAAATCGTGACCAGGAAGGATGGCGTCGTCGTCGATACCTTTCAAGTCGCGGATCCCGACTATCAAGGCGCTCCGCCCGCGGATCGACGCGAATCGATCTGCCTCACGATTACGGAAGTCTTGACCGGACGCCAAACGCTTGAGGCCGTGACGCGCCGGGGGGCCAGGTTGAGCATGGGACGAGCATTCCCGGCCCATCGCCAGCCCGCCGAAGTGAGGATCGACAATGAAACGTCCGACCGATTTACCATACTGGATGTGTTTGCCGACGACCGGCAGGGATTACTGTATGTCATCACCAATGCGATCTTCCGGTTGGGGTTGTCGATCCATGCATCACGAATTTCCACTCGCCTCGATCAGGTGGCGGACGTATTTTATGTGACGGATGCAGAGGGCGAGAAGATCGAGGAGACCGCCCGCCTGGAATCGATCAGGACGGAGATCCTCGGTGAGATTGAGACGTTTCTCGGTGCCACGGTGCCTAACAAGTAGGGCGTAGGTAGTCATTTTCATCGGCGGTTGAAAGGAGGAGGGGATGAACGTTCGTGAGGTGTTGGATTTTGCGAAGAAGAATAAGGTCCAGGTCGTGGACTTGAAATTCGTGGACCTGATCGGCACGTGGCAGCATTTCACCATTCCGGTCAGTGAGCTGACGGAAGGCCTGTTCAAGGATGGTTCGGGGCTCGATGGTTCGTCGATCCGAGGCTGGAAAGCGATCAACAACAGCGACATGTTGCTTGTGCCGGATCCGGCGACGGCCTGTCTCGATCCGTTCTGTTCCGTGCCGACGCTAAGCCTCGTCGGCAACGTCATGGACCCGATTACGCGAGAGACCTACGATCGTGACCCTCGTTTTATCGCTCAGAAGGCGGAGAAGTATCTCCAGAGCACAAAGATCGGCGACACCTCCTTCTGGGGCCCGGAAGCTGAATTTTTCATTTTCGACCATGCGCGCTATGATCAAACGAACCATAGCGGCTACTACTTCATCGATTCCGACGAGGGCGTTTGGAACATGGGACAAGAGGGCGTCAACCTGGGCGGAAAGATCCGTCACAAGGAGGGCTACTTCCCGGTTCCCCCGACCGATACGCAGCAGGACATCAGGACGGAAATGATTCTGGAAATGGAAAAGGCGGGCATCGCCACCGAGAAACATCATCACGAGGTGGCCACGGCGGGCCAGGCTGAAATCGACATTCGATTCGACAGTCTGGTGAAGACGGCCGATAAAATGATGATGTTCAAATACATCGTCAAGAACGTCGCGCGGCGCCATGGTAAGACCGCCACGTTCATGCCGAAACCGATTTTCGGCGACAACGGTTCCGGCATGCATACTCACCAGAGCATCTGGAAAGAAGGAAAACCACTGTTCGCCGGGAAGGAATATGCCGGCGTATCCCAGATGTGCCTCCACTATATCGGCGGCATTCTCAAACATGCGCCGGCTCTGGCCGCCTTCACCAACCCCTCGACTAATTCCTACAAGCGGTTGACGCCGGGATTCGAAGCCCCCGTGTTACTGGCCTATTCGAGCCGGAACCGGTCGGCCGGTATCAGGATTCCAATGTATTCCCCGAGCCCGAAGGCGAAGCGCATCGAAGTGCGGTTCCCGGATCCGGCTGCGAATCCCTATCTGGCCTTTGCCGCCATGTTAATGGCCGGATTGGATGGGATCGAAAACAAGATCAATCCGGGAGAACCGGCCGAGAAGGATCTATACGATCTCGAGGCCAAGGAAGCCGCCAAGATTCGAACCATGCCGGGGAGCTTGGACGAGGCGCTCATTCATCTCGAGAAGGACCACCAATTTCTGCTCAAGGGGGGGGTGTTCAGCGAGGACCTGATCGAAGCCTGGATCGGGTATAAGCGTGCCAGGGAAGTGGACACGATGCGGTTGCGGCCGCATCCCTATGAGTTCTTCCTGTATTACGACGTGTAGTCCTTCGGTCTCGGCGCTCAAGAATATCTTGACGCGCCGTAGGGGCGATGGTATACAGGTACCCGTGGGTGAGAGAAGGCAACGGCGCCTGATTCACCACCCACCCTATAAGCAGTACACGGACAAAGGCGTCCGTCATTCTTTTAAGAGTGGCGGACGCTTTCTTTTTTAGCCGACATCGTAGTCGGCGGACAGCAGCCTGGTGAGGCAGACCAGGCCTCGCCGAACAGGACAAAGACGTCCTCTTCCCATCGCGGGATGAGGACGTTTTTTTTGAGCCGGCATTGGCGCATCGATCATAGGAGGAAAATCTCATGCATGCAGCAGATCACGAGCGGATCGCAGGTGTTGCAGCAAAAAAGTGGTCGTTCCTCGAGCAATCGCCGGCAGGGTATTTCATCCTGTCCGTTTTGGCGGGAGTTTATCTTGGATTCGGGATCGCGCTGATTTTCAGCGTCGGTGGCCCCTTGGCGGCCGCCGGGTCACCTGCGGTCAAACTTATCATGGGGGTCTCGTTTGGGATCGCCCTGACACTCGTGATTTTCGCGGGATCGGAATTGTTCACCGGCAATAACCTGGTGGGCGCTATCGGGGGGTTGTCCAAGAGCCTGTCATGGACGCAAGTCGTTCAGCTCAATTTCTGGTCGTGGCTGGGAAATCTGGCGGGTTCCTTAGGGTTGGCTTGGTTGGTCATTCAATCGGGTGTATTCACCAAGGGGCCTACCATGGAGCTGATCGAGAAGGTGGCGGCAGTTAAGATGTCGCTGCCGGCATGGGAACTGTTTGTGCGGGGGATCCTCTGCAATTGGTTGATCTGTCTGGCGGTCTGGATGGCGGGACGAACGAGCAACGACACGGCGAAGATCCTCCTGATTTTCTGGTGCCTGTTCGCCTTTATCGGAACGGGTTTCGAACATAGCATCGCCAATCAATCGTTCTTGGGCATGGCGCTGTTTCTGCCCCATGAAGCGGCCGTCAGCTGGGCAGGCTTTTGGTACAACCAACTTTTCGTCGTGCTGGGCAATATCGTCGGTGGCGGTCTATTTGTGGGCGGACTCTACTGGATGGTGAGTCCCTATCGCGTGATCGAGGCGCGAGCGGCACAGGCGGCTGAACCGATTGCCCCGGCAATCGTTGGCTCCTAAGGCGTAGCGATAAACCATGTTGCATCACGAGCAGACTAATTCAAGGAGATCAAAATGGAAAAAGAGGCGATACGAAAGGCGATTAAGGCGAAACGGTTGCACAAGAAGGTGACCATTGCGGAGGTGGCCAAGACGGTCGGGAAGAATCCGACGTTCGTGGCCGCGGCGTTAAACGGCAACCACCGCTTGTCGGCGGAGGAAGCCATGAAAGTCGGGACGTTGCTGGACCTGGACAAGGAACAGATCGGCGCCCTCAGCGCGTTTCCTGTCCGCGCAGATTTTCCGAACGCAACCGATCCGTTCAAGTATCGGCTGCTCGAAATCATCGGGGTCTACGGGGATTCGTTGCGGGAGATGGCAAACGAAATGTTCGGCGACGGCATCATGAGCGCGATTGACTTTACCTTGGATATGGAAAAGGTAACCGGCAGTCAAGGCGAGGCCCGATGCAAGATCACCCTGAACGGCAAGTGGCTCGAGTACAAGACGTTCTAAAGTGAGGGCGTTGTAATGACGGCTTAGGCCGCGATCGGACGAAAGGAGGGAATCATGAAGACAAGGGAGGAAGCGGTGGTGCTCACAGCGTTGAAGGGCCAGGCGCCACAAACGTTCGATGAACTGATGGCCCTCTCCGGCCTGAGCGCGTCACAGGTGTTGTTGGTCGTGGATCGATTAAGCCGGACTGGAGCGTTGGAATTAAGAAAATCCGGCAGGAACTATTCCGTCGCATTGGGGAGCACGCCATGAACAAGATCGAGGCGATTAAGTCAGAACGGGACGGGTTGGCAGTGCGGGACATGATCGCACAATATGCGCAAACCGGCTGGGAGACCATTCCAGAAGATGACATTCAGCGGTTGAAATGGTATGGCCTGTTCCTGAGAAATCCGACACCGGGCTATTTCATGCTACGGGTGCGTCTGCCTGGCGGCCGGACGACCTCGTCTCAGCTCCATGCGCTGGCGGAGATCGCGATTTGTTATGGAAACGCTGTCATCGATGTCACTACCAGACAGCAAGTCCAGCTCCGGCATCTGACGATTGAGAATGTGCCGAAGGTGTTCGCCAAGCTCGAGGAAGCGGGGCTCACGTCTCTGCAAACCGGCATGGACACCGTTCGCAACGTCATGACTTGTCCGGTGGCGGGGTTGAATCCCAATGAACTGCTGGATGGAACGGATATCGTTCGCGCCATCAATCAAGAGGTACTGGGAAACCCTGCCTATACGAATCTGCCTCGCAAGTGCAATATTGCCGTGACCGGATGTCCGGACAATTGCCTCCATATGGAGACGCAGGACATCGCCTTGGTCCCGTCCTATCACGATTTGGGGCATGACAAGTGTTACGGCTATAACGTCCTCGTTGGAGGGAAGCTGGGTTCCGGCGGCTATCGGATTGCGAGTCCACTGGACATGTTTGTGAATCCGGCCGAAGCAGTCGAGGTCTGCCGAACCATTCTCCATATTTACCGCGAGCATGGGGCGCGCGAGAACCGCACGCAGGCGCGTCTCGCATTTCTCATCGAGTCATGGGGGGAGACCCGGTTCCGAGAAGAAGTCGAGGTCCGCATGGGCCGGACTTTGCCTGTCGCAGGCACCGATGCCAGGGCGGCTGGCGAATGCGATCACATCGGCATTTTCCGCCAAAAACAACGGGGATTGAACTATATCGGGCTCAAGGTACTGGTCGGTCGCATCAAAGCGGCGGATCTCCGAAACATCGCAGCTCTGGCGGATCGCTATGGAACTGGAGAAGTGCGGCTCTCGCCGGCGCAAGCTTTCGTGATCCCGCATGTCAGCGATCGGCAGGTGGGAGGGTTGGCAGAAGAGCCGCTCGTCAAGCAATTCGCCTATAACCCGTCACCTCTGTACAAGGGACTAGTCAGCTGTGTCGGAAGCGACTATTGCAACCTGGCCGTCATCGAGACCAAGCGGCGGGCCGTTGAAACGGCGCATGTGTTGGAACGCAAACTGGGAGAGGGAATCAAGCCAATCACTGTGCATTGGTCCGGCTGCCCGGCCGGTTGCGGCAACCATCTCGTTGCGGATATCGGGTTGTTGGGAAAGAAGGCGAAAGTAGGAGGCAAGGTGGTCGATGCCGTCGATGTCTTCGTCGGTGGCCGTTCCGGGCCCGACCCCAAGGCAGCCGTCAAAATTATGGAAGACGTGCCTTGTGACAGGCTTCCGGCCTTGTTGGAAACGCTCATGCCCTACCATACGCGGGAGAAAATGCATCGCGTGCGCGGGAAGGCGGCACCCAAGGCAGCCGGACCGGCGAAACCATCGGCATCTGGAATAGCATCGGCCGGTCTCATGCCGGGGCTCACGCCACAACCCTTTTCAGCATAAGGCCGTTCAGACTTGAGCGGATGCGAGCGTTTACGCTATTGTCTTGGCTCAACAAGGAGGCAGCATGGCCAAGAGGGGGAAATTGGATGAGGAACCGGCTGAGCTTCTCAACCGGCATATCGAACATATTCGCGAAACGCTTCTGGCATTTCAGCCGTTCTTATCCCGACGAAAGGTGACCGGTTCGTTGGAGGAATTCGATGAGGAAGCCGAAGAGGTTCTAAGTGAAACCTTCGGCGGGGCTTCCGAAGAGCTCGAAGCCTACCAATACGCAAAACTCGGTGAAAGCGGGATTTTGCCGGAAGAGGCGCAGGAAGCGGGGACACATGACACGGCCCGCGAAAGCCTCCATCAGCGTAAACAAGTCTTGGAAAGCTGTTTGGCACAGTTAGAATTAAAGAAAGCCGCAAGGGCAGGTCGGGATTGGCGGAGGACCGTCGGAGCAAAGATCGATGGCCGTACCGTAGCGGAGTTCATGTCTTCGGAGGTTCGGAGCGTCCACAAGGGCGCCATGATCAAGGAGGCCGGCCGTCTGCTGCAGAAATGGCGCATCGGCTCTCTGCTCGTCGATGATGGATCGCGTTACATCGGCATCATCACGGACACAGACCTCAGCAGAAAAGCCGTGGCCAAAGGGCTTGATCCGAATGCCACGACTGTCCTCTCTTGTATGAGCAAGGCTGTCGTCACCATCGAAGACAGCGAGCCGCTCATGGAGGCCCTCAGATTGATGAAGAAAGAGAGCATCCGGCACCTGCCGGTGACCGAAGACGGCACGATTATCGGGGTGCTGTCCGTGGGGGATTTGTTACGGGCCTACGAAAAGGTGCTGGAGCTGTAAGCGGAGGACGGTGTCAATTATTCAGGTGTGAACTGCTGAGCCAAGAAGCAGCGAATTGGGTCCGCCTGCCATTCTTCGGTCGGTAGCCGTTTCGTCGGGCGCTGGGAATGGAATCTCTGGCAAGTTCATTAGTCCTGCTTTCGAAACCTGGCAGTGAGTTCTTCATAGATATGTCGGCGATGGCCGACCGCTATGAGGCGAATGACGTGTGTCTTGTGGTCGATTGCGTAGACGATCTGGAAGCGGCGAACGCGAAACTTCCACAGTCCGTCGAGTTCGCGGAGAAGTGGTACGCCACATTCGGGATTAGCGGCAATAGCACGAACTGCCGACTTGATGGATCGTTTTAGGTCGGGATGGAGAGAGCGGATCACCTCAGCCACGTGTGGAGGGATATCAGGACGGAAGGGAGTCACGCAGTGCGGCGCTTCTTAACGGGAGTGACCGGCTCGCCGAAGACATCCTCGAAAGAAAGGCCCTTCTTGTCGGCCCGATAGAACGCTCGGCTTTCCGAGATCTGTTTCATAACCGCAGGGTCACTCAGCACGTCGAGCGTTTCCTTCAGGCGAGCATACTCCTGGACGTTGACGAGCACGGCAGCCGGCCGGCCGTTCTTCGTGACCACAACCTCTTCTTCACGCTCCTCCACGCCAGCTACCAGCTCCGGCAACCGTGTCTTTACCTCTGATAAGGGCAATGTTTTTTTCACAGACCACCTCACGATTCATTATGACAGTCTTTCAGAGAACTGATATACCACTTTGTCGAAATCTACATTAGGCAGCATCTTTACAGGGACAATAAGATGCAAATAGTACGAGTTAACCGTGACCACACGGAGCAGGATGCGATCACCGCCGGGGCCGAGATACTTGCCAAGGGCAGACCGATACATGTTTGGCATGACCTTGCAAATGCTGCCGTTGGACTGTGGAATCATTGTCGGCGATACGAGTTCGGCGAAGATCGCCAACTGCATTGGACAAGGATCACGTCCAGCAATGAACCCTCGAAGGATTCTCAGCGGCTCTGGATTTGACAACCCTTGACGGGCCGAGTTGTACGCGATTTAAAGAAGGCTACGTGCTAGCAGACTGAAGTCGTAATGAAGCATTGTCGTCGAGTCGAAATCGTGGAGATGAGAAAATATTCGTCGTACAGCCGACAAAAGTAGGAATCGAGCGGGCTAAGCCTTTCGGAGTTACACGTTTTGCAAACGTCCTTAACAACATAATCCGATCCATGTACTTGCTGTCCGCGAACAGAAAAGTGCGCTGCATGTCGGCCAAAGCGGTCTAGGAAGCAGCTAGGCCAAACGTGATCGTTAGTAAATGGGCCTGAACCCCCGCAGTACGCACATTCCTTTGCCATTCCCGCGCAGTCCCTCCCTCACAACTTCCCAAACGTCCTTTCGAAAAACTCTCTCGTCAGCGTCATGTGCTGTTCGATGTCGGTCTGTAGATGTCGGGCGCCGGCTTGCCAATCATCGGTGGTATAACCGACGCGGCGGGCGAGGAAGACGAACTCATCTGAGTCCGCCGGCGGAAGCACGAGATCCTTGGCATTGCCGCGCACCATGCGCAGGCCGTCGATCAACATGCGAATAAACAGATAAGCCTTTCGAAGATGCTCCCCATCCTGACGCGCCACAATCCCGCATTCAACCAGCGCTGACAGCGCCTGCATGCTGTTGGGCGTCCGCAAGGTCGGATGCCGGTGGCCGTGCATGACTTGAAGATACTGGACGGCGTATTCGATATCGACGAGCCCTCCGGCGCTGTGTTTCACGTTGAGCGTTCCGGGCTGGACGAGTTGTTTCAGTTGCTGCCGCCTGAGGTCGAGCGCAATGGTCAGGTCCCAAGGCTTGCCGCTGTAGACGTATCGATCCCGATGGGCTTCCACCTGTTTCCCCAGCGTTGCGTTTCCGGCCACGGTGCGAAGCTTGATCATGGCCTGTCGTTCGAAGGGGGCCGCCAAGCCGGTGGGACTGTAGTAGCTGATGATCTCCTCCAGTGGGTTGGTGAGGGATCCCTTGCCTCCATGGGGGCGCAGGCGAATGTCGAGGTGAAAGATACCTTCCTGCTTCGCTTCGATGCCTTGCAGCAGTTCCTGCGCA
This sequence comes from Nitrospira sp., assembly GCA_020697375.1. The sequence continues at coordinate 46,511 of JAJFBJ010000003.1, read as the reverse complement.
AGCCGTTCGAAGTATTCGCTGCTTTCGATGCCCTGCTTGCCGCTGGTGCTGCCGGCTCCGCCATAGACAAAGAGCACCTCGATGTCCGAGGCGTAGCCGAGTTCACGGCCGCCGAATTTTCCCATGCCGAGCACGGCAAATGGGCAGGGTTTCCCATTCGCCAGATGGGGCGCGCCGTATTGTTGCTCCAGTTTGGTTTCGCAATCGCGCAGGCTGCGTTCCACGATGACCTCGGCCAGTTCCGTCAGCGCCTCTGAGAAGTCGGCGAGGCTAGACGCATCGGCCATGTGCTTCATGTCGATTCGGAAGAGCTCCTGGTCCTTGAATCGGTTCAGCGTCTCCTTGCGCGCTTCATCCGTTTTGGCTTTGGCCATCACGCGGTCAAGTTCCTTGCAGAGCGCTGCTTGCGGCTTGATGAGCGGGGCGTCACGATAGTCCTTCAGGAGGGGCAACAGATTCCCGTGCTGGCGGCGAAGGAAATCCTCCCACAAAAAGTCGCTGGTGCCAAGCAGGCGGGCCAGAATCGGGAATGTCTTTTTGTCGTTGAGAAAGGCCAGAGCCTGTTGCTGAGCCTTTCCTTTCGCATCCTGAACCGTGAGGTCGAGAAACTGGTCGAACGCTTCCAATGCCTTGGCTGGGTCCGGGGCCCAGGTCAACGCATGGGTGAATTGTTTGATGAGCACCGCGGTCAGGCGCAGATGTTGTTGATCGAGGGGATCGGTGATTTTTTGGCCATGGCGATTTCGGACGTAGAACCGGTCGTGCAGTTTGCCGCCCTCGATTGAGAATTGCGCTTTGGCGATGTAGATGTCCCGCATGGCCAAGGCATTGGCGAAGGCATAGAGAAAGGCAGGGGTATCATCCGACTGAATATCCATCACGGTATCAGTCGATGATTGGCTGTTGTCGAATGTAATTTGCACGGTGTGAAGGAGGCCGCTGAATGAGCTGCGGCGCCGCCCCAGATATTCGACCAGTTGCCGATTGACGACTTGCCGCGCTTCATCGAACCGGCCTGCATCGAGTATCGCGATCATCTCGACGAGTTCGTCTATGAGCCGGCGGCGCTCGTCCGGTCCGAATGATGCCCCGCGCACAGGCTGCACGCGGAAGACATCCACGATTTTCTTGCGGCTCAGACCCGGCCGGCCTTTGGGACGGCTGCGCAGGTTCCGGGTTGCGCTGATGCGAGCGACGGTTGGCGCAGACGCTTCGAGGAACGTGTAGATCTGTCCTTCCTCAATATCCAAGCCGAACGCCGAGAGAAGACCGCAAATCGTGGCGAATTCCGAAAAATAATCATAGGCCACGATGGTGATGGTGCAGCGGCCGTCGGGAGCATCGACGATGGATACATTGCAGGGACTGTCTGGTGTGAGGGCTGCCGCTTGTTTGATGTGGGCTGCCAGAACCTTGTGGGGGAACGCGCTGAAATAGTCGTGGTCCATCCGCGTCACGAAATCCTGCAGGATGTCGTGGTCGATGTCCTGACAGAGCGGAGTCAGGGTCGCGAGAATCCGGGTGCGGTCGGCGTTCGGCTGCAGCATGATTCAACGCGAGTATACCCGAAGGCAGGTTCGTTGTACCGGAAGATTTGCGTCAGTATAATGCGGCGCCATGGAACGACGCCCCGGACAGAACAGACCTTCCAAAATGCGCGACGAGAGCGCGTCCGTCGGCGAACGTCCTGACCCTGTTCCTTTATTGGTGGCTACAGGCCTGGAGCCGGAGCAAGTGGTACGGATTCTTGCTCCGTACGGTATAGAGCATGCGGCCGAGGCGGATACCAATATCCAGAGCATGGCGGGGGATCCCCATACCAGACGGCTCCTGGCTGCAATATTGCCGGGTCTGTTGACGGAGATCTCGAGAACGGCCGATCCCGACCAGGCTTTGAATCATTGGGAACGTCTGCTCGGCGGAAGCGTCAATCGCTCGGCGCTGCTGCAGTATCTGCAAGCTTCGCCAAAGATGTTGGGACTGCTCTGCACGATTTTTGGGAATAGTGACTCCCTCGCCTTCTTCCTCGTTCGGGATCCGATGCTGGTGTATTGGCTGGCAGAAGAGAATGTGCTGTCGGTGGCACCCACCAGTGAAGGGATGGCGGCGGCCCTTCGACAAAGCCTCGGCTCGCTCACCTCCATGGAATTGAAACTTGATGTGCTACGGAGAGTCCGTCGCCGAGAGATGCTCCGGATCGGTGTACGGGACCTCCTGCGCCTATCCACTATCAAAGAAACCACAGAGGCCTTGTCGGATCTCGCCGCCCTTCTCATCCAAGCCGCATATGAGGTGGTCGACGGTGACCTCAAAGCCCTCCATGGAACGCCGATGCATCGGCAGCCGAACGGAGAATGGGTCGAGACGGAGTTTTCCGTCATCGGAATGGGAAAGCTCGGGGCCCATGAATTGAACTACAGCTCAGATGTCGATTTGATTTATGTCTATGGATCCGGAGAGGGAGAGACGAGAAAGGGGAAAGGTAGCCGCGCTTTCAATGCGGGGAGCCTGTCCAACGAAGAATATTTCGAGCTGCTGGCGCGTTCACTCACGAAGGCGCTTGGTGAACCGACCCGCGAAGGCGCCGTGTTTCGAGTCGATCTCCGGCTCCGCGCGGAAGGGACAGTCGGACAGCTAGCCCGATCGGTGGAGGCCTATGAAAGGTATTATACCCAGCGGGGCCAGGTTTGGGAACGCCTGGCGTTGTTGAAGGCTTGGCCGATTGCCGGCTCCGTGACAGTCGGAAAGGCGTTCGTTGAGATGGTGGAGCGGTTTGTGTTCCAGGCTGATCCTGAACCGTTGACCAAGGACCATGCGCTGGCTGTCATTCGAGACGTGCGTGCCGTGAAGGACATGATCGATGAAAAAATAGCAGGTCGGGGACAGCAACATCGAAACGTGAAGCTGGGAACCGGCGGTATCAGAGAGATCGAGTTCCTGGTGCAAACGATTCAGGTGCTCATCGGCAGGGCTGTCCCCGGTGTTCTCGACCGTGGGACCGTTGGAGCCCTCCAGCGGTTATGCCGATACCATTTCGTCGGTTCTGACGATCAGCGGCGACTCACCGACGCCTATTGGTTCCTGCGGGATGTCGAACACAAGTTACAGATGATGCACGACTTACAGACGCATGCCCTGCCGGACAGCGAGGAGGAGCTTCAACGTTGTGCCATTCGAATGGGATATGGTACGGAGTTTCGCGCTGAGGCGCTGGCTGGATTTCGAGAAGACCAGGTTCGTCATACGACGATCGTACACCAGACGTTCCAGGCGTTCTTCTATCACCCGGAAACGTCTGCGCTATTTGCCGCCATGTTGGTTGCGGCGGGAGGCCACTCCCGCCGCAACAAGTCCAGCTTCGAAAAAGAGACCGGTCCGGCGGGACCTCCGCCGGACCGGTCTTCGGCAGCGAAGAAGAAACGGAAACCTTAGTACATACCTTCCATACCGCCGTGGTTGTGTCCACCCATGCCACCGGCAGCTTCTTTCTTCTCTTCTGGAATTTCGGTGATCATGACTTCAGTCGTGAGCATCAAGCCTGCGACGCTGGCTGCGTTCTGCAATGCACAACGCGACACCTTCGTGGGGTCGATGATGCCCAACTTGATCATATCCACGTACTCATCGGTGGCCGCATTGTAGCCGCCGTTCGGGTTCTTGTCCTCCCGGACCCGACCGACTACTACGGAGCCTTCGGCTCCCGCGTTGGCTGCGATCTGGCGAATCGGTTCTTCGAGCGCCCGTCGCACGATGTCCACGCCGACTTTCTGCTCCAAGGGCAGATCCTTGATGGAATCCAGACCCTTCATGCAGCGAAGATAGGCAGTGCCTCCGCCAGGGACGATACCCTCTTCGACGGCGGCTTTGGTGGCGTGCAAGGCGTCTTCCACGCGCGCCTTCTTTTCCTTCATTTCGGTCTCGGTTGCGGCGCCGACATTGATGACGGCCACTCCGCCCACGATCTTCGCCAGCCGCTCCTGCAGCTTCTCGCGATCGTAATCAGACGTGGTCTCCTCGATTTGGGCCTTGATTTGCTTCACGCGGCCTTCGATCTTCTTGGGATCGCCATGGCCTTCAACGATCGTCGTGTTGTCCTTGTCGATCGTGACGCGCTTGGCACGTCCGAGATCCGTCAGCTTGACGTTCTCGAGCTTCAGTCCGAGATCTTCAGAAATGACCTGACCGCCGGTCAGAATCGCAATGTCCTCGAGCATCGCCTTGCGGCGATCGCCGAAGCCAGGCGCCTTCACTGCCGACACATTAAGCGTGCCCCGGAGCTTATTGACGACCAGGGTGGCAAGCGCTTCGCCTTCGACTTCTTCCGCGATGATGATGAGCGGCTTGCCCAGCTTGGCAACCTGCTCAAGGACCGGCAGGAGATCCTTCATGCTGCTGACTTTCTTTTCGTTGATGAGGATGAGCGGATCCTCCATCACGGCTTCCATCCGCTCGGCATTCGTGACGAAGTAGGGGGAGATGTACCCGCGATCGAACTGCATGCCCTCGACCACATCCAGCGAGGTGGTCATCGACTTGGCTTCCTCGACCGTGATGACGCCATCCTTGCCCACCTTTTCCATCGCTTCCGCGATGAGGTCGCCGATGGTCTTGTCGTTGTTTGCGGAAATGGTCCCGACCTGGGAAATCTCCATCTTGTTCTGGCAGGGCTTGCTCAGTTTCTTCAGCTCCTCGATCACAGATTCCACTGCCTTATTGATGCCCCGTTGAATTTCCATCGGATTGGCGCCCGCGGTAATGTTCTTGACGCCTTCGCGGAAGATGGCTTGTGCCAACACTGTGGCGGTGGTGGTTCCATCGCCCGCTGTGTCACTGGTTTTGCTGGCGACTTCGCGGACGAGCTGGGCACCCATATTCTCGTACGGATTCTTAAGTTCGATTTCCTTGGCTACGGTCACGCCGTCTTTGGTAATCGTCGGCGCGCCGAATTTCTTGTCGAGGATCGCATTCCGGCCCTTGGGACCGAGCGTTGCCTTGACGGCATCGGCGAGCTGGTTCACACCCTTCAGGATGGCCGCCCGTGCGGGATCGCTATACAGTAACTGCTTTGCCATAATCTTCCTCCATGTAATTGATCAGATCGTCGTCGTTCGGGTTAGTCAGTTCAGTTGGTAAAGATGCCCAGGACATCCTCTTCCTTAAGGATGAGGCATTCTTCGTCTTCGATCCGCAGCTTGCTGCCTGAGTACTTGTCGAATAGGACCTGGTCTCCGATCTTGATGTTCTCGACCTTCTTTCCGATGGCTTGCACGATACCACGCTGCGGCTTTTCCTTCGCGGAATCAGGAACATAAATCCCGCCGGAGGTCCGCTCCATTTCCTCCGTGTAGGTGACGAACAAACGGTCACCGAGCGGTTGAAAATTCTTTGCAGTCGATGCCTTCTTCTCCTTCGCTTCCGTAGCCATACCCAATCCTCCTTCTGGTAGTTAAACCCTCTGGCCCTAATGTACAGTTGTGTGAAAGCTGGAAATTCAGCTCTGACGTGTTACTGCAAGGGCTACCTGCAGAAAACTCGAATCATAGATAGCGCTAGACCGGGGCAAGTCAATGGATGGGACAATAAAATTTTTCCGCGACGCTATGCAATGGGATAAAAATTCGTAAATTATTGATTCTCTGTGAATTATTGTGCGTGATCATTCGGGAATACGTCCAACCTCCGGAATTGCCACACTTCAGCGAAGTAAACGAGGAACAGCTTCATTCGGGGATGATGAATGGAGGAATTCCAGCAAGGAGCCCGAGGATATTGTGAGTGATTCGTTGGACGGTCTTACTGGAGCGGGCGGTTCTCAAGGATGGAACATTGTAGTCGTCGAGTCCCCAACTCCATTGAATAGTACCCGTGGCAAATACGAGGGCGCCGCTGGGCGCTTCGTAAAGGGTCATGTCCCCATACATAACCTGACCGTCCTTTGAATAGGGGGAATGGGCGAGGCGGGTCAAGCCGGCAGGTCCCTTCGGATGGGCACGGTCGATCTCATATCCAAGCAGGCCGGGAAGGCGATGATCAGAGGGTAATCCTACACCGGCAAAGAGAGGATGGGACGGTAGGGTGATGATCACATCTCCATCCACGGGCACGGTCTCGTACATAACCCCGATCATCTGGTATTCCGGTCGATTCACCGGCGGGTCCCGCCATTGGACGGTGATCAGATGATCGTTCGACGGATCTTTATCTACCGAATAGGGATCTTCCGCCATGGCCGCTTCCTTGTATGCAACCATGGTCCGATTCGGTTCGCCGGTGAGGTGGCTGGGTTCGAGGCGGATTTGCCAGTAACAGGTATTGGCTGAGAAAAACCCCAGCCCTATCCCATGGTCGCGAGCCTCTTCTACGTGCTGTCGCATGTCCTGAGACCAGTATTCGTCGTGGCCGACCGAGAGCCAGGTCTTGTGCCCTTTCCAAAAGTCCGGATGGCTGTGCGTGTCGATGTCTGTGCTGTAGGTGACGTCGTACCCGTTGCGCTCAAGCCAACGCAGCATATTGTATTCCCAGCCCGCCGTTGAGAGTGCGCGGGTGGGATGGATCGATAGGGCTGTCAGAAACTCACCCGCCCCCGTGCCGCCGGCGCCGAGAGGATGCTGACTCCTGGCATAGGGGCGATTGAATGACACCTTCCGAGCCCATTGCTCGTTTACGCTGTTCGAGGGATAGGTGGATTTGCCGCCCCAGCTGTTGTAGGCCTGAAACGTGGTGACGCTCGACTGAAACAGGAAATCGGAGGGCCGATCGTCTTCCCTGACCACGAAGATGATGTAACTTTGCTTCCCGCTGACCGTGCCCGTCAGCTTGGCCAGATACACACCGCTCAGCCATTCATGGGGATCGTCCGTCAGTGTAGTCAAGTGGTGCGACACCTGCCAGTTACATTCGATGAGTCCAGTCACCCGGTCCGCGGTTGGCATGGGTTGCTGCATGCCAGGCAGAGTGATGACAGTTTGCACCAAGCGTGCACCAGCGCCACCGTACCATCCCATGCGATAGACGGCCAGCGTCACGCTCGGGTCTATCGTATGGACGTAGAGGCGAAGCGTTTCGCCCCGCTGGATGCTGGTGGCCGAGGCATAACCTTCGACCTGATGGTCCGCCGGATCGGTGAGGACCCAATCGACATGGCCGGGACGCGCATTTTCTTCGGCGATGGGTGAGGACTGACGCGATTCGGCTGGGATCGCCTTGTCGATGGCCCCTGTCAAAAGGCAGATGGCGAGAATGGCCCAAAGAAAGCGGCCGGCCCTACATCCGGAGACGGTCGAAGTCCTTGACGTCTTTTTTGATGTAGTCGCGGAGTCGCTTGATGATCCGCGCCTCCAACTGCCTCGTGCGTTCCTTGGTGATGCCATATTTGGAGCCCATGTCTTCAAGCGTCAGCGGGGTTTCGGACAGAATGCGGTTGCGCAGAATGTCTTCTTCCCGTTCGTCGAGGGTCGTAATGAATTCGCCCAGCTTCCGTCGAAAGAGGACTTTGAGTTGCGTATCGGCCAGTTGCTCGTCCGCCGGCTGGTCATGAGCGGCGAGAACATCCATCAAGGTTCCGTCATGTTCCTGGCCGATCGGTTGATCGAGCGATAGTTCCCAGCTGCCCAGCCGCTGGTCCATTTCGATAACGTCACGCTCGCGGACGTTCAGACGGTCCGCCAAAAGTTTGCTGTCCGGCGCGAAACCTTCTCGTTCGAGTTTGGCTTTTTCCTTCTTCAAATTGTAAAAGAGTTTGCGCTGGTCCTGGGTGGTGCCGACCTTGATCAGGCGATAGGTGTTCAACAAATACCGAAGTATGTAGGCCCTCGCCCACCAGGCCGCATAGGCGTAGAACCGGACATTTTTCGTCGGGTCGAACTTCTTAATGGCCTGCAGCAGTCCGACGTTTCCTTCCTGGATCAGATCCATATGATCGGCGCCTGTATGGAGATATTCGGACGCGATGGATACGGACACACGCAGATTGGCGAGGATGAGCTTCATGGCCGCATCCCGACTGCCGCGCTGCTGGTATTCCTCGAAAAGACGAAGCTCTTCTTCCTTGGTGAGATAGGGATAGCGCCGCATTTCCGTCAGGTATTGCTGAAGGGTCGTGACAGGAACCAGGGAGGTGGAGAGGGGAGCTTCGGCCGATTCTTTGGCCTCATGCCGCCCGGTGGAGTCATGTTCCTCCGTGACCTCTTCGTCCGTCGGCTCCAGCGAGTCGGGCTCAACGACGTCTTCGGCCAGTTTTTCGTCGGAATCGTGCGTCTGTTTGCGTTGTGCCATGGAAGTCGTAATCGTTCCCTGCAAGCCGTGACTATACCAGATGTCGGAGGCCGGGCAACATAACAGCCTGCCTCGGTCCCTCGCCCTTGCATCCCAGAAATCTCGCCTCGTATAGTGCGCGGTGAACCTGTCAAAATCCATGGGAATAAAAGTGACGCGAATAAGGTGATCGATGAGTGGGAATAGCGTGAGTTCCGCTCTTCGCACAGGACATTGGCCGACGCTGGCCGGCGCCTGGCTGCATCTCACCGTGAGTTTTATGGTCTGGCTGTTGTTCGGCGCGCTGGCCGTGGGCATCGGACAGGATCTTCGGCTCTCGGCGACTCAATTGAGCGTTCTCGTTGCGCTGCCCCTGCTCGGCGGCGCGCTGCTGCGAATTGCGGCGGGCTGGGCCTGCGATTGGTATGGTGCGAAGCAGACCGGCCTGCTGGTGCTAGGGCTTCAACTGGTCGCGGTCCTGTGGGCTGCGTTCGGTGGAACCAGCTACGGCGAGCTGCTCGGCATCGGTCTCTTGCTCGGGGCCGGTGGGGCGAGCTTCGCGGTAGCTATGCCTGTCGCCAGCCGGGCCTATCCTATGGCCCATCAAGGCTTGGTGTTGGGGCTGGTTGCGTCGGGCAACATCGGAACGGTGTTGGTCCTCTTGCTGGCGCCGCGTTGGGCCTCCGTCATCGGATGGCACAGCGCCTGCGGGGTCATGGTTATTCCCGTTCTGCTGTCCCTCGGCTTCTTCGCCAAGATAGTGCGGGAAGAACCGCTCGCTCGATCTGCGGCAGGTGGAACCTGGTGGCAGGCAGCCTGGAAGATGGTCCGTGTGCCGTCGGTTTATTGGCTCTGTCTGATTTATGGCATTACCTTCGGCGGATTTGTCGGGCTGACGAGTTTTCTTCCCGTACTGCTGCATGAACAGTACGGCAGTGATCCGGTCGCCGGCGGTTCCATTGCGGCCCTCTGCGGATTGATGGGAAGTCTCATTCGTCCTCTCGGAGGATATGTGGCGGATCGATGGGGCGGACTGCGGGTGTTGGCAGGCGTCTTTATCCTGCTGGCCCTGATGAGTGCCCTTGCGGGGTCGCTTCCGGTGCTGATCTGGGCTGTCGGGTTGATCGTGCTGACGATTACGGTGATGGGTTTCGGAAACGGCGTGATTTTTCAGATCGTCTCAGAGTGGTTTCCCAAGGATATCGGTCTTGCGTCGGGTCTGGTAGGGGCCGCGGGCGGAATCGGCGGATTTCTCGTTCCAATTTGGTTTGGACTATTGCGGGAGAGTACGGGAACTTTCATGTCCGGGTTCATGGGCTTGGCCTTGGTGAGTACAGCGGCAGCTATGACGGTGAGCCCGGCCCTGCGTTGGCGCCCGCGGACGGTGGCACAGACCGGAAATGCCGACGGTTTTTCCCGTTGACAGGTATGGCGTGGAAAGAGTTAGCTGGGCCACGAAAGCAGACGAGAGTTAACTGCTGAGCGCAGGCACCGGAGATACATGACGACACCGTTTAATTCCATCGAAGAGGCGATCAAGGACATTAAGAAGGGGAAGTTCATCATCCTCGTCGACGATGAGGACCGTGAAAATGAAGGCGACCTCGTCATGGCGGCCGACAAGGTCACCCCGCACGCCATCAACTTCATGGCCAGACATGCCCGCGGTTTGATCTGTCTGGCACTGACGCCGGAACGTGTGGAAGAGTTGCAACTGCCGCCGCAAGCGGTGGAGAACACGGCGACGTTCGGGACCGCGTTCACCGTCTCCATCGATGCCCGTAAAGGAATCACGACCGGCATTTCCGCCGCCGATCGCGCCACAACCATTCACGTCGCGATCGATCCCCGCTCCAAGCCGGTCGATCTGGCGCGCCCCGGCCACATTTTTCCCCTCAAATCGCAAGTCGGCGGCGTACTCCGCCGCGCCGGGCAAACGGAAGGGTCCGTAGATCTTGCCCGCCTGGCCGGGCTGTATCCCGCTGGAGTCATTTGCGAAATCATGAACGAGGACGGCACGATGGCTCGCGTGCCCGAGTTGACCAAGTTTGCCAAGCGGCACAAATTGAAAATCGTGACGATCAAATCGCTGATTGAGTACCGCATGCATCGTGAAACGTTCGTGCGGCGGGCCGCCAGCGCCTTACTGCCTACCTCGTTCGGCGACTTCGAAGCGATCGCATTCGAAAGTGAAATCGATGGCGCGACGCATATTGCCCTGGTGAAGGGGCGGGTGGATGAAAGCCCGACGCTCGTCCGGGTCCATTCCGGATGTTTGACGGCGGATGTGCTGGGTTCACTGCGTTGTGATTGCCGCGAGCAGCTGCATCGCGCGATGGAGATTATTCAGAAAGATGGCCGCGGCGTCCTGCTCTATCTCAATCAGGAGGGTCGGGGGATCGGCCTGCTGAATAAAATCAGAGCCTATGGTTTGCAAGACCAGGGCAGTGACACCGTGGAAGCGAATCTCCAGCTCGGCTTCAAGGCCGATTTGCGCGATTATGGGATCGGCGCGCAGATTCTGGTGCAGCTCGGACTGCATCGAATCCGGTTGATTACCAATAATCCGCGTAAGATTGTCGGCATCGAAGGCTACGGCCTGAAGGTTGTCGAACGGGTCCCTATCGAAATTGCGCCGCGCGCCGACAACGAAAAGTATCTTCGTACGAAAAAAGCCAAGCTCGGGCACCTGCTGAAAAAAGTCTAGCCTGTGTTTTATTTCACGGCAGCGAAACGCTCCTACGGTGAGTTGTGCGCACGGACCATCTAAAACGTATAGCCATTTGATGTCGATAACAGGTATGATTGTCGGTCTTGCCGCAGGCACACCACCATGAGACAGCTGAACCGTCACACAATCCGATGAAGCTGCGCAAAGGATCTCATGACGCGACGGGTCTCACCTTCGGTATCGTCGCCAGCACATTCAATAAATCTGTGACCAGCCGGCTTCTGGCGGAATGCGTAAAGGCCTTGACCGAGGCTGGAGCTACCGATGAGGCGGTTGAAGTGGTCCGGGTGCCGGGCGCGTTCGAAATCCCTCTGGTAGCCCGGCAGCTTGCCCGATCGGGTCGATTCCACGCGGTCATTTGCCTCGGGGCCGTCATTCGCGGCGATACGCCACATTTTGAATACATCAGTCGCGTCGTCAGCGAGGGAATTCTGCAAGCCTCCATGGAATCGGCTGTGCCGGTGGTGTTCGGTGTCTTGACCACCAACACGGTGGCGCAGGCGATCGAGCGCGCCGACCCGGCGAAGTTGAATCGTGGCGCCGACGCTGCAGTAACGGCAATTGAAATGGCCAACGTGATGCGAATTCTGGGCAAGGAACGGAACGGGGAAATTCCGCCGCCGTCGGGCGCAGTTCCACGGCTGACCGGTCGGGTCTCCGCGAGGCGGAAGCGCGGACCGGCGTAGCATTATGGCTTCCCGGCATCAAGCCCGTGAACGGGCGGTACAGATTCTCTTTCAATATGATGTGCATGGGCAGGCCGGGGCTTGGCTGGAGGATTTTTGGCTTCAGTATCCCCTGGCTGAGGAGTTACGGGCATTCGCCGAGCGACTGGTCGCCGGCGTCATGACCGGCAAGAAGGAACTGGATGCGTTGATCGGCGCCTATGCGACCAATTGGAAAATCAGCCGCATGCCCATCATCGACCGGAATATTCTGCGTATGGGCTGCTTTGAATTGCTGCATATGCACGAAGTGCCTGCCAAGGTGACATTGAATGAGGCCATCGAGTTGGCCAAGAGTTTCGGCGATGAAGAAGCCTCAAAGTTCGTGAACGGAATTCTCGACAAGGTGCTCAGTTCGGATGCCCGGTTGGAGCGCAAGCGGGCCTTTCCCGAATTGCCGGTTGTGGGCAATGACTCCAGCGTGAAGGGTGAAGGGTGAGACAGAAACATCTGTTGATCTGTTGATTTTGTGGAAATTTCTGACGGTCATCAGATCGACAGATCAACAGATTCCGAAACCGCATGACAAAACACCATGATTGACCGATACACCCGTCCTAGAATGAGCGCCATCTGGGATTTGCAGCATAAGTACGAAATCTGGTTGGAAGTTGAGCTGCAAGCTTGCGCGGCCTTTGAACGCGAGGGGCAGATTCCGCGCGGAACCAGCGCCCGGATCCGCAAGAAAGCCAAGATCGATGTGGCGCGTATCGCGGAGATTGAAAAGGTCACGAAGCACGATGTGATCGCTTTTCTCGAATCGCTCATGGACCACGTGGGGCCGGAACATCGGTTCCTGCACATGGGGCTGACTTCCTCGGACATCGTGGACACATCGCTGGCCGTGCAGATGACCGAAGCGCTCGACGTCATTCTCGAGGGTCTCGACGAGTTGATCGCCGTGCTGAAAAAACGGGCATTTGAGCATCGCCGAACCGTGATGGTGGGACGGTCGCACGGCATTCACGGCGAGCCGGTTTCATTCGGCTTCAAGCTGGCGATCTGGTACGAAGAAGCCTGCCGGCACCGGACAAGACTTCAAGCGGCTCGAAAAGACATTGCCGTAGGGAAACTGTCGGGCGCGATGGGGACTTTCGCGCATCAAGGTCCGGAAATCGAAGAGTATGTCTGTGCCAAACTCGGACTTGCCTCCGATCCGGTCTCCAATCAAATCGTACAACGCGACCGGCATGCCGCCTATGCCTCGGCGCTGGCGCTGCTTGCGGCGAGCATCGAAAAATTCGCGACAGAAATTCGCCACTTGCAGCGAACGGAGGTGTTGGAGGCTGAGGAATATTTCTCCGAGGGGCAGAAGGGCTCATCGGCCATGCCGCATAAACGCAATCCGATCGCGTCGGAAAATCTTTGCGGCCTGGCTCGCCTGGTGCGAGGCAACAGTCTCGCGGCGATGGAAAACGTGGCCCTGTGGCATGAGCGCGATATCAGCCACTCTTCGGTGGAGCGGGTGATCATGCCCGATAGTACGATCCTGGTCGATTACATGCTGGCCCGCGTGACCGACGTCGTGAAGAATCTAATCGTGTATCCCGAGCGCATGAAATCGAACATGGAATTGACCGGTGGCCTGGTGTTTTCCCAGCGGTTGCTGCTGGCACTCATCGAGAAGGGTGCACAACGCAAGGAATCCTACGAGGCGGTGCAGCGCAATGCCATGGAAGCATGGAAAGGCGGGGGAGAATTTCAGGAACTCGTCGGTCGGGACCCCTTTATTACGACGCATTTGAAACCCAGCGAAATCATGGCCTGTTTCGATCCCATGTATTATTTGCGGCATCTCGATCAGGTGTTTCGCCGCGTATTCGGGATCGGCGCGGTCTCATCGACTCGACAGCGGAGGAAGCGAACATGAAGTTTTGGTCGGCTGTGTGGAGAGGGTTGATGCTGGGCCTATTGATGATGGTGACTGCTTGGCCGGCGCTCGCAACGGATCGGGAGAGATTGCTGGCCGATCCCGGTGTCTATGGCACCTTTGCCGCGTTCCAGATGGACCACGATTGGTGGGACCTCACGGGGGAGGCGCGTGTGATTGCGGTGTCGGAAGCCAAGGGCTTGATCGAGCAATTTTCCAGCAAGATCGTCATCGAGTCATATCTTCTTCGCGGACTCTCCGATCACGCCGACTTCATGTTTCGATTGCATGCGCCGGCCTTGTCGGACACGCAACAGTTTCTCGCCTCCCTGTTGGGGACACGGTTCGGCCGGCATCTCATCGCGACCACCTATCTTCACGGACTCACCAAAAAAGCGGCCTATGTGCCGGGGTTTCCCGACGAGATGAAGGCCAATCTGCAGGCGCCGAGCGAGACAGGCGCGAAATCTTACGCGATCGTGATTCCGATCAGGAAAGATGCCGAATGGTGGGCCCTGGATCAGGAAACCCGAGGCCTGCTCATGCAGGAGCACACAGAGGCGGCGCTTCCCTATCTAAATGCCGTGCGTCGAAAGCTGTATCACTCCAGTGGCCTGGACGATTTCGACTTCATCACCTATTTCGAGACGGAAAAGCTGGACGAGTTCCACAGCCTGATCCGGGCACTCGAGCAGGTGAAGGAATACAGGCACAATCGGCGATTCGGGCATCCCACATTGCTGGGAACCGTCAGGCCGCTGGGTAGTATTCTCGAATTGTTCGCGCGATAGTGAAGGGGAGGGACATGGCTCTCGAACCCAATGGCACGATAATCTATGAGGGCAAGGCCAAGAAGATTTTTACAACTGATCGGCCGGACCAGGTGTTGCAGTACTTCAAAGATGATGCGACCGCGTTCAATGCGCAAAAGAGGGGAACCATCGTCGACAAAGGAGTGGTCAACAACAAGATATCGGAGCGGCTGTTCCGGCTATTGGAGCAAGAGGGGGTTCCGACACACTTTATAGACCGGGTAAGCGATCGGGAAATGCTCACCAAAAAGGTGACGATTGTGCCGGTTGAAGTTGTGGTTCGGAACATCGTCGCCGGCAGTCTCGCGAAACGGCTCGGTTTGAAAGAAGGCTTGGAGATTGAGCCGGCGATTATCGAGTTCTATTATAAAGACGATGCACTGGGAGACCCATTGGTGAACGACGACCACCTCCGCCTGCTGAGTGTGGCGACCGGCGCCGTGCTGCGGGAAATGCGGGAGTTGGGCCAAAAAATCAATGCGGTGCTGCTGCCCTTCTTCAACGATCGCCACATGCTGCTGGTCGATTTCAAGCTGGAGTTCGGCGTTTTCCATAACAAGCTGATCCTGGCCGACGAAATTTCTCCGGATACTTGTCGCTTATGGGATCAGACCACCAAGGAATCGATGGATAAGGACCGGTTTCGGAAGGATTTGGGAAAGATCGAGGAGGCCTATCAAGAGGTGTTGAAGAGGGTCTGCGGATAGGAGCAGAGGGATGAACCGGTTTTTGGAACTTTTTTTGAACTATGGCCTGGTCGCGGCGATCTTGGTCTGGGCTGCCACCGTGGCGTTGATGGCCTATCACCTCAAGGAGTCCCCCTGGCGCTGGGTCTTTGTCCTCATGTCGCTTGGAGGGTTGGGGACAGTCTGGATCATTTTCTGGATTCGCAAGTACGTGAACCGTGTCACCAAGGCGCAGCAGGAAGTGAGGAAGCAACTGTGAGGGCCAAGATTTATGTGACCCTGAAGCAGGGGATACTCGATCCGCAAGGAAAGGCAATCGAGCATGCGCTGGACTCGCTCGGCTTCAAGAATGCGGCGAATGTAAGGGTCGGCAAGTATATGGAAGTGGACATCAATGAAACGGACAAGGCTAAAGCGGAGTCGCAAGTGAAGGCCATGTGCGAGAAGTTGTTGGCGAATACGGTCATTGAGGATTATCGGTACGAGCTGCAGTGAGGATGGGCTCGACGGTAGGATTTGGTTTGTGCTCGCGCAACGCGCGGCCTCAGAAGGCCCTCGTTGGACGCGCCCAATGAAAACCAAAGCCTGCCATCTCGCTGCAACAAAGTGGGGGTGAGTGAATGAAAATCGGCGTGGTGGTATTTCCCGGCAGCAATTGTGATCATGACTGCCAGTATATCTTCAAGGATGTACTGAACCAGGATGTCGAAATGATCTGGCACAAGGAGATCTTGCCGACAGGGCTTGATGCGATCGTCTTGCCCGGTGGATTCTCTTATGGAGACTATCTGCGAACCGGCGCCATCGCACGCTTCTCCCCCGTGATGAACGCGGTGAAGGAGTTTGCGAGAAAGGGTGGCCTGGTGATCGGCATCTGCAACGGTTTTCAGATTCTCTTGGAAGCCGGCCTGCTTCCTGGTGTGATGCTGCGGAACAGCTCGTTGAATTTCATTTGTAAAGATCTCTATGTGAAGGTGGAGAATGCCGCGACCCGTTTCACGAATCGTTGTGAGTCCGGCCAGGTGATGAAAATCCCCATCGCGCATGCCGACGGCAACTACTATACCGATCCCATCACGCTGGCCGGCATCAAAGCCAATGCCCAGGTGATTTTTCGCTACTGTACGGCCGACGGAAAGGTGACGCCGGAGGCCAATCCGAACGGATCACTGGACAACATTGCCGGGATTATCAACGCCGAGGGCAATGTGCTGGGCATGATGCCGCATCCTGAGCGCGGTGCCGAATTGGTGTTGGGCAACGAAGACGGCCGGCTGATCTTCCTGTCAATGTTGGACTCATTAAAGACATCAAAATTACAGCTCAAGATGGTACCAGCCTGAATTTTGTAACAGCTCTGTAAGAACCTTCAATATTCACACGAAGCAGCTCTGCCCCGCGCTGATCGGTCACCACGTACAATAAGGGATCCATCGTTCATGAAATCACCGCCCATTACTCAAGCCGTTCTCGAACAGCATAAGCTGAGCGAGGAGGAGTACAACAACATTCTGAAGATTCTGGGGAGGGAGCCGAATTGGACGGAACTCGGGATGTTCTCCGCCATGTGGAGCGAGCACTGTTCCTATAAGAGTTCCCGCATCCATCTGAAGAAGCTCCCGACCACGGGGCCTTGTGTGATTCAGGGGCCAGGCGAGAATGCCGGCGTAGTGGATATCGGTGATGGCCTATGCGCCGTCTTCAAAATGGAATCGCATAATCATCCGTCGTTCATCGAGCCCTACCAAGGCGCGGCGACGGGAGTCGGAGGGATCCTGCGCGATATCTTTACGATGGGCGCGCGGCCGATTGCGTTGTTGAATTCATTGCGCTTCGGGGAATTAGATAATTCGAACACCCGGCATTTGCTCAAAGGCGTCGTGTCCGGCATCGCGGGATATGGAAATTGTATGGGTGTGCCGACCGTGGGAGGCGAGATCGCCTTCAACGATATCTATGCGCTGAATCCGTTGGTCAATGTGTTCTGCCTGGGCATTGCGCGACAGGATAAGATTTTTCTCGGCAAGGCGGCTGGTATCGGCAATCCGGTGATCTATTTCGGCTCGAAGACCGGTCGTGATGGAATTCACGGCGCAACAATGGCCTCGGATTCATTCGACGAAGCAGCAGCACAGAAGCGGCCCACGGTGCAGGTCGGCGATCCATTCACGGAGAAACTTCTGCTGGAAGCCTGCCTGGAACTGATGTCCGGGGACCTGCTGGTGGGCATTCAAGACATGGGCGCCGCAGGCTTAACGAGTTCGGCCTGCGAGATGGCATCGCGCGAAGGGACGGGGGTGGAATTGGAATTGGCCCATGTGCCGCGCCGCGAGCCCGGCATGACTCCGTATGAAATCATGCTTTCTGAATCGCAGGAGCGCATGTTGATGGTGGTCAAGGCCGGCAGGGAAGACAAGGCCATCGAGATTTGTAGGAAATGGGACCTGGATGTGGCGGTTATCGGGCGAGTGACCGATACCGGCAAGGTTGTTCTCAAGGAGAACGGCCAAGTGGTCGCGGCTGTACCGGCCAAGGCGCTTGCGGACGAAGGTCCTCGATACGACAGGCCTAGCGCACCGCCTGCCTATCAGGATTTGTTGCAGGCGTTGAATTTTGATGCGTTGCCGGATGTGAAGGATGCAAATGCGGCATTGCTCACGCTCTTGGGTTCACCGACCATCGCCAGCAAGCGCTGGGTTTATGAACAGTATGATCACATGGTGCGCACCAATACGCTGGTGAGGCCTGGATCGGATGCGGCCGTGTTGCGAATCAAAGGAACGAACAAGGCCTTGGCGCTGTCCATCGACTGTAACGGGCGCTATTGCCTACTCAACCCTTATGAGGGCGCCAAGATGGCCATTGCTGAATGTGCGCGAAACCTTGCCTGTTCAGGAGCGACGCCGATCGGGGTCACCGATTGTCTGAACTTCGGGAATCCGCAGCGTCCAGAAGTCATGTGGCAGTTCATACTTGCCATTGAAGGACTGAAAGATGCCTGCGAGGCGTTGAACGTGCCTATCGTGAGCGGCAACGTGAGTTTTTACAATGAGACGAACGATCTGTCGATTTATCCCACGCCGATGATCGGGATGGTGGGATTGATCGAGCCGGCCGACTGCACCGTCACGCAGTGGTTCAAACATACAGGCGATGTTGTCATTCTCCTGGGAAAAACGCGTGAAGATCTTGGCGGATCGGAATATCTCAAAATGGTGCACCATCGTGAGCAAGGATCGCCGCCACTGCTGAATCTTGAGGCAGAGAAGGCGGTGCAGGCCTGTACGATTCGACTCATTCGTGAGGGATTAGTGCAATCAGCCCATGACTGTTCCGATGGCGGATTGGCCGTCGCCTTGTCGGAGTGTTGCTTCTCCGGATCAGATGAACGAATGGGTGCTGTGGTACAATTATCGATCGGTGGCCTTCGGCGAGATGCATTGCTTTTCGGGGAAAGCCAATCGCGAGTTCTGCTCTCCGCGAGACCCGAACAGGCCGAAAGAGTTCTAGGTATTGCAGGAAATGCCGGTGTACCTGCCGCGCGAATCGGTACAGTCGGAGGTGATCGCCTGGTGATTACGATGGAAGGCCATCAGCATGCTGTCGACTCCGGCGTCGATATGGAATTGACCGCCTTGTATGATCAATGGGCGCTTGCCATTCCTCGAGCATTTGGTGAGGGGCAGGTACAGACGTCATGACGAAAGAATTACCGCTTCTTTCCACCGACAAATTCCATGATGAGTGTGCCGTTTTCGGCATCTATGGCCACAAGGAAGCGGCCAACCTCTCGTATCTCGGCCTCTACGCGCTCCAACATCGCGGGCAGGAAGCGTCTGGAATCGTCTCGAACGACGGAGAGCATTTTTACATCGAAAAAGGTCAAGGACTTGTGGCTGATATTTTTTCGCAACAGGCGTTGGCGCGACTCCCCGGGACTATGGCCATCGGTCACAATCGCTATTCCACCGCGGGCGGGGCAGGTCTCAAAAATGTGCAACCGTTGAACGTGAATTTTGCCTTCGGTAATCTTGCGGTGGCTCACAATGGCAACTTGATCAACTCTTCCATGCTTCGCAGCGAGCTGGAAGCCTATGGCGCTATTTTTCAATCGACCTCCGATACGGAGGTGGTCATTCACTTAATCGCACATTCGAAGGCAGATACGTTGCTCGACCGTGTGATCGATTCATTAACGCAGGTCCGCGGGGCCTTTTCCATCGTATTCATGACCGATCAGGGCATTATCGCGGCTCGCGATCCACATGGATTCCGTCCGCTC
This sequence comes from Nitrospira sp., assembly GCA_020697375.1. The sequence goes on along the minus strand of JAJFBJ010000003.1, from coordinate 27,152 downwards.
TGCTTGGGGCGTCTTCGCGATGCATGGATAGTGGCTTCTGAAAGTTGTGCGTTCGACCTGCTGGATGCTGAGTATGTGAGAGAAATTGAGCCTGGGGAATTGGTCGTGTTGGATCACAAGGGCGTCACGAGTTATAAACCATTCGCAGACACGAAGCCGGCCATGTGTGTGTTCGAATATGTCTATTTCTCTCGTCCCGATAGCCGCATATTCAGTGGCAGCGCCGTCTATTCCATCCGCAAAGCCTTCGGCCGACAATTGGCCAAAGAATCCAAGGTGCAGGCGGACATCGTGATTCCGGTGCCGGATTCCGGAGTGCCGGCAGCGCTCGGCTATTCCGAAGGATCGGGAATTCCTTTCGAGACAGGGCTCATTCGGAATCACTACGTCGGGCGTACCTTTATCGAGCCGGAGCAATCTATTCGCCACTTCGGCGTAAAGGTGAAGCTGAATGCCGTCCCTGAAGTTCTTCAGGGTAAGCGGGTCATCGTAGTAGACGATTCGCTCGTTCGTGGGACAACGAGTCGAAAAATCGTGAAAATGCTGCGCCATTCCGGGGCCAAAGAAGTCCACATGCGGATCAGTTCACCCCCCATTGTGTCACCTTGCTTTTACGGTATCGATACGCCGACAAAAAAAGAATTGATCGCCTCAAGTCATACTACCGAAGAAATCCGCAAGTACATTACCGCCGATAGCCTGGCCTATTTGAGCCTCGATGGGATGGTCAAAGCTGCGCCAGGCACTCCTGAACAGTATTGCAATGCCTGCTTCACCGAACGGTATCCTATCTCCTTCACGCGCGCAGAAGAACTCCAACTCGGACTGTTCGAATCTTCCCACTAAACGGCTGTGCCGCACCATTCGATGGAGGAAGGCTGGTCATCTGGACTTCTCCGATCTCTTGAATGGACACCGGAATGTCATCGGTCTGAAATATCGTGTAATGGTTGGCGATGAGGGTTGCGCTGGTAGGAGTGGCCGGTCTTTCGGAATTTGCTGAGGAGATGGACTTGTCATCCCATGCACCGCGTCGCAATCTGAGACCCATGGAAAATTGTAGTGAACTATGTAGATTATTGGCTCGCGCTCTCGATATGATCCCAAGCGGGGCCGCTTATCGCTTGCTCCGGCACTCTATGGGCTTTTGTCGCCGGGCCGGCATGCCGGTTCAGTTTAAATGGCGGCGTGATAAAAACCTCACCAGCATCTTTCAGACTATACCTGGGTAATGCTGGTGGGCGGGGTTTTCGAACCTTCTCAATACTGGGAATCATTTACCACCACTACCACCACCGTCACATACCCACCATTTTCTACAAGGCTCCACACTCAGCCGTCTGATTCTGCATGACAGATTCCGATGTCTTCTGCTGCCGGTCCTTGTTCTTTTCGAGAACAGTGGCACTCCCCATGAAATCCTGGCGCATGAAGCCGGAGGTGCAATGGCATCGCTCATTCATTGGAATGTTCTTTTAGTCGGAATGAACCGCTCGACTTCCCCAAAAGGAGGTGGGAGCCAATCATATTGGGAATAGAGGAAACGATTCGATAAAGATACCTTCGCACCTCATTACGACCGAAATGAAGTTGTGATTTTAAAAGCAGGAGAGAGTGATATTCCCATTTTATCGGATAAGGGAGATATTCATGCCTGCCACAATATATATGTGTGGATTGAACCCCGGCGCGAGGTTATGTGAGACAGCGAGTAGGGACACCGCAAGCAGGATTCTGAAAGGTACTTTGCAATGTCGACGACGTTTGCGGCACATCGCCTTTCAGCTCCTGTCCATAGCGTTGAAATAGAATATCTCACGAACCAATTTTCTTTGACGGCATCGATCGACACGCTCCTCCATCAGTTCGAGTGTAGGGCGTACAGAGGCCAGCCTGTGCCGATGCAGTTCGCTGTGGCTGGGCAGGATGCGCAGATTTCCACCACATTGCCAGCGGTGCAAAACCGTTGTGCAGCGGATCCGGTGCCATGCTCGGCAATGATCGGCAGAACACCTCACTTTGCGATGCCTACTTAGAGGAGAGATTGCTGATGCCAATATACATGATGAAGGAATGGTGGTCATACACGGTACATCGGGATCAGGCCAAACCTTCCCTCGTGCGGCCAGGGGGAAGGTCGCCCGATATGCAGGCGAACTTGACGGATTTCGCGTTATCGAACTCCTGAAACTATGCAGACTCTACACTCTTCGTGCGACAGCGTTCGAGACAATGGGCAAGGCTTCTCGATCTTGAGGTTCCGCGGCTTTGCGGGATTTCCTGGCTGCTGACCCCGCCTGGAGAATCGGCAGGCGAAGCGTAAAAACTGATATGGGACAAAAGTTATCCTCTATGGCTTCTCGATGGGTGCGATCGGGTCACCTGCAGAGGTGGGCGGCATCATCGCCTCGAATATCCAGGATGTGCACAGAGGGACGTCTACTCGTACTTTGTGCACGAACGACGATCAACGAGTTCGTCCGAGTGGAAATCGAAGATTTGGTGAATGGTGCCGTTGATTGGGAGTTGGTATGGACACTGTCAAAGGCTCATGGAGTGGCGTCTTTGGTGTATCGAAATTTAGCAGCGCTTTGTCCTGCAGCCTTGCCCTCAGCCATTCATGCTGAGTTTCGCCGCCATAATCAGGCAAATGCGCTGTTGAATACCTGCCTCGCAAAAGAACTTGTGGCGGTGCTCGATGCATTTGGGGCGAAAGGAATCCATGCCATTCCCTTCAAAGGCGTGACCTTGGCTCAAATCGCCTATGGTGACCTTACCCTGCGCGAGTGTGCGGATCTAGAATTGATTGTCGACGAACCTTCGATTCCTCACGCTAGGCAAATACTATGGTCACTGGGGTACCAACCTACCAGCCGGAATGTGAGAGATGGACCTGAGTCTGATGAATGCTATCATTTTTCTCATAAGAAGAGCGGCGTTGTGGTGGTAGATCTTCAGTGGGTCATGGCCAGACCACACTTCTGGTTTCGACTTGATCGAAGCGTGTTTTGGAATAGGTTGAAGCCTGTCTATCTGCCGACCAAAATAGTGATGGGGCTCTGTCCGGAAGACATGCTGATCCTTCTGTGTGTGGATGGATCGAAACAGGCCTGGCAGCAGCTCAAATTGATTTGCGATGTGGCCGAACTAGTGCGCCGACGGCCGGCATTGGATTGGAGTCGGCTGATGTTCCAGGCGAAAGAGTGGAAGTGTCGGCGAATGGTCCTGCTGGGGCTAGCTCTGGGGAATAGGTTGTTCGACATGGTGCTGCCGAGCGCTGTTCTTAAGGAAATTGAGGTTGATGCTGATATTCATGGGCTTGTACAGCATATGCCGAAACAGTTACTGAAAAATGCCCGTCAGGGCATCGATCAACAATGCGCGGAAGCCCTGTATCTTACTATGAAAGACTCCTCGTGGGAACGATGGAAGCTTGGTATGGCGCTCTGTCTGGCTGAGGCGAAGGTGATCGATTTGCCTTTGCCGTGGTTCCGGTTTCAACAGAAACTTCAAAGACTATCCTTTTGCCTCAAGCCATTCCATTGGGTTGTGGAGATCTGTGCGGCCTTCATACGCATGCGCCAAGCCTTCGTTCGGTGGCTCCAGAACGCCGGTTGAGTGCTAGGTTCACTACGGAAATCCCACCTTGTCAACATCCAATGTTTCTCGATTCCTAAGTGGTTGCTCCGGAAAAATTTCGCATGCTAGGATGCCCACATCTTCAGTAACAGCTATGGACGGCTGATTCTGAAAGAAAGCTTTCTCTTGGCTCGATGGCCCGGTTCCAGAAAGGAGGCTCTGATGAAGCGCGTATTGATAGTTGCTGCGATCATATTTTTGCCCTTGTGGGCGACCCAACTTGTTTGGGCCGCCGGATTCTTCAAGGTGGGAGAGAATGCGCCGACATTCGCTCTTACTTCGCTCACCGGCGATGCCGTGTCCCTCGAGCATCTAAAGGGGAAAGTGGTGGTGTTGGGGCTGTTCCATATCTGTGATCCTTGTATGATGCAGGGGACCAATTTGCAAAAGGTTCATGAGGCCATGGCCGGGAAGAATGTTGCCGTTGTAGGCATCAATTCATCCGGGAATTCCAAGCGAGACGTGAGAGAGTTTTTGAGCGCATTTCCTGTTCAAGTGACATATCCCTACTTGCTCGACCCGAGTAAGAGCACCGATAAAGTGTATGGCGGGGGTAAATTCATTCCGAATGTCTATGTGATCGATCAGCAAGGGGTCATCAGATGGCAACGCGTGGGCAATATGGAATTGGCAGGCGCCGAGGTGATTGTGCAAGAAGTGGAAAAATTATTAGCCTCCGCACCTTCTCCTGGTGCAGGAGCCATGTAGAGAAAACGAGGGTTTATGGATGAATGGGAAGAGGGAAAGCAGGAGTTCCTCGAAGTGATCCACGGAGTTGATCAAGCCGTCGAGGTCGTAATTCCGACAAAACCGGCGAACAACATGTTTCTCATTTCCCTGACGAAAGGCCAGAATCGAAAGTTCATTACCGTATCGGAAGACGACATTGTAGATCTTCCAAGCGAAGCCGGTATCCGTGCGAAGTTGACGAAAACCGTGCAGGACGCGATTGCAGCTCTCTAATTCTGGCAGTCTGAGGGGACGACAGTGAAACAGCTCCTTCCCGGTATCTGGCAATGGTCTTGGTTCTCCGAAGAAAAACAAATCTGTTTTAACGGATTGTTTCTCAGCATCGGAGAGCACAAGATCGTCATAGATCCTCCTCCTATGACCCCCGAAGCCGGCATATTCATCCGGCGTCAAGGCGGCCTTGATTACATTATCGTCACAAATCGAGACCATGCTCGTGAGGCGGCATCGTACCAGACTGAGTTTAACTGCCATCTGCAGGTGCCGGAAGTTGATGCCCCTGAGATGAACCTGAAGCCGACAAAGACGTTCAGTGACGGCGAACTGTTGCCAGGAGGAATTTGGGTCATTCACCTTAAAGACCAGAAATCCCCTGGTGAATCTGCCCTCTATATTCAGCAGGGTAAAGGGGTGCTCATAGTCGGCGATGCGCTTATCGGAAAGCCGGAGGGAGCATTGAACCTTTTGGCGCCTGACAAGTACAGTGATGTGGCAAAGGCGAAAGAAGGGCTCCGGCGATTGCTGAAGTACAGCTTCGACTCGATTCTTGTCGGGGATGGGGCTAGCATCCTGGTTGGAGCGAAACAGGCGGTGGAGCACGCATTGCAGGCGTAGAGAACGATGGCGCTTCGAAACGGACTTTCAGAAGAACTCAACCGGCAAGGCAACGAGCATTTTGCGCGTGGGCATTATACGGATGCCTATGCCTGCTACGCAAAAGCTTTGGAGTGCGATCGATTGACGGGGGATCAGCGGGCCTTGAGTGCGACGTTGGGCAATCTCGGCAACATTTGTGCCGTGAGCGGCCGTCGAGAGTCGGCGCAGAATTATTATCAGGAAGTACTGGAACTACAAAAGGTCCTGGGAGATGAGAAGGGTATCGGTACGACGCTGGCTAATTTAGGAAATCTACGCGCCGATGCCGGAGAATGGGACCGAGCCAGAGCCTATTATCTTGAGGCACTCGACATCATGTCCCGTGTGCATGATGAAGTGGGGAAGGCAGTGCTGTTTTCAGATCTTGGTCTGGTGGCACGCGAGACCGGCCAATTCGATGAAGCCCTGCGCTACTATGAACAGTCCCTGGTGCTCATGCGGCGCCTCAACAACCAAGGTGGAGTCGCCGATGCCTGGAGAATGATGGGACGGACTTTCGCCGTCCAAAAGCGATATTGGGATGCCATCGCCTGCTGCCATACCAGCCAATCCATCGCAGAGCGAAACCGCGATGAATTGCGTAGCGGCGGAGCCCGTTATGTCCTGGCTCAATGTTACGAAGACCTCGGTCAGTTGCAGATGGCGATCGATTTGTTGGAACATGTCGTGCGCATGGACCGTAAATACGAACTACCCAAACTCGCCGAGAATACCATGCGACTCGAACTTCTTCGCGCCCGCCTAGCTGCTGAAGAGGCGGCTCGCCATCCTCGAGGGTCACATGTATGAATACTACTGCCCTCCCCTCATGGGATGATATTCGATCACGACTCCTTGCAAGCAATCCTCAATTCTATGAACTGGTACCCGGTGGGGCTCTGGCTCTCGATCTGGAAGATGACGGGTGGCTGCTGGAGGTTAGGCCGGATGGGCGACTCCTCTGTCAGCACGGCGTCACAATGGATGATGTGAAGAGTTTGATGTGCGACGGGACGACGGAGGACTTGGGAACCGACGAGGTGGCGAAACAGGCCAAGTATTTTCTGGGTCCTGCGGTATCCAAAATGCGTCCCATGTTCATCAAGGCGGGTTTTTCTGAGCAGACGGATATGAACGATGACTATGTCGCCATTACTTTTATCAAAGCGTTTGATTTCCAGCGGTTTGACGATGTGATGGCAGTTGTGCAGTGGTGCCAAAATCTTTTCAAAAATGGGGCATAATCGAGACGGTCTCCCCGGTCAGTTGCCGCTTTTCTCCCTTTACAAATCTCGAAACACTCCGTGATGCGTAAGCAGTGTATCGCCTTACCACGGATAATTAGCTCCGATTGAACGGATTCTTGCAACGATCGCACGTCGAGCTGATGAAAATCAATGAACGAGTGGTCACAGCTGTCCGAAACCGCACGCAGTGCGCGTCATGTCGGTCATGACGAGCCGGGAACTTACGAGATGGCTTTCCTGGCGCGTCATTTAAACCTCAAGTCGATTATTGTGATCGTGGGGTGCCCTTTGAAGTGACGAAAGAAATGCTGGGACTTCTTAGATAACGGAAGCGACTATCCTACTTCCAGCCAGACTTCATTGATGAGCCACTAGGATGAAGCAGTGAAGTGAAGATCGGAATGTGGACCTCTTGGTGGCCGCACGTCCGGCCTGACGCTGAAAACACACCGGCCACCGAAAATCATGATCAGGAAGTTCAGTAAGCTGCTCGTCAGTGTCAGCACCAGGATCAGGAAGCTGGGAATAATCTGGCTGGCCTCTTGGACGATGGTGGCCAGGTCCAGTGCTAAGGCGACCGTGCTGTACATGACCGTTGCCATGATCATCCATTGCTGTCGGATCAGAACAAGCCCTCCCACCAATAGTGCCGGAAACGCGAAAAGAAATCCCAATAATACGCCATGCTGGATGCTTGAGAGCGACGTGCTCGATCCGAGCATGACGAGAATCGCTTCCACTGCGATCAATGCGATGAGAAGGGAGATGACAGGACGCGTTGCTTTCATAGCGATACTATAGCCGCCGGCTCACGCTGCGACAAGCGGCCTTGTGACACATATCGTATGGTGATAGGCTGATTTCAATGAAAACTATGCGGATACTATAACCGTGGATCACCCCACTTTCGCTCACGATCGCTGCACGGTCATTTACGACGGACAATGCCGATTCTGCGTGAAGAGCAAGGAGCGCATCGAACGACTGTCGCGGTCAGACAAATCGGCCTCTGTCCGATTCATTCCCTATCAAAGCGCGGAAGCTGAACAGGTCCTTGGTCCTGACTATCGTCCCGGTCGACCGGATGTGGCCTATCTCATCGGTATCGACGGCAATGTTCATCAAGGATTGGATGCTATTCTTCCCTTGCTCCTTGGAATCCGGGGCGGAAGTCTGTTAATGGCCCTCCTTAGAATGCCTGTCCTTAAGCCCGTGGCTCACCGCCTCTACAGATTCATAGCTCGCAATCGCTACCGCTGGTTCGGTGACGTGCCCCTCAGCCCGAAGTGATTGCAATTTCCGGTCTTCGTTTAGAATCCGATACTGTCATGAGCCCGTCTTTTGAGGGGACGACCAGGGCAGCTGTGTCATTTACCGCATGCCGCCAATCGAGTGAGAATCCGCCTCACAACAGGGAGGCACACGTGGCTCAACACACATGTTGCAAAGTGATCGCTGGTTCAGTGGCACTGAAGAGCTGGCTGTTGTTAGTAATGCTGCTCGCCTCGACCGGTTTCGTCGCTGCCCCGTATCATCCCTCTTCCTCGGCCTTTTTCATTACCGAAGCAGGTGTTCTGTCAACGGCCCGATCGCTCAGCGATCATGCAAATATTTTGGCCGCCGGATTTGGGTTTCAGGCAGCTGATTCCTCGGTGATCACCATTCGTACGTATGATGCGGCCACGGGGGACGTTTTGTCGGAGGATTCATTCGACGTGAATGTTAAGGAAGAGGGTGTCGCCAAACATGATGGAAGCAGGGGACGGATTTTTGCCGGTGGGATGGGAACCGGATCTAAGGGGAAGTCTGCGTTCATGTTGAGAGTGTATGACGCGGAAAACGGTCGCTTCCTCTGGGAAGGGCAATTGAACTTGCTGAAGGTTGGTGAAGGGGGGACGACGAGAGCCGGCGCGACAATCATTCCAAGCATCAACTCTGTGGTACAGGTCTCTGACTTCACTCCGAAACATCTCCAATCGCTGTATTCCGTGCGAGCAGTGAATCCTGTCACCGGAAGCCTTGTTTGGGAAGACCAGTTCGCCCCAGGCATTCGAAAGCGTGCAAGATCCGGTGCTGTGTTGTTCCACACTCCGCACGCAATGCAGGTCAGCGCCGCCATAGGACATGTATTCGATCTGGTTGTGAGGACTTACGATCGCGCGACAGGAACGCTACTGTGGGAAGATTCGTTCGAGCAGCTCAATAGGATAAGACCGGGACAATGAGGCGCCCACACTGTCGGCCCATTGTTGCTGGAATCGGTCATACGACAACAGGAGCTTGTCTTGCATGGCCGCGGCGAAGGTTTGGCGAGCTTTGAGATGAACGAGCATTTCATGCACCTTATGCATGCCGAATCGGTCAATCAAATAATGCGTGGCTGTAGAGGCTTCCATATAGGCCACATCGACCTTTTCAGCCGACAGGTTCTTCCAGCTGCCCTCAAGTGCCGTCAAGGGCATCAGAATGTGATTTTCCGGCATCATACCCTTCAGTTCCTGCCACGGGTCTCCGGCGAGTTCCATCGCTAATCCTTCGTTGAGCCAGGTTGGCATCTCCCCTGAAGCTCCTAATTCCTCGTGAACCAAGGCATGGACGAATTCGTGCCGGAGTACTCTGGCCAACCAGATTCGATTCGTTGCGGCTCCCTGTGTCGGGATTTGAATTCGTCCGAGAACAGGATCGAATAGACCATCAGCCCAACTGGGACTACCAGTTGAGAGTTGAAACTGATTTTTTGTATAGAGGACGACGGTAATCGGTTTTGAAGGGAAAAAATTGAACTTCTGGCCGATCTCTCGATAGGCCTCTTCAAGGATATCCAGGACGGTCGTCCACGTTGCAGTATCATCGCCGCCATCGTACTTGACCGTAAAGTGAGTGCTGTCCTGGGATGATAGCTTTTCCTCCACCTTCGCGGCGTGATGCACTTTTGCAGTGACGGCTTTCAAATACGATTGAAGTCCGGGGTCCTTGTTAATTCGTTCCTTAGCCTGGACCAAGTGCTTGCCGGCCTCTGTGAGCTGATTCTTATCTTGCAGCAAGTCTGCGAGGGCCACATGCGGGAACGGCTCGTCCGGTGCCAACGTCAGAACTTTTCTGAGGAAATCCTCTGTAAGCGCCGGGTCTCGCAGACCCCAATAGGCATTCGCGAGATTAAGATGGGCGACTCGGTTTTGAGGGTCGAGGGAAGCGGCCTTTTCAAACGCTTTCACCGAGGCTTCGGTTCCGCCGGTCTTTTCCTGAAGGATTCCGAGGTTGTTCCACAAGATGGCTACGTGTCTCTTGGTGGCGGCTTCCATCAGCAGTGCCGATGGAAGCTCTTCAAGTTTGGTCTTTGCCAAGGCAGCGTGGCGCTTTTCAAGTTCCTCATGGATGGCGCTGAGTAATTCAGAATGTTTGGGCACGGGAATGCTGATTGGATCGATCGTTCGGGGTAGCTTCATCTCTGCAGGGACATCCCCCTGATGCGGAGCAGGAGCTAAAGACCCAGAAGGCATGTCCTCGAGTATGACCTCCGCAGGAAGAGGCGGCGTCTCATGAAAATAATTCGGCTTCAACCAGGCCTGATAGAAAATGAAGATGCCGATCAGGACAGCGAGCGGGGCAATAATATGCTTGATGTTGCGGCGATACATGGATTTTCTTCTGTGCGTCCTACGCAAAATCACTCTAACATCGTGTCTGAAGTGCACCAAGGGAAGTCACAAATCTAGCCCGGACTTCCCTCGCGGCTAGATTTGGGCGAAAGGGATCCTCGTTGAGCAGAGAGCATGGCTGTGGTACGATCCCGCTTCAGGATGCCACGTCCTGATCTCTCCGATTCTCGCGATCCTTTCCAGGCTTTTCTTCAACGTGTGACCAGACCGATTGAATTTGCCTGCCGCGATGCCTATGCTCATCTGTCGACCGTCAGAAACCTCGATCATTTCGTGTCGGAGCAGGTGATCGGAGCGCTCGCGGAACGAGTGTATCCCCGGATGCTCGAAACCGAACTGCTGTCGCTCCGCAGCATGTTTGTCGATTTCCACACGCGGCTGACTCCCGTTGAACAGCAAGATCGGCTCGCACGAGCGCTTGTTCTTCTACGCCGCCTGCAGGCGTGCGAGAGAGTGATTCATCCGCCGGATGTTCCCGCCCATGAAGGACAGCCTTCGCCGCGAACGGTGCACTCTGGGCCGCCACGACCCCTGTGGGAACTGCCGGTTCAGTTTGCGAAAGGTGTTGGTCCCAAACGAACTTTCCTGCTCAAGCGACTTGGAATCTGCACAATTGAGCAGGCCCTCTGGACGTTGCCCTGGCGATATGAGGACCGCTCGGTCGTCACACCGGTGGCTAAACTCGTTCCCGGCGCCGCCCAGACAATCTGCGGCATGATTGTCCAGGCAGAGGCGACTCGTGCGCGGTTTCGTAGACTGTCGATCCTCAATGTGGCCGTTCAGGACAGTACCGGAACCGTGCATGCCGTATTTTTCAATCAGCCCTATTTGGAAGAAGTCTTTAAAGAAGGGGTGCGGGTCATGATGGCCGGGCGCGTGATGGCCGGTCGGCGGGGATGGATGGATGTGCGCTTGGAAGCGGCACAATTCGAAGTGTTGAACGGCGGAGACGATGAGTTACTCCATGTGGGGCGGATCGTACCCATCTATCATGAGACCAAGGGATGGACATCGCGCCATATGCGCGTTCTGATCCATGGACTGCTGGCGGAGTTTGGGGCTGAAATGGAAGAAACAATGCCGCTGTCCGTGCGCGCGCGCCAGCGGTTGCCGCCTATCACTGACGCGATCCACCAAGTGCATTATCCGCCGCCCAACACGAGTCTTTCCGCCCTCAACCACGGCATCACGGCGGCACATCGCCGGTTGGCCTTCGAAGAGCTATTTCTGTTACAGATGGCCATGGTGTTGCGTCAGCGGGAGACGAAAGAAGAATGCAAACCGTTCCGGTTCAATCCCCACGTCACTGAGTTGAAACAACTCACGCAGGTGTTGCCCTTCAGGCTCACGCTTGCCCAGGAGCGCGTGTTTCGCGAGATCCGGGCCGACATGGTGGCCCCGCGGCCGATGAATCGACTGATGCAGGGTGATGTCGGGTCCGGGAAGACAATCGTGGCGCTCCATGCCTTGGTCATGGCTTGCGGGTCAGGCTGCCAAACAGCTCTGATGGTCCCGACTGAAATTCTGGCGGAACAGCATTATCTGAACCTCAAACCGCTGCTGGAAGCGGTGGGTCTGAAGGCGGTGCTCCTTACGAGCGGCGGCAAAGCGAAGGAGCGGAATGCCATACTGAAGCAGCTGGAGGCGGGCACGGCGCAGGTTGCTATCGGAACCCATTCGTTGATTCAAAAAAGGGTGCAGTTCGCCAAGCTTGGGCTGGTGATTGTCGATGAACAGCACAAATTCGGTGTGCTGCAGCGAAAGACGCTGCTCGACAAGGGCTATCGACCGGACATGCTGGTGATGACGGCCACGCCCATTCCGCGTACCTTGGCGATGACTGTTTATGGAGATTTGGATGTGTCCGTGATCGACATGTTGCCGCCGGGCCGTAAACCGGTACGGACGTGGCTCTATAGTGAAGGACAACGGCACAAGGCCTGGCAGATAGTAAGAGACGAGTTGAAGGCCGGGCGCCAGGCCTATATCGTCTACCCGCTTGTTGAGGAGTCTGAGAAGATCGATCTGAAGGCGGCGATTCAAGGTGCGGAACACCTGCAGCAGGACATATTCCCTCATGCGCGGGTTGGATTGCTCCATGGGAGGCTTACGACGACTGAGAAAGAGCGGACAATGTCGGCCTTTAAGAACGGGACGATCCAGATTCTCGTGGCGACCACCGTCATCGAGGTGGGGGTAGATGTCTCGAATGCGACGGTGATGGTCATTGAGCATGCCGAACGGTTTGGGTTAGCGCAGTTGCACCAACTACGAGGGCGTGTCGGTCGGGGCGCTCACCAATCGCTCTGTCTGCTGATGGCTTCGTACCTTGCGCGAGAGTCGAAGGCGCGAGTCAGCCCTCACGGAAGGCCACAGCAAAATGTTTCGCATGCGCAACAGCGGCTAGACGCGCTCGTCAAGTCCAACGATGGGTTCGTCATTGCCGAGGAAGATCTCCGGATCAGGGGCCCGGGAGAGTTTCTAGGGCTGCGGCAGTGGGGTGTGCCGGAGTTTCGAGCCGCCGATCTGCTGCGTGACGCCGATCTATTGGAGCAGGCCAGACGAGAAGCCTATATCCTCCTAGAACAGGATCCGAGCCTGACGTTGCCTCAGCACCAGACATTCAAGGCGGCGATGCTCCGGCGCTGGCAAGCTAAATTGACGCTGGGAGATGTGAGCTAAGCAGGTGAGACTTGCCGGTTCGGAGCTGACACATGGGACTGCTTCAACGCCTGAGTCATGATTTGCGCGCCGGCTGGGTGACCTTGCGGCACGGCACGGCGAAGGCTGCCACGCGCGCATTGGAAGAAGGTGAATTGTTGCGGTATCGTCTGGACCTGCGCAAGGTCGATCAGCAGCTTGACGACCTTCACGGCGACATCGGCGAGCGAACCATCGAACTGCACGATCGCGGTGAAGCGGCCGACCGCATCCTGTTCGATTCAGACATCGCCCGCATGTTGCAACAGGTGCGGACGCTCCAGGACGAGCGAACAAAACTGCTGTTGGAAATGAACGATATCACTGCAGAAGGGGAATGAGGAACAAATCAGTGACCGCCTCGCCGACTCCGTCGCCGAGAATTCTTGCCGGTATCGATATCGGCACCTTGACCTGTCGATTGCTCATTGCGGAGTTTACCTCCTCTGGGCGGCTGCGAGAACGTCGATCCGAACGTCGCATCCTTCGTCTAGGGCAAGGGGTCGATCGGGATCATTTGCTACATGCGGACGCCATGGAACGGGTAATTGGAACGCTGAAGGAATGGCGCCAGATAATCGACAACTATCATGTTGAGGCGTCAACAGCGGTGGCGACGAGTGCGGTGCGCGATGCCAGGAACCGTGAGGAATTTGTGATCCTGGTGAAGCGTGAAGCAGGGTTTGACGTTGAACTTATTACTGGGGAAGAGGAAGCGCGCCGCACCATGCTGGGTATCCGCTCCGGCCTGCCTCCAGGCGTGACCGACCTACTGGCGCTGGATATCGGCGGCGGGAGCACGGAGTTTATTCTGGGTCAACCTGGCCGGCCGACGCTGGCACGCTCGATCGACATCGGGGTCGTGCGGTTGAGCGAGCGGACGATGCAGCACGACCCGCCGACTGCCGAAGAAATACAGCAAGCTCGTGAATGGGTGCGAAACGAGTCCAGAATTGCGATAGGAGACTTGCAGCTGCCGAACGGGCTTACCTTTGTCGGCACGGCGGGAGCAGTCACGTCACTGGCCTCAATGGCTCAGCAACTATCGGTCTATGAACCGGTCAGAATACACAATTATGTTTTGAAGCTGGAATCGGTCAAAGCGTTGGAAGAGCAGCTCCTGAGCAAATCGAAAGCTCAGCGAGAAGGCATGCCGGGGTTAGAGCGAGGCCGGGAAGAAGTCATTGCCGCCGGCGCGATCATTCTGCGAACTGCGATGGAGACGCTAGGGATGTCTGAATGCCTGGTCAGTGATTTGGGGTTGAGAGAGGGAGTGCTGATTGATCTGGCGACGCGAATCGCAGAGCGGTGAAGCCCTGGTTTGGCTCACACAATGTGTTGTTGCAAGACCGACCCTCATTCATTTGGTCCTTTGTTTGCTCCCGGACATGGTGCAGACAGTCCGGCAGGCACGCCTTTGATTGCAATTGACGGTCCGGGATATGCTGCGGACTGATAGCCGGATAGACTGCGAGTTTCCAGTCTATCCCGGTAGGCGAAACAGAACGAATCTTGAATACGTGTTGGATGTGCAAGTAGGCTTCCCTTCCAATGGAGTGCTCAGGCTTCCGTGCTCTGCTGCATGGGTTGGCCGCAGCAGACTTAATAGTTAGAATCGCTATGGAGGCTAAGCTACGCTACAGGCGCATACTATCGAGCTGCCATCGGCCGTAGCATAGTTCCTCCGGTTTCTCGTCGGGGAGACGGCGCTGTCTACTGCGCAGGCTTTATTGCCGGCTCACCGATCGGGCCCATTCTGATCACTTGCAGGCACTGCGTCACCGGACGCGACAACCTCACGAACCAGCCGCTCTCTCCAACCGCAGGAGTGCCTTACAGGGTTACCATTTACCACAACGGCGTGGAGAAGAAGAATGGTGTGGACACTATCATTGAAGTGACTCAGTCACTCTTCAAGGACAACAGGCCCCTTTGGTTGGAGCATCCCCGTCTCGGGCCGCGCGCGGATATTGCTGCGTTACCGTTGCGTGTAGATCCACGGCTTGCATTCGCCAGATCGACATCAGCGAACAAGAGAAGATTTCGCTGCGCCCGACAGAGATGGTCAGCGTTGTGGGTTTTCCGTTCGGAAAGCGTGGCCCCGCGCAGTTCGCGATCTGGGCTGCCGGGTTCATAGCGTCCGAGTACGGCATCTTGTACGACGGCTTGCCTCAGGTTTTGATCGACTCCCGTAGTCGAACCGGCCAGTCGGGATCTCCCGTGCTCGCCTACAGAACGGGTCTCGTGAACTATGAGAACGGAGAAGTGGCGCATGTCTCGCCGGGAGCGGTGTACCGATTTGTCGGTGTCTACAGCGGCCGCATTCACCGAGAGTCAGATATCGGGACAGTGTGGAGAGCCGATGCCGTCAGAGAGCTCCTGGCGTCAGTCCCGGGGTCTGCCGTCTACAAGCACTAGCAGTCGCCCCGCCGCAAGCGGAGCTTGCGGTTCCCTCGGGCCGCTGGCCCCCGGCGTCGGCTGAAGTGCGGCGGTTAGCCCAAAACCTATGAAATCACCCCGTCTATTGGTCCGTTCAACTCTTCGGGGGTTACCAGGTTGATCCCCGACTGCGCACATCGACCGAGTGACTCTTCTACTTGATCCCCCTCTCAACAGTGTGACCGGACTGCCCTTCACTGCGCGCGTCCAACGAGGAGCCTTCCGAGGCCGCGCGTTGCGCGAGCACGAAGGGCGGTTTGGTTGCCCTGCATCTCTTCTTACCGCTGCGAATACCAGCGAAAGCCTTTTTGTTCCGTGAAGGTCGCTTGGGGCGTGCCGCCTGGTTTTTCCAACAGCAGCACTTTGAAGTCGAGGAGGCCGAACCAGGCCGAGTCAGCAATGTCGTGGTAGTGGCAGCCTTGCAGTTTGGGAAGCATCTCGCCCAAGGTCTTGGTGAGTTCGCTTTCCGTATAGGCCCGCACCGCAAAGCTCTTTCCCAGTCCCTCGCAGAAGCGCTGGATCGTATAGGCCGCCCCGGTGCAGAGCACTTTTGTGTCAGGTTTGATCTGCAAGAATTGCGGGAGCGAGAGATAGCGCTCTTGAAAGCCGAGCCAGCGCACGGCCTGCCGCAAGTGGCTGTACTGCACTTCATACTCAGTGTGATGCGGCAGCTTCACTGAAGCGGGCCAGCCGTCCTCGATTCCAAACTCAGTGAGGAACGCGCGACCGCCCGGCTTGAGGACTCGCCACACTTCTGCGACAAATCGCATCGGCCCCAAGTTAAAGATGACTTCCTCGGGAAGGTCCTTTTCTAGCGGAAGGCGGAGCCGTCTGATCCAGTCCAGGGCTTCTTGATGTTGAGGCGTCTCTCCGCGCCCCTCCGTGAGTTCCTTGCGGGTCAGTTTGACGGGTGTCATGTCCGCCATGTTCTCATTGTCGATAATGAGATCGATCGAGTTGTCCTTGAAGGGCAGGCACTCGCCGTTGGCATGGGTGCCGGTGCCGGTCCAGCCGCCGGCCTTGGCGCGCTTGGCCTGGAGCTGTAGGAACGGGCGGGTCACATCCAGCGAGATGTATTGAATCCCTTGTTTCTCGAACGGCAGCAGTTCTTGTCCCAATTCGCGGGCGACGTAGCCGAGGCCGCCGCCGATCTCGACGATGACCTTGGGTTTCGGTTTGAACCAGCCCAGGCGGCGCAGCTGGCGCATGAGGAGGCGCCCATAGGTGGTACCATTCAACGCCTCGCAGGGCTCGCGAAAGAGGTGCGACACGGTGGTTTCGATCAGGTCGAAGTGCCCGTCTTCCAGGTCGCTTTCCCTCAGCTCATGGACGTGGAAGTCTTCGAGGTGTTCCTCGCCTTCGAAGTCCTGTTGTCCGGACCAACTCTCTCGGATCTGTTGCAGCAATAGATCCCATTTGGCCTTGTGCCGGTGGCCGCCTGGCGGCTCGGTGCCGAAGTAGCAAAGCGAATAGTTGGGAATCGACCAGCGCTCAAGGTGCCAGGCGCCGGGTTGGCCGTCGGGTCCGCAGATCTTGGCGCCGTATTTTTCCAGCAGGGCGCCGACAGTGATGTGGCCATTCATCGAGGTCAGCATCTCGATCCCGACTTCGTTCAGCCGGACGAGCGGGAAGTCGTCGTCGAGCGGGGCCAGCCACCATTCGTCGAAGGCATGTTGGTAGGCAACAAGATCGGGAATACGCCAGGCGAGCAGGTTGAGGACGTCGCCGCTCAGGCTGAGGGGCTCTTGAATGGCTGCGGCAGCTTTCATAGGTGGCGATTCGCAACAGAAACCGCAGCCTACACGAGCTCGGCGCCGACCTGCAAGGGCTTGATGTGGACGGGTGACGAGCAGTCGGTGTAACTCCATTTGGAGGCTCTGCTCAACCCAGTAGCATGCTGGTTCGAATGGTATTCACAGAGGACGCAGGATGTCCAGAAAAGGACCCTCTAGACGGGGCTCAGAGTTAACTCAAGCAGATTCCGGCAATCTCCGTCATTGGGCTGAGTCTAACCCTGCCAAGACGACGTCGCACGTTTTTTACGTTTACTCAGGTTTGGGAGGGAAGCAGCGTGGAATCGGTCACAATAATAATCCCGCGCATAATAGGATGGATGCGGCATTGATAGGGGTAACGGCCTGGCTGCAGGCTGGGAATCGTATAGGCTCCGCCCGGTTCGACGGCGCCGGAATCGAATGCGCACCGGCCGCTGTCTTCAAAACATCCATCATGGGTCACGGTATGGTGGGTCGGGGTCGGATTATCCCACCGAATGGCGGCGCCGACAGCCATGGTGACGGCAGCGGGCACGTAATAGGGCGAACCGCTGTCCATCATGACGTGAGCTGCCGGTGGAATCGCTGAGGTAGGCCAAGCCATCGAGAGACATGCAAGACTGAGTATGAGGAAACGCCATTTCATAGGGTCGATCCAACCATTATTACAGTCTCTATTATACATAGACGCCGGTTCGATGTGGAAGGGCTCCTCGAAATGACTGGGGACGGCGCAGATCGTGGAGAAGGGGCGCCCGACTGAAAAATAGTCTGTCCGGGTGGTTCAGGAATGCCTCGATAGGCCTAAGATATGGTGAAGGACCGCCAGGAGCGACGCGACCGCTGATGTGTCCTGTGCCGCCTCGGCTTGACAGTCCCGCGCAGGGGTGGAATGGTTGCAAGATGGCGCTGGTTCATGCTAGATGGAGGCCGCTTTACCACCGACGTGCCATGTTAAGACCTGAGAGGAGGACGTGGAATGGCGAAGAAACCTGTGAAGAAGAAAAGCGTCACCGCGAAAACAACGCGGCCGAAAAAAGTAGCCGTGAAGAAGGCGAAAAGGGTCGTGAAGCCCCCTAAATCCGCGGCGGTTAAAAAAACCAAGAAAACGCCGCAACGGAAAGTTGCCGCTAAAAAGACTACCAAGAAGCCCGCGAAGAAACCCGCCACGAGACAGGCTGCAGCGAAACCCGCGCGTCCCTCTGCCGCGAAGCGGGCGACGAAAGTCATGAAGCCGGCCGTGAAGTCTAAACCGGCGCCTAAAGCCAAGCCCATGGCGAAGGCAAAGACTGCGCGAAAGCCGGCGGTTGCCAAAGTCAAGCGGCCGGTCGAAACTGACGCCATCCCCGAGCCTAAGCCCGAAAAATTCGTGGCGCCCGAAGTGGTCAAGCCGTTGAGGATGGAAGTTGAACCACAGCCGTTGGATGTGGACGATGAGGAAGATTTGTCGGAAGATCTCGATGAGGCGTCGGAAGAAATCGAGGAAGAGGAAATAGAAGAAGAACTCGGACTTGACGGCGCAAACGACGACGTCGACTATTTGGAAAAATCCGAAGATCTTCTCGACGACACGGACGAGTATCGCAATAACTAGCCTCCATTGATGCCGGGTTGTTGCCTGCCCATGTCCTGATTCTCCATGCTGTGAATGCTGTACGGACATGCTTGATGCCCCGGTCCATTGCTGTTTCCACGGACCGACGCATCGGAATGGCCATTTGCCACATCTCTGTGGCGACAGGGTCACAGCGCCTTATGCCGGCTTGCTGGGTTACTTTTTATTTCCATGAGTCATTTCCTTTTTATTGCAGGCGCCTTGCGCGAGCGGAGTTCTCAGGACAGCGCTGAATTGCAGCTGAACGCCGGGATTTGGGGAGCCTGCACCCCGCTGATTCGTGACAATTTGGAGAAGTTTCTAACGCCGGAATCACGCGGGTTAGTGTATGTCCTGAAAGAGGGCATCTGTGCAGAGTTCACGATAGTTTCGCCGGTCCAGCCGTTCCAGGTCTTGGATGAATTCTTGAAGGACGAATTGCGGACGGAAGCGCGCTATGGGTTTGTACGCGCGACGCCGCTGCGACGCTGGCAGACGAATGCTCCGGACTGTCAGGCGCTGCTTCAGCGAGTATTGGGTATAGCGGAGCAAGCGGAGCTGACTCGGCGGCTCAATCTCGGAATGCATCGTCTGTCGGATGAGGAGTATCGTGCGATTGTTGATGGTCTGGATTCGTCTTCCTGACAAGGCAGCCCGTACATACCTGAGTGTCCTCACCGCGCCGGTTGGGCCTCCTCGATTGCACCGACTTGTTTAATTTCGACGTTGAGATTTCCACGCGAGCCGGCCGATAGTCCAGCTTGGCTTAAAGGGTTGGTCCACAGACATCAAGACAGTGCGATAGTCTTTTCTTGCCGCTGCGCGAATCTTGTCTGGAGTGGCGCCGACCGGGCCAATGTTCTCTTCCTTTTCTATTGTGCCCGTCATGACGGCACCGGCGCTCGGATCGTCGGCTCCGGTCGGGGCATTGGCGATGTCGATGGCGCTGACGGTTCCCGCATGATCGATATGCCGCTTATGGCCCAGTGTACAGTAACAAGCAAGGATCATCGACAGTACTCCTCGATTCTTCATCTTGCCTCGCCGGCCATGCCGTCTAAACAAACAGTATCCATGGAATCGCCGCGGCGATCCCCTTCTGCCTATCCGATCGTCCTCTTGGTGGCATGGGGAGTTCTGTGGGGAACTATACTGATACCTGGGATGCTTCACGCGGAATGTACGACTGAGACAGGTCGAACGGCGGCAACCCAGGCATTCACTCTGCATTTGAGCAGGTCCTGTACGGAGGCGGAACGTGAGGCCCATGCCGTTCCGGCCCAGGACCTGCTGCGGGCGCTCGCAGCAGGAAAGGGAGTGGATCTGGTGGGCGTCGTCATCCAGGGCGACCTGCTGCTCGACGAACTGCCGTCACAGAAGGCGGAGGCGGTCCGTGATCTGTCCCCCGAAGATCGGCTGGCTCTGGACAGCCTCAACGAAAAAGATGTCCATGTCATCCGCGGTCCGTTCATTATCAAGAATGCGCGTGTGAAGGGGCGGATTATCAATCGGCTCAAGCGAGGCTTTCTATTGATCACCGGACCGGTGGTGTTGGCGCACACCCGCTTTTCGGGCATGGTCGATTTGTCGCGCACGTTGTTTCTCGGGCTGGTCGA
This sequence comes from Nitrospira sp., assembly GCA_020697375.1. The sequence continues at coordinate 6,878 of JAJFBJ010000003.1, read as the reverse complement.
TGGGTCGAATGCGAAGTTCGAGCAAGAGAGTTATTTCGTCCAGGATCGCTTCACGCAGGGCGCGATGTTTTCGGAAACCAAGTTCGGTCCACACGCTCGTTTCCACCGATCCGATTTTGGCGGCCCGGCCATTTTTAGAGGCGCTTCGTTTCACGGCTTGACGGAATTTCTGGAAGTGACCTTTGCTCAGAATGCGAATTTTTCGCGCGCGTCGTTTCGGACGGGAACCGGATTTTCCGGGGCACATTGTCGCGCGAAGTGCGATTTCTCCGAAGCGCAGTTCGACGGGGATGCATTCTTTCTTTTTGCGCTGTTCGATCGACCCGTCACCTTTGCATCGGCACGATTCGGGTCACAGGCCGATTTTTCCGATGCATCCTTCATAGGCAGCGACGATCTCGCGAAGGCGGCGTTCGCTCGTGCGCCCCTCCTGACCCGAACCACGCGCGTCACCGCGACGATGCCGGGTCGAACGGAGAAGGCCCCCTTTCCGCAAACGGTAACGGTCGCCTTATTGGTGATGGCGCTCGCGGCCTTGTTCTATATCCTCAAGGTCAAATGATTCCTTTCCTGAAACACAATATATAGTTTTGGCCTTGCCCGAACCCCCATAACTTGGTATAAAAACCGAAATTCACCCAACGGAGCGCCTGATAACCGGATGGACCAAACCGAACTATCCTATCAAGTCAAAATCGAGAACTTTGAAGGGCCTCTCGATCTCCTCCTGCATCTCATCAAGAAAAACGAGATCAATATTTACGATATTCCCATTGCGTTGATCGCCAGGCAGTATTTGGACTATCTGTCGGTGATGAAGGAGTTGAACCTCGCCGTGGCCGGTGAATTCCTCGTGATGGCGGCGACGCTGCTGCACATCAAGTCGCGCATGCTGTTGCCGGTCGAAGAAGCGGCGGTAGATGAGGAGGACGGTCCCGATCCGCGTGAAGAACTCGTTCGGCGTCTACTCGAATACAAGCAGTTCAAAGAAGCGGCATCGCAACTGGATTACAAAGAACGCCTGTGGCGGGACGTCTTTTCGCGCGAGCCTGGTCCGTCCATGGAGCTCTCGAAGGACGAGAGTCTCCTCGACGATGTATCGTTGTTCGATTTGGTCGATGCGCTGCAGGGGGTCCTGTCGCGCCATCCTGGAAAGCGTCTGGTCGAAATCATTCCAGACAACTTGACCGTGCGCACTCGTATGAGCGCCATCATCGAAGCCCTGGAAGATCAGGAGTCCATGGCTTTCACGGCGTTATTCGAGGTGTCCAGCCATCGGCTTATCGTGATCGTCACGTTCTTGGCTTTGCTCGAGCTGATCCGAATCAGGGTCGTGCGGGTATTTCAAAGCGAAACCTTTGGGACGATTCTTGTCTCGCGTGCCTTTTCAGCCGTAGCGGAAGGGGATCTTGTGGAGGAGTCTGAATGGAAGAGCCTATGAGTCTCAGCATGGAACAGGACGCCGAAGAATCTGCCGAGGTACGTGAACCTTCAGAAGAACCCTCCGATCAACCTGCTGGTTTGGAAACGCAGGGCGGGGCCGAAGAATGTCTTTGCGCCGAAAAGACGGCTCCCTCCTCCGATCAGGGCCTTTCGGATGTGCGGGCTTTAAAGGGAATCCTCGAAGCATTGCTCTTTGTGACGGCCGATCCCATTCCGGTCACGCGTTTCCTTGCCCTGCTCGGCGCCGTTACGAAGCATGAGGTCGAGCAGGCACTGGCCAGCCTCAGGCATGACTATGAGCAAGAGGGCCGTGGGCTCCAGTTGGCCGAAGTGGCCGGCGGCTACCGGATCGTGACCAAGGCTGAATTCGCGCCTTGGCTCAAGCGGCTGGAAAAAGTAAAAGCTCCGTCGAAACTCTCGCGCTCCGCCCTGGAATCATTGGCCATTATCGCGTACAAGCAACCGATCGTTCGGGCGGAGGTCGAGCAAATTCGAGGAGTCGAAACGTCCGGCGTTATCCGGACGTTACTGGAAAGGAAACTTGTGCGCATCGTAGGCCGCAAGGAAGAACCGGGGCGTCCGATCATGTATGGCACGACGAAATTCTTTCTGGAACATTTTGGACTTCGCGACCTGTCTCAACTGCCGCCGCTCCGTGAGTTCAAGGAATTGGGGGAGTCAGAACAGGCGATGTTGCCGATCGATGAGTCGGTGGAAGTCGGCGGCGATTCTTCATCCGGTCCGATCGAGGCGCCCGTTGAAGGCGTTGCTGACGAAACGGCCGAGGACTCCGCCTTCATGGATACGAATGGCGCAGCACCCGAGGTACGAGAAGGCGATATGGTCATGGGTGATGCCGAAAGTGAATTCATAGTTGCTGAAGTCCTGGACGAAACCTGATCATTGCCCGCGATGCAGTGAATTTCCCGAGGAATTTCCAGCGGGGACTCTGCCGTCACTTTACCCAACCAGTACGTAGCGGTTCCGGGCAGGCGCCTGAGAACAGGCTTCTTCCCAGACGGTTTCAGTGCCATTCCCTCCTAACGCCGCCGGCATGAGCCAGGCACGGCTTAATGACAACCGATAGGAATGAATCCTGCCCCGAATATCCGGGAGAGTGTCATGTATCGAGCGTTGTCGTAATAGGAATAACTCGGACCGTACCAGTTGCGGGCCGTTGGATCTCCACCATAGGATGGATCGGTCCCAAAGAAGATTCCTCCGCGGCTTTTTTGCGTCAGTTGAATCCATTCCATGTACATGCCGCAGATGTCGGCTTGAACAGACCCTCCGGCGGAAATACCGGCGTACCAGTTGCGGCCCCAATCAGGTATCTGCGTCGAGTTTCGCAGTGCGCCGATGGGTGTATCGTACAAGAAGTCTTTCGGACCTGAATTGGGTCGGTGGGTCGAATCCGCTGTGGTCGTCGGAGGGGATAATATATCAGGCAGAGAAGGGGAGATGGAAAGCGGGGAAAGTGCTTTCGGCTGGCATCCCGGCCGCTCTTTATTCGTGTACAGCATCGTACCATCGGGGCTGGGGCATTCCCACATCTCCACGGTGGAGGGCTCAACCGCTTGCACATGGGGGACGAGAGCTAAACTCATGGAAAGGGCTGCAAGGACAAGGCGGGTTGGCCACATGGTACACCTCCCATTGGTTCATCTTAACCGGCGTATAGCGTTGTTTCCAACGATAAGAATGCAGAGCCTATGATATTGGCGAGAAATGAATCCATCCGGCTTTGGAGGGATGACGCTGCATAGTCCCGGGTCAACGCCTGCGCGCCCATCGATATGTTGGGCGACCTCAGCCGATATGGAATTCACGCAACCTGCCATGGTGGCTGCCTTGAACGGGGTGGATCATGCCTTGACTCCCTTCTTTTTGCTTTGTTAGACTGCCCGATCTAAGTTGTTGAAACATCCGCCAATCTTCACCAATCTCGTATCGCGAGGAACACCATGATCAAGGCTTGGCTGCTCGACGAAATGTTTCGGTTTGACCGGCATCAGCTCACGGCGGACGGAAGTCAGAGTGAATGGGGCGCCGGCGATTCGGTTGCCGAGGAAGAGGATTTGCCTTCCCCGCCGACCGGTGTGGCAGCCAAGGCCGGGAACGGCCGGGTGATGATTACCTGGGATGCCGTGCCGGACGCCATGTATTACAACTTGTATTTCATGACCACCAAGGGAGTGCTGATTAAGTTTTCGGAGCTGACGCGTCCCATCGCGAGCGCTGATGATTTCAAAACCGTCATCGGTGTGACTAAGCAAAAAGGAACATGCATCGAAGGTGCGCAATCTCCGTTCATCCACGACGATTTGGCGAATGGAACCTGTTACCACTATGTCGTGACTGTGGTGACGCAGAAGGGCGAAAGTCCCGAATCGCAGGAAGTGATGGCGATTCCGGCACCCTATCTGATCGCCAAGATCATCGGACAAGAAGGCGTGGAAGAGGGAGAGTTTAGTTCACCGACCGGCGTCGCACTGGACAAGGACGGCAATTTGTACGTTGCCGATACGGACAACCATTCGATTCAAAAATTCGACAAAGAAGGTGCCTTCCTCGGGCGCTGGGGCGGGGAAGCCAGCAGTGCGGAAGGCAATTTTTACTATCCGCGCGGGCTGACCACCAATACCGACGGACAGGTGTACGTAGCTGATACCGGAAACAATCGCGTGCAGCGTCTCGATACCGACGGCAATCCAATGAAATCCTGGGGCAAGTTCGGGTTTGCCTGGCGCGGGGCTGATATGAATAAGTTCGACGCTCCATGGGGCGTGACGACCGACCAGGAAGGCAATATCTATGTCACCGATACGAACAATGCTCGTCTTCAAAAGTTCAAGGGTGACGGTACGCCGCTGCTGAAATGGGGGCGTGATGGAAGTTTCGATGGAGCGTTTTTCTTTCCGCGTGGAGTCGCCGTGGATTTTGTCGGGAATATTTTTGTGGCCGACGAAGGCAACAACCGCATCCAGAAGTTCGACCAGCGCGGTAGTTTCCTTACCAAGTGGGGGCGGGAAGGAAGCGGTCCCGGCCAGTTCAAAGCACCGTGGGGAGTGACCTGCGACGCTGTCGGTAACGTGTACGTCGTCGATCAGGGTAATCACCGTATCCAGAAGTTCGACGGCAACGGCACGTTTCTCTGTGCCTGGGGGAATCGCGGCAAAACCGAAGGACAGCTCAATTTTCCCTCAGGAGTTGTCGTCGACAAGGAGGGGGCGGTGTATGTGGTCGACAGCGGCAATCACCGGGTGATCAAGTACGTGCCGACGGATGAAGAATTGAATCGAGGGCGGGAAGAACGTGAACGGGCTCAGGTGGCGACAAACTACCCGAGTCCCCGCAACCCGGCAATCAAGGCCGGAGACACGGAGACGTTCCTCAGTTGGATGGATGTGCCGGGAGCGGTTTCTTACAATCTCTATTTCCACACGACGGTCAACCTGACTCAGGAAGGCGGTACGAAGATCGAAGGAGTCTCCAGTCCGTACAATCACACCGGGTTGACCAATGATCAGGCCTATTACTATGCCTTGACGGCAGTCTATGAGGATGGCATCGAGAGTGGGCTGTCCGCAGAAGTCACGGCCACGCCGGTTTTGATCGACATTACGGCCCCGCAAACTCCTTATGCGGTGATCAACCACGGCGCGTTCATGACGAATTCGCCTGAAATCGTAGTCACCATCTCTGCCACCGATCTCGATACCGGCGTTGCAGCGTATTACATTTCTGAGAATCCAATGACGCCGATGGCCGGAACGCCAGGGTGGGTGGAAGTTCCATCCGCGATCAAGTTCGGCGCAACGGTTCCCTTCATTCTGTCTCCCGGCGACGGGCAGAAGACGGTCATCGTCTGGTTCAAAGACGTCGGCAACAATATTTCGACGCCGGCGAGCGCCACTATTCTGGTCAACACCTCCGGCTATCTGTGTGTTTCCAAATGGGGCAAGCCGGGCCGTGGCGCTTCCTTGCTGCACGGCGGCGAATTCATGGCCCCTGTGTATGGATTGACGATCGATCAACAGGGATCCATCTTCGTCGTGGATAACGGCAACAATCGTATTCAGAAATTCGACCGTACCGGAAACTTCATTATTCTATGGGGAAACTTCGGGGCGGCCAACGCGAATTTTCACAACCCCACTGGCATTGCCTGCGACGCCAAAGGTGATGTCTACGTCGTCGATACGAATAATCACCGCGTGCAGAAGTTCGACGGCAAGTTGGGCGGCTACATCATGAAGTTCGGCTCCAGGGGGAACGGCGAAGGCCAATTCAATGCGCCATGGGGCATTGCGATCGATCGGGTGCGCGGCTACATGTACGTCGTCGACAGCGCGAATTTTCGGGTCCAAAAGTTCGATATGAGCGGTGAATTCATCATGTCCTGGGGAAGCTTCGGAAACGGCGACGGCCAATTCTATTTCCCGCGTGGAATCGCCGTCGATCAAAACGACGGCACGGTCTATGTCGTTGATATGGGGAATCACCGCATTCAAAAATTCGATACCAGCACCAACGTCTTGCCGCAGCTGATTACCAAGTGGGGCGGTAGTTCCGAGGCCGGGCATGCCAGCAGCGCGCTTGCGCAAGAGGCCGGACAATTGCGGTCTCCTTGGGGTGTTGCGGTCGACGGACAGGGTGATGTGTATGTCACGGATACGGGCAATCACCGCCTCGAAAAGTTCGACCGAGAAGGAAACTTCATCGCGCAGTGGGGTGGATTCGGAGGTGGGGAAGGGCAGTTCAATTTTCCTTACGGCATCGCGGTGGACAGCAGAGGCAGCGTATTTGCCGTCGATAGCGGAAACACCCGAGTACAGCAATTCATGCCGGCGGAAGAAGGCAGCGAGCGGCTGCAGGAAGAGGCGGAGGCCGTCGCGGAATTGGGGCAAGTCGACAGATCCACGAAGGTATAGCAACGGCGGGCGAGAGGCTCGCGAGAGGTGAGAGGCGATGTTGGAGAAGGAGATTCGGGTCGGGCTGACATATGACGACGTTGTTCTTGTGCCGGCTAAATCGGCTGTCCTTCCGAGTGAGGTCGATACCCGCACCCGCTTGTCCCGGAATATTCAGCTCAATATTCCGATCATCAGTGCCGCCATGGACACCGTTACAGAAGCGCGATTGGCGATTGCCATGGCGCAAGAGGGTGGGATCGGCATCATTCACAGGGTCCTCTCTCCCCCTGATCAGGCGGCTGAAATCGATAAAGTGAAAAAATCCGAGAGCGGGATGATACTCGACCCCATTACCATCTCGCCGGATCAGACGCTCCGTGACGCGCACGATATGATGGCCAGGTACCGAATTTCCGGGATTCCAGTCACCAAGGCCGGCAAATTGGTCGGGATCCTGACGAACCGGGATTTGCGATTTGAGACCAGGATGGACCTGAAGGTGTCGCAAGTGATGAGGCG
>JAJFBJ010000150.1 GCA_020697375.1 Nitrospira sp. | reverse complement strand
ACTCACCATGATTGCCTTGATCGGCATCATGCTGCTGATCGGCATCGTCAAGAAGAACGCCATCATGATGATCGACTTCGCGCTCCAGAGTGAGCGGGCTGGAGAAGGCAAGTCTACGGCGGATGCCATCTACGAGGCTTGTCTCTTGCGGTTTCGGCCGATCATGATGACAACGATGGCCGCCTTGCTGGGCGCGCTTCCGCTGGCCATCGGTATGGGAGTGGGATCGGAGCTGCGGCGTCCGCTCGGCATTGCGATCGTGGGCGGCCTCCTCGTCAGCCAGGTCCTCACCTTGTACACCACGCCTGTCGTGTACTTATTTCTGGATCGCCTGAGGCTTCGGTTCACCAGGAATCGGGCCACCTCACTGCACCCTGCCGCGTAATTTGCTGTTGATTCGTTCCAGTCTGGATGTGGAAGGACAAGATGACCCCCTATGGGGACTTGTTGCGTTCATCAAGATTCAATAAACGTACGCGGACGTCTCATCCGCGTGACTTTATCTCACATTCCGGATACTGCAATGCCGCTCTGGTGGTGAATTAAGGGCCAACCTCTCCACGACAGAAAATATTTCCTTCCCTCGTTACCTGGAATCCGAACATTCTCTTTTCGTTCACGACTCTCTAGGGTATGGCGTGAAGAGCCTAAAATCCCAGAGCGTCGTTTGATAAGTATCGAGTACTTGCGAACATTCCATGTCGACACTTCATCCGGCAGAGACGACATGAGCGCATCGCCTTCGATTGATCTCGAACATTTGTTTCAGGAACATCAGCGTGATCTCTTGGCAATGCTTCGCCGCATGGTGGGGTGTCAGGAAACTGCGGCTGATCTCGCACAAGAAGCCTACGTCCGTCTCGCCGACATTCCCACTTCGCAGGTCATTTCCTCTCCTCGCGCATTTTTATTTCGCACCGCCACCAACCTCGCGCTGGACCATTTCAGAAAGCAAAAATTTCGGGGGCAACGGCAAGCTTCACTGGAGGAAGCCGAACACGTTCCCACCGATGCCCGAGCCATCGATGCTCAGGCTCATGACAAGCAATTGATTGCGACGCTCGAGCGCGCGCTGGCCACCTTGTCAGGCCGCACTCGGGCGATCTTTGCCATGCGGCGGGTATACGGGTATTCCTATCAGGAGATTGCCGCACAGTTACAGATGTCGGAACGTGCGGTCGAAAAACATCTCGTGAAAGCCATGACCCGCTGTCAAGAAGCGCTGCTCTATGAAGCATGCCCGCGACATAGGGGAGGGGGAAAAGACTAAGCTGACACGTCAGGAGTAAGAGGATATAGTGCGTCGATTGCTTCTCGCGTTCATTTTTCCCAAGCCACGATGCGACTTGAAGACGATCGTTCGCAGCCGCCATCCGGGAATCCCCTTCCGGAGGGACAACTTATCAAGGAAGCCACCGCCTGGTTTATGCGCCAAGCGGCCGACGATTTTTCCAGCGTCGAACAGCGCCGGTTGGAGGCGTGGTGCGCACAAAGCCCGGCGCATGCGCGCGCGTATCACAACGTGCATGCGCTGTGGAATGCGCCTGAAATGCACAGGGCAACGGCGCAGAGCGTGGCCGGCGGTGTCGTCCATGAGGTACGTGAGCAGGCGCGTCATCCCTGGCGCTTCGCGGGAACCGCGGCCGCGGTCCTCCTCTTGATCGTCAGTCTGGCACTGTGGAACGACGGCCTACTCATTTGGCTCAAGGCAGATTATTCCACGGGAACCGGAGAGCAGCGAGTCGTGACGTTGCCGGATCAATCGGTGGTGACCTTAAACACCGACACGTCCATTGCCGTGCGATATGCTTCCGATCGGCGATACATCGAATTGTTGCGCGGAGAGGCTTCTTTCGCGGTTCAACCCAATCCTGCACGGCCCTTCACCGTCGAAAGCCAAGGTGTCGCAACGACGGCCATTGGCACTCAGTTTTTAGTCAGAAACCGCAGTGCAGATGTCCAAGTCACGGTACTGAGCGGATCGGTCCGGGTCGCCGACGGCAGGAAGGGACCAGACGAGGCCCTCCGTTTGTCCGCCGGCGATCAAGTATCCGTCGGACCGCATGGGGCAGGATCTATCGATCGAGTCGATACTGCGTCCATCGCCGCATGGATGCAGGGTCGTTTAGTATTCGTCCGCACTCCACTCGCCGACGTCGTTCACGATCTCGCCCGTTACCATCGGGGCTATATTTTTATCTGGAATCCTGGGCTGCGGACCCTCCCGGTCACGGGCATTTATAACCTCTCGGATCCCTCCCATATCTTCACGGCCCTCGCCGATACCTTGCCCATTCGTATGGTTCGTCTCACGGACCACCTCATCGTCATTCGCTAAGACCCTTCTGCCATAGCGCATTCCGTACATGTGTCTGGCCCGTATTTCCCTCCAGGGGGGGATTTTTCTTTCCCATACGTCCAGGCACAGGAAGAACACAATGATCGAGGGCCCGAGATATCGATCCTCGAAGTCTACCGACGGAGGTTTGAATGCAGAACCGTGCCTGTCACCGAAAAGGACATGTGACGTCACTGAACCAATCGCGCGGAGTCTCCTCCAAAATCGACCTGCGGATGCCATGGCTTCTCGGCACGCTGGTAATCACCCTTGCGGGCATCACTCAGGCGTATGCGCAAAGCGACGCCGCCACCGTCGGAGCGGAGAGCCGGCCGAAAATTCACTATCAGATTTCTCCGCAGCCCTTGAACACGGCGTTGCGCGACTTTGCATTGGCCTCCGGGTTACAGGTCAGTTTTGCCGACGACATAGCCCTGGATCGGACGTCGCGAGAGGTCGCCGGATCCTATACGCCTGAAGAGGCCTTGTCGGAGTTGCTGGCAGGAACCGGCCTCTCGTTCCGCTTCACCACCGTCGATACGGTGACGCTGGAGCGGACAGGTCCATCCATCGTCCCTCTTGCGCCGGCCATCAAAAACCAAAACGTTGCCACTGCGGCAGACAATGGACAGGGGGGAACGCCGGCGAGCGTCAAGCCGATCGTGGTGCCTGAAATCGTCGTGAAGGACGTTCACGAACGAAACGAGCCGGATCAGGAACAGGTGAAGGAAATAGCCGGAGCGGTCAATGTCGTCACCCGCGAGGAAATCCTGCGCGCCAGGCCTAAAAACGCGGACGAGATGTTGCGGCGCGTCCCCGGTGTGAACGTGCTGGACGAATATGGCCAAGGGTTAAGACCCAACATCGGCATCCGGGGCATGGACCCCAGACGCAGCAGAAATATTCTCTTACTGTTGGATGATATTCCGATCCAACCGGCTCTTTTTGGAGACGCCTCGACCTACTACATGGTCCCGATCGAACGCATCGATCATATCGAGGTGATCAAAGGAGGCGCCACGGTCCTCTATTCACCCAACACCCAAGGCGGCTTGATTAATTTCATTCAGAAGCGGATTCCCACGATCCCGACCTTCTCCACCACCAACACCTTCGGCAGTTTCAACCTGTTTCAGTCGGACACGCAGTATGGGGGATATTTCGGCAATTTCGGGGCGCAACTCGGATACCTACGGCGCCAATCAGACGGCTTCCGGCAACGCAGCGCCTCCCAATTGGATGATTTCACGCTGCGATTCGAAGCCAATCCGGATGACCGGACGCGCATCACGACCAACATTTCCTGGTACGACGAAACGACGCAGACGCCCGGAAGCATCACGCCCACGCAGTATCGAAATGATCGTACCCTGGCGGGAAAGCCGCAGGATGAGTTTAAGGGACAACGGGGAGCGATCGACGTCACGGCCAGCCGTGATATCGACGCGCACAATACGGCGAAAATCGTCGTGTACGGCAATGTGTTCGAACGGAACTGGTATATCCAGGACCAGAACGCCAGCGGGACCCTGCTCTCCACCAGCACGAACTTCTTGCGCAAGTTCAATGTCTTCGGCGTCATGCCGCAACATCAGTTTCGCTTTTCACTCTTTGGGTTGGATCAAAAAATCACCTCCGGGGTTCGCTATCACGCGGAACGGCTCACCGACATCACCGGCATCGGAACGGCCGGTTCCAAGATCAGCCGCACCACGAACAATGCCGATCTGGAGTCGGTGGCCTATGCCGCTTATACGGAGACCGCCATTCGATTGACCGATGCCCTCACCATTTCACCGGGCATACGGTGGGAGCAGGTCAACCAAAGCCGCGAAACGATGAATGCGATCCCTCCGGCCGCGCTTCCCAATTTCAAAAGCTACAAGACCACTCAAGGGTTGATCTATGGGACGGGGGTCAAATATCAACTCACTTCCGACAGCATGTTGTTCGGTCATGTCCATACGACATTCCGGCCGCCGACCTTCGCCAATGCGGTGGATCCGACGAGCGGAACGACACAAGACCTCTCGGCTGAACGCGCGTTGAGTTCGGATGTCGGGCTCCGGTCCATCCTCGTGCCCGGCGTGAATGCGGAAGTCGCGGTGTTTCGAACCGAATTCAGCAATCAGATCGTTCAGCAAGGCAGCCAGTTCGTCAACGCGGGGAAGACACTGATGGAAGGCATCGAAAGCACCGTCAGTCTTGACTGGGGTGAATTCGTGCGCCCATTGCAAGGCTTCGTCACCCGTGCGAACGTCACCCTTTTGCGGCCGAAGTCGCTCTCTAGCGCGACGGATGGTAAGGATCTTCCCTATGCCCCGCGCATGACGTTCTACGGGTTGGTGGGCTATTACCACCCGACGGGCGCGTCGATTGAAGCCGATGCGCTGTTTGTCGCTCAGCAATTTACCGATGGCGTGAATACCCAAACGGAAAATGCACTCGGGACCACCGGTGCCATCCCGTCCTACACCATCTGGAACCTCAGGCTCAACTATGCGCCGCCCAAGGCCCGATGGGCGGTCTTCGCCGGCGTGCGCAACCTGACCGATGAATCATTCATCGCCCAACGCACGACCGGCAGCTTCATTGGTATTCAACCAGGTGAAATCAGGAATTTTTACGGTGGTGTCTCATGGCGGTTTTAACGGAATCGTCAGCCGTTGGTTGGCATTCAAAAAAAGGAGTCAACGCGATGAATCGGAAAATAGTGATTGGCGGATTGACGGGCATCCTGCTGATGATAGGGTTGTGGGCCTCTACCGCTCGCGCCCATTTCGTATGGCTTGAGGCGGATGCCACGGCGCCGGCCGAAATGGGCCAGCCGCTCAAGGTTTATTTCGGCGAGTATAGTGAATTCTTGCGTGAAGAAAGCGGGGGTCGTCTTGATTCCATCGATGGGGTCACGTTGCGTATTCAGGATCCCAAGCGCGGCAAGACAGACGTCCCCCTGAAGAAACAGATCAATCATTTTTCAGGTACGTTGTCATCCTGCCTGCCAGGCCGGAATGCGGTCGTCGCGGAGCAGGCCAAAGCCCCGGTTCAGGACTTACGCAAACACGACCTGGGCATCGTGAAGCCGATGTTTTACGCCCGGACCTATTTCGTCTGTATGGAAGAGGGACGCGTCAGCGAGCATGAGCGGGACCAGTCCATGCCGCTGGATCTCGATATAATTCCTCTGACCAAGGGGCTGAATCTTGCCACCGGCCGTGTGAGTCATGTGCCGGGCGGTGAGATCGTCGTGAAGGCCTTCTTCAAGGGGCAACTTCTGCCCGGCACGCAGGTGCTCGTGCATGCGCCCATCGGATGGGATAAAGAATTAAAAACCGACGCCGAGGGGATTGTAGCTTTCACGCCGCTCTGGCCGGGCCGGTATGTGCTGGAGATGATTCATGTGGAGAAAACCCCAGGCGAATTCGAAGGGAAATCGTATGAAGCGCTGCGCCACCGGAGCACGCTGGCTCTTCAAGTGAGGGCTGAACGAGCGGCGGAGAAGTAGGATGAGCCGCGGAGGCTACGAACGTCACTTGAGGCAGGCCCATCGCTGGTTCGGCCTGGGGGCGCTGGGGTTCTTGCTGCTTTCGGTCAGCACCGGTCTATTATGGGCGGACGCGAAATTTCTTTACTGGGATGAGCATTACAAGGAAAAGGTCCGGCCCTTAGCCGGGCCGCCGGTCGAATCCGCGACACTTCCGCTCGATCGCGTCTTCTCGCTGGCGAAAGCCGCGGTGGGCGGCCGCGCGCTCATCGAACACACGACATTGCGTGCGGATTTTGGACGCCTGTTCTACGAAGTGAAGCTGCGGGTGGAGGGTGTGTCGACCACGTTACTGTTGGATGCCATGAGTGGGGAGCGGCTCTCACCGATCACGCAGGAACTGGCTCCGATCATAGCCGCGCAATATGTGCGTGCCCCTGCTGCCGTCACCGGCGTAGAGGTGGAACGGTATACGCCCCGAAAGAAAAAACGCGCCTATGACGCCGTTCGAATCCGGTTCGACGATGCGGACGCGACGGAGATCGTGCTTGATCGTCAAACCGGCGAGATACTCGAAGACGAAGGTCGCTGGCGGAAAGTGCACTTCGCGGTCATGCAATTGCACCAGCTGAACTTCTTTGGATTTGAAAAAACGCTGCTCAATATTCCAGGAGTGCCGTTGTTGTTGATGGGCTTATCGGGATTGGCCTTGTGGGGATTTCACCGCGCGAGGGCTCGGCGATCGAAAGCCGCGCCTCTTGTGAGGGAAGTTTCGCTGGCTTCTTCCCGTTCGCCAGGTGAAACGGAGAAAGCCGAACGGGCGTAACGTGCGGCGAGTCGAAGGAGTCGAGGTGGTGGCCTTTTCTTTCGTCGGTTGTTTAAAATGTGCGAAGCGGAATGTCTATGACGATTCGTACCATCAAAGGCCGCATTGTGCTGGCGATCGTGCTGG
>JAJFBJ010000149.1 GCA_020697375.1 Nitrospira sp. | reverse complement strand
GGTCAGCGGTTGAGGAAGAAACTCCTTGACTCCAACTCGAAACGCCTCCAAGAGCAGTTGTGGATCCGTCCGTGAAGCCGTGAGAAATACCTCCAAGTTCGGTGATGTACTCAGAAGCTCACGGACATGACCGAATGTCTGTTGGGGTCGTATCTCGTCCAGTTCGAGCAAAAGCATGTCGGCCGCCCCTGTCCCTTGCCCCTTGGTCACCAAATAGTCGCGTCGACATGAGACGACCTCTTCAAATGTCTGCCGCGCCGCTTCATTTCGACAGTTGATTGACACCGCAATCAATCGAGCCATGCGATCTGTTCTCCTCAGTTGGATGAATTATTCGACGAGACCAGGTATCGTAGACAGAACCGGCCCATACGGAGGGCCTCCGCCGGTGGTATTCCCCTCAAAGATGTTGCAGAGAATCGTCGCAGAAATTAGGAAATTCGGCGCGCCTTGGACATTCGTGATCCGGGCTTCTGCATACCCAATAATCGGAAGAGGGCCGTTGGGAGGAGTGCAGCTGGGAGAATCATATACGGGCACGAAGACGTCCCAATTGCCGTTTCCATCTTTCTTGGCATCGTAGAGATTGATCAAGTTGGGAAAGACACTCGCCACGTTGCCGTTGATAAAATTCAGCATGTCTCCAGGGGCTGTGCCAGGAGAAGTGTAGGTCCCGGTACGCAGCCCGTCGATGGTATTCCCCAATGTATTGGCGTTGGCCGGGGACTGATCAAACGTATGCCAGGCGGAACACGCCATCGGCGTGCCGTCATTCGGATAGAACTTAATCGCATCTCCGCAGCCGAACTGGGTGAAATAATAGGATGAGATGCCGAAGGGCACATCCAGCTGACCCGGCGCCGTCTGGCCGACCGCCGACATGTCTGCAGTCGCGACAGCACCCACGCTGACACTCGACAAGCCGACCACATTCGCAAGGAACGTACTGATGACACCGTTTGCAGAAGCATCACGTCTTGATATGACTCGCACAGCTTTTGGTTGGTTGACGGTAGGAGTGTGCGTTCTGGTTGCCGGATCCCAAGTGCCAATGGCTATGTCTGCTGGATTGATGGTGATCGACACGCCAGCCGCCGAATTCGCGTTGGCTGTCGCCTGCACGGCCGCAACGACGGCAGCTTGATCGCCTCCACTGAGAACGTACGTCTGTTGCTCGGCAATAGACATCCCTTCATAAACGAGGCCGAGGGCACGGGTGCCGGCGAGAGCTGCAGCATCCGACACATTCTGTAGCTCATTCCTCGCTACCAACGCATGACCGATATCGATCGCGGCAGCACCCATCGCCAAGAGGACGACCATCATGATCGACACCATTACGGCGGCGGCCCCACGTGAGTCCTTGATCCGATCTATCCCATAACTCATCATCGGGTTATTCATGACGCATCACCGTTTGTGTTTGGATTGTGAGGGGGTTCGGAACCCCAGTGATAGCGGGGATCCACGGAATGAGAAAATTATAAGGATAAGTCGCCGTTACGGTCAGAGTGTTAGGATTGGTCAATCCCTCGCCTGCGACGGTGAAGGTGACATTCGCGGGATTGATGCCTGTATTGGTCAGGTAATTGCCGGCAATAGTGATAATTTCTCCCGCGGTCCGTTTGGGAGGCCCCTGAACGATGCCCGCCCTCGCTCCTTCGCGGCTCGCGTTGGTCACAATCTCACGGCTATACATGATCATGCCGAATTCGATGATCCCGAAGAGAATCGTCAAAAGCACAGGCAACAGGAGTGCGAACTCTGCAGCCACCGCGCCACGTTCGTTCCGATTTTTCATTGGTTCTCCGTGCTCGACTACTTGGTTTGTACCCCAGATGTCACGGCCGATCGGCTGAACTCCGCATCCGGCTTTTCGAAGCCTTTCCGATAGGCCTCCATTGCAGTTGCATTCACTTTGCCGTCCTGGCCTTCGACAGGATCCAATTTTTCACCAGCCGTCGGATCCAACACTTGCTTGGCTCGCATCTCTTGATACGCCACACCCCAATTTGGACTAATGGTCGATGGGGAACAGGCTCCGAACAAAAGTCCGATGCCCATAATGACTACAGCCAGGTTCATGATTTTCATTGCCATCTCCTTCTCATCCCGTATCAGTTATGTTGGTCCCGTAATCTTAAGGAACGATATGTCCGACTTGTCCTTCCATCGCACGACCTCTTGTGACGCGATTCGAGAGGACTTCAGCAGCGGGCGACTTATGCCCGGCCTTGCCGCCGAAGCCGCCCTTTTCGACATATCCCATCAGGTAGAACTCAAAGTCGTTCGGTTCCTCGTAGTAATCGGTCGGGAGCGTTTGGGCCGTCATATCTAATGGCTTCACGAGATGCGGGGTCACGATGATGAGGAGCTCCGTCTCATTCTTCTGAAATGAAGTGCTTCGGAACAATGCTCCGAGAATCGGAATATCTCCGAGACCCGGGTATTTATTGATCGTTTCACGCACGTTATCCCGCATGAGCCCTCCGATGGCAAAGCTCTGTCCATCAGCCAGCTCGATCGTCGTCGTGGCCCGCCTCGTCGTGATCGCGGGGACGATGAATCCTTGTGTTCGTAAGGCGTTCTGGAAGTCCAACTCCGACACTTCAGGCGCGACGGTCAGACTAATGTGCTTCTTATCTATGATATTCGGCGTGAATACCAAGCCGACTCCGAACTTCTTAAACTGAATGGTGATCAATCCAAATGCTTGTGGAACAGGGATTGGGAACTCACCGCCGGCGAGAAACGCCGCCTCCTGACCATTCAAGGCCACCAGCGTCGGTTTGGCGAGCACTTTAACAAGATTCTCCTGATGCAAGGCATCAACGAAGCCGGACCAGGTAATATTGCCGGTCTGGAACTGAAAAGCACCGTTCACGGCTGCGGACGCCTGCTGAGACAGATTCAAAGTATTCGTCAATGCACTCGTCAGACCACCGCTCACCCCAGCAAAGCTGTTCCCACCTAGCATTGTTGTCAGCTGGTTCAATGCTGTCATGCCGAATCCTTGAGGTGTCATGGCAGTTGCGTTGATGCCCAGACGGCGGACCAGCTCACGATTCATCTCGGCGACCCGGACCTCGAGCATGACCTGTTGCACGCCGCCCACCTGCATCGAATTGATGACTTTCTTGGGTGCATAGGCTTCAGCGATGCTCATGGCACGCGAAAGATTGCTGGCATTCGAAGCGGTACCAGACAATGTGATGTTGTCGTGGCTAGCCATCACCAAAATATTCTTCTCATCAGGCATCGCCTTATGGAGATTTTCTTTCAGTCTACTTAAGTCTGGTACGATGACGACATCGTACACGCCCATCATCTTGCCGCCCTCGTTCCACAGTGTCAGATTTGTGACCCCGCTGGTTTTACCGGTGAGATAGATCTGTGTGGGAGACAACACGACGGTATCCGCAACATCCGGATTCGCCAACGATGCCCGCTTAATCGCCACAGGTAAGTCTAAGACCCTCGACTTACCCACGGTCAGTTCCAATTTCTGAATGTCCCGCTGTTCCACGGTCCCTACTGTGGGCTCTTGAGCATAGGAGAAAGCTGTTATGGACGACCCGAGCAAGACACCTAGAATGAGGATGGCATCACGTTGTTTCATTGACATGCTCCTTGAACGTCTTGTTGCAGACATTTCCAACTAGAATTTCACCGACCCTACCGAGGTGCCCTTGATCACTTCCACGGTCACCGTCTGGACGTCTGGCGCAGGATTCCCGATGGGCTCGGGATAGACCTTGAGAAAATTCAAGACTTTCTTCGGCGCATAGGCCTCCGCCACTGACAGAATCTGGTGCAGCCGTCCTTCACTCGAGACGGTTCCTGAAATGGTCACATGATCGTGTGTCCCCTTGAGATGCAGATTCGTTTCATCTGGCAATAACTCGCCGAGATGCTTCTTCAACCGCCCGAGGTCAACTCCCACATCGAGGTCGAACACGGCAATGACCTGGTCGTCTTTGCCCCAGAGCGTCAGGTTTGTTGTGCCATAGCCCTTCCCCGTGACATAGATCTGCCTCGGACTGAGCACGATCGCATCGGCAACTTGTGGATCGGCCAATGATGCCCGTTTGATTGCCGTCGGCATATCCACGACGGTTGACTTACCGACCACGAGGCTCAACTGCTGAGCCTCAGGCGTCTTCATCAAATGATGGATGTCGTCAGCTGCCCTCACAGTAATGGGCAGCATCATGGCCCCACCAACAATCAGGGCAACTGCCCACCGACTGCAATAACTGGCTTGCTGACGTGTCATCTTCATTGTCATGCCTCCATGATCTTAGAATTTAATTTCCTTGCGGACATCGCCCTTGATGATTTCAACCCGGATACTACCTTCTCCCACCTGAGCCTTGGGCGCTTGCTTCGCACGGAAAGAACTCAAGAGCGCGCCGACATTGGCACCTTTCGTCAAGACCCGCTCGCTATTGAGCGGATTCCGCAGCGCCAACCTGAGTTTGCCCTGGTTCGAAGCCAAGGCCAGCTTTTCCGCTTCCTCCACGTCCACTTCCACGGTAATCACCTGGACCGGTTTTGGCTCTTCATCCTTGCCCTTCCGTTCCATCTGCGTACCTGCCGCCAAGACCTTTACATTCTCCAAAATCATCTTGGAGATAGTATTGCCCGGTTTGCCGCCCTCTGGTTCAATGGTCACCATGACATCGACGCGATCGTTCGGCTTGATAAACCCGGCTACTCCGATCACATCATCAACTTTCACTGACATGGCTCGCTTGTTGACATCCGTCACCGCCGCGACCCCTCCACTCGTTGTGCCGAGCGGGGCCAGCTTCGATTCCATGACCAGTTCGTTACGCTTGATGTCGACCAGGAGAACACGATCCTTGATGGCCTCGAGGCTGGTAAAGTGTCCTTCGGGGATGGCACCGGCAGGGAACTCCTGCATCTGCGTCATTTCCGGAGTCAGCTTGGTCCCCCATGGCAGATCCGCATTGGCCACCAATACCTGTTGGTTTTTGGATATCGGAATAGGTGCGGCCATGAGCCGATTCTTCTCGTTCTGCATCCACGAGAATATTAGGACGCTGGTCACGAGACCCAGCACCAACGCGAGCCCGAAAAACGCTAGAGGTCGATACCGCTTCATTGCCTCTCCTCTTCTCCAATCAGTACGACCTGATTGATGGTTCGTTCTGCATTCATGAGTCTCATTGATTCTCAACAACCATAGCTGGAATATGAGGGATGCCTATCCCCCGAAGGGATGGAGGCCAGCTAAAAAAAGTAGGGTGCCGCCTACAATTGCAAGTCCATAGCGCAGGCGGAACGGTAGCCTCAGTTCTTGAGTCCATTGCTCGCCCCCCGCCAGAAGAGTTCCTCGAGCCGTACAAACCAGCTTTCGGCCAGTGGCTATAACACCCCACTGGAAGCACATGGCGCCGAGTGCGTAGACACCGCCGACTAGAATGGCTAGAAGGCCGGCTATGAGGGCGTCATATGGCCCAACTATGGCTCCAACAGCCCCCATCAATTTCACATCACCAGCTCCGATGCCGCCTGATGCATAAAGGAGTAAAAAGAGTCCTAGACCCACACCAAGCCCTTCCAGGCTGAAAAGTATGCCGGGGGCACCAGTCAGGTAGGCATGAGTAATGAGTCCAATAGCCATTGCTGTAAATGTTAATGAATTAGGGATTCGCGAGGAGCGAAGATCGGTGTAGGTTGCCGTGACAAGCACGACCGTTAAGAGAGCCACTGTCGCAGATTCCATTACCGATCCTCCTTTTCGCCTACATATCGACAAGTGCGCATCGCCATTCTTGATTTCTGTTTCCCAGGCTCTCACTGATTGCGGCTCTCAATCTGGGATCCTTTTGCCAACACAGTCTGAAGAAGCCGGCTCGCCAGCTTTGACAGGCCAGCCGGCTCTCCAAGGTTCAGAAATAGCCTTAGCTCGCCGGAGGAACAATCACGTTCGCGGCAGAGTTAATCGCAGTGCCGATGTTGGTGCCCAGCAACTGAGTAGCAGCAACCATCCCAAGAGCAACCAACGCCAGCAACAGGGCGTATTCCGCAGCCGAGGCACCTTCTTCTTCTTTCACAAACTGACGAATGACGTTCAACATGGGATCCACCTTTCCTTTGTATGGTTATGGGTCTGTCTTTCGAAACATCTCGAAAGCTTTTGCGCGCCGACTTTCATCCGAGATCAGTTAAGCCTATTGGAATTCCCTCACCTCCTTCTCGCGAGCGTTTCAAAGTGGCGTACGCATTGGCCCAAGCAGATTGCAAATGGCCGGCCAACACCAACAGTTTTCTAAGTCATCGCTAATCCGATCATTTCGACTGCACCTATCCGTTACCTGCGGCATCCTTACCTCAGGGTAAGATCACCAGGTCCACTCAGATTGCGGCAGGGTTGCCGCAGGGGCTTCCGCTTCGATATGGGGAAACGCTGTTTTGATTGACCATCTGAAAGGTTCACGTAATAGTGAACAGCGTGGGAGCAGGGCTACTGAGGTGATAAGGATGGTCAGTTGGAAGCAGTCACAATTTCTTTATGGGATTGGGGTTCTTCTAGGAGCCCTCGTAATCACGTCCTGTGCCGACTCGAAAGACACTACCACTTCCTCATTTGATATGTCACTCCCGAGGAACAGGAACGCGCAGGGGATGATGAAGCGCAACGCCGCAACTTTCCCCTGGCCGTCCTGCACTACAACAAGGCATTGAAGGCCGATCCGGCGAGAAACACGGTTCGGCTGAAACTCGCCCAGCTAATGCTTCAACAAGGCATGTTTGATGCTGCTGTGACGCAGTTCCAGGACTTCCTGACCCGAGAACCCAATTCAGCGCCTGCGCATCAGGGTATCGGTCAGGCGTATCTGCATCAAGGAAAGCTACATGAAGCCGAAACGGCTCTCAACAGAGCCATCACGCTGGATCCTTCGAGTTGGGTATCTCACAACCTGTTAGGGCTCGTTTACGATCAACAGCAGCGTTA
>JAJFBJ010000148.1 GCA_020697375.1 Nitrospira sp. | reverse complement strand
GGATTACCGCTCGGTCCGGTCCCTGATTACAATCACCCGAGGGATCTCATCAAGGCTGCCAGGGACTTTCCGGACATCGATTTTCTCGTCTACCATTCCGGCATGAAGAGCGCTCAATCCATTGATGAGGTGTTCGGCAAGACCGGCGAGATACCCTGGACGACTGAATTCTGCCGAATGAAGCAGGCGCATCCAGGCGTGAAAAATATTTATATGGAGCTTGGCTCGACCTTTGGCCAGTTGGTCACCAGTCATCCACTGGTCTGTGCGCACTTGCTCGGCCAGATATTGCACGCGTTCGGTGACGATCACGTGCTGTGGGGAACCGACTCGATCTGGTATGGAACACCTCAGTGGCAAATTGAAGCGTTCCGCCGCTTCCAGATGCCGGACCACTTGATCGAACAGCATCACTACCCATCGCTCACACGTGAGGTGAAGGCGAAGGTGTTCGGATTGAATGCCGCACGTCTGTTCGCTGTGGATCCGGCCGCCACGAGGCAGGGCATTCCCAAAGACTACGTTGGCCGGCTTCGTCTGAGTTATTTGGAGGAGGGACCGGAACCCAGTCACCGGGTGTATGGATGGGTGGCGACATAGAAACACACGCAGGATGAGGGGAAAGTGATGAAGCACGAAATCTTGTATCCAGGGGCTTTCCCGATGGTGCGGGTGGAACTGATCGCCGGAGAGACGATCAAAGCCGAGTCGGGTGCGATGGTCGCCTCCTCCCCGACAATCGACATCGAAAGCAAAATGGAAGGTGGTTTCCTCGGGGCACTCTCCCGGAAGCTGCTCACCGGCGAAAAATTCTTCTTTCAGACGTTGCGGGCTAGTCGCGGCGCGGGGGAAGTGTTGCTGGCGCCGACCGTCCCGGGTGAAATTGTTGTCATGGAACTGGACGGTCTCAATGAATACATGGTGCAAAAAGACGGGTTTCTCGCCGGCTCCGAATCGATCAAGATTGAAAGCCAGATGCAAAGCCTCAGCCGGGGACTGCTCGGCGGGGAGGGATTTTTCATCTTGAAAATCAGCGGCAAGGGGTCATTGATTGTAAACAGCTTCGGGGCCATCCATAAGATCGAACTGAAACCGGATCAGGAATATATCGTCGATAACAGTCATCTGGTTGCCTGGTCGGCGACCACCTCTTATCACATAGAGCGCGCGGCTTCCGGCTGGGTGGCGAGCTTCACGTCGGGCGAAGGGTTTGTTTGCCGCTTTCGCGGGCCGGGGGTCGTGTACATTCAAAGTCGTAATCCCGGTAGCTTTGGCGCGTGGGTGCGCCAATTTATTCCAGTGAGCGAATAACTTGGGTTCAGCAACTGCCCCCATTTCTCCGAATGCGCTGTGCTTTAGCGACGAGCTTCCTTCCACGGGGCTGCCCTGCCATGTCGAAATATCGGCGAACGGGCTGACGGTCCGCTTTGACGAAGGCCACGGCTTGGGCGAACTCGATCTGCCGTTTCGCGTTCTTTCAGTGTCGGCCGGTGGTCTCAACCACGATCAATTAGTTGTGCGATGGGGCTCGGCTCCCTCCGCTCAGACGGTCTATCTCAAAGACTCGTCTCTCATCCGAACCTTCCGGTCGTCGGCGCCACCGGAACTGGTGAATGCACTTGATGCAACAGCCGCGACTGTCCGGCGAACGAGAAGCCGGAACAGGACGGCCTGGGGAATCGCGGCGGCTACCATCGGAGCCCTAATGATGGGGATATGGTTCAGCATGGATCTGCTGGTCGGCTGGGCCGTCGATCGGATTCCGCTCTACTGGGAGCGGCGGATCGGCGAATCGGCGTTTCAGGATTTCCTCATCCAACATCCGGCCGTGAAAGAGGGTCCGGCAGTGGCCGCGGTGCAGGAAATCACTGAACGGCTCATTGCTCACATTCCCGTCAACCCCTACACCTTCGAGATTGCCGTAGTTGAAAGCGAGGTCGTCAACGCGTTCGCACTGCCCGGCGGATACGTCGTCGTGTTCACGGCACTTTTGAAGGAGGCTGAGAACGCGGAGGAGGTTGCAGGAGTACTCAGCCACGAATTGAACCACGTCCTTGAACGCCATGCTCTCCAGCGAATCGTCAAACAATTGGGTCTGGTGACGGTGGTCGGCATTATTGTCGGGGATCAACAGGGGTTGGCGAGGGTCATGAGGCAGATTGGCGTCGAGCTGCTCTCCTTGAAATTCGGCCGCAGTCAGGAAACGGAAGCCGATCTGACGGGGCTCCAGTTGCTCCATCGATCCCGCATCGATCCCTCCGGGATGGTCACGTTTTTTCAGCGGCTCAGGAAAAACGAGAGGGGAGGGGTGGAATGGCTCTCGACCCATCCCATGAGCGCCGGCCGGGCTCAACGGCTCGAGGCGGAAATTTCCAGGTTGCCGAGAACAGCGGCGGAGCCGTTTACCTTCAAATGGAACACCGTTCAGGACGCGCTCAGGCCGGTTGCAGTCAAGGGCTGAAACGACAAACGTGTCGGCTTGGCGTCATTGCGGACACGCACGGCCTTTACGATCCGGCAGTCGAGCCGCATTTCGCCGCGGTGAGCGAAATCCTCCACGCGGGCGACGTCGGTGGGAAGGACGTCATCCAGTGCTTGCAAAGGCTTGCGCCGGTGACTGCGGTATCGGGGAATGTGGATGGCTATGAAAGAAGCGGGTGGGCACGCCGTGTGGTACTGCAGCGCGGCGGGATAACCATCGTGCTTTGCCATGTGTTGTATGAAAACGGTCGGATGAACTCAGAGGCCCAAGCCTGGCTGGATCTTGAACAGCCCGATGTGTGCATCTTCGGCCACAGTCACCGTCCAACGATCGATCGGCGCGGCCGTACGATCCTCTTCAATCCCGGTTCCGCCGGCCCCAAGCGATTTTCCTTGCCACGAGGGGTCGGAATTCTGACGATCTCACGCGGACAGGCGGTGCCGTCACTGATCCAGCTGGGAGACCGTGCCTGGAAACGCTCGGCAGCAGGTTGAACGCAAATCGCCACATGATGAGGTTGCGCGTGGTGAGCAATCGCTTGGGAAGGCACGCGTCATTCCATCTGATACAGCCTAACGACATGCTCGGCTGACATGGTGGAGATTCCTGATTTATCGACCAGGTGTCGTTGCAGCATCTATGATTCGACTGGAGGCGCTCGCATGGCATGACTGAACCAAGGACATAAAACCTAAAGACAGCGTCAAACCGCCATCCGGCGAAATTTTGTGAGACATCCATGTCCGAATTTGGGTATACTCCGCCTGGTACCGCCGAATCATCGTAGGCATCGACGGTACAGATAACTCTTTCACTAAGGAGGACTTATGATGAGGAGAGTGCTGGTTCTCTCGGTAGCGGTGCTATTCGGTTTGCAGGTCGGCATTGCGTTGGCGGCCCCGACCGGCAACCCTGATACCGGACCCGGCTGCGGCCTTGGTAAGCTGGCTTGGCAGAACTATCCGCACCAAAAGACGATCGGCGTCCAGGTTATGCAAGCAACCACGAACGGCACTTTCGGCAGCGGCACCTTCGGGATCAGCAGCGGTACCTCCGGCTGCACCAACGACGGACAGGTCTGGGCCTCCGAAAAGGCGAACGTCTTTGCGGCGATCAACTTCGAGAATCTTGCTCAGGATATGGCGCAAGGACACGGGGAACACCTCAGCTCACTTGCAACGCTCATGGCTATTCCGGCTGAGCAGCAACCGGCGTTCTTCGCGATGACGCAGGAACGATACGCCTCCTTCGTCAAGGCGGGGGAATCCTCACCAGGTGCGATGATCAAGGCGTTGAATGACGCAGTGGCAACGCATCCGACACTGGCCAAAGTTTCATTGCACAAGTAAGCTCGTGCTGTGGGGTTCCGGTCTCATAGGCTGGAACCCCCCATTAGTTACCTTCACCGCGTCCCTGTTCTTTCTTCTACAGTTTTTTCGTGTTGATCACGCGGCTGCAACCCCAGCGGACCTCTCCTATCTTCCGGCACTGATTGAACAAGCCACAGCTGCCCGTCTCGCCGACGAACGGGAATGGCATGTCCTGCTTCATTACAACCGAAACTGGTTCGGCGGATTCACCAGCATGCAGGATGATCCAGAGTTCTTCATGGCCCCTAATGGCAAGACGGACCCGCAGGCTGAACTCGCTGCGACCCTTGCCAGGTTTTTTTCTGATGAATTAGTCGGCCGCTCGAAGCAGCCGGCCCAATGCGCCTTCATCGCGAGATATCATTGGCTCAAGGACAAGCTGCACTTTGACGAACGCCGATTACCGGCACAACCTTGCGAGCGGTTCACACGGTGGTTCAACGAGTTCAATGCCGAATCGATCAGCGTCATCTTCCCCACCGGCTTTATGAACAATCCTTCCTCGATGTTCGGCCACACGTTCTTACGGATTGATGGCAAGGGCCAAACTCCGCAGACTCGGATCTTGGATTACACCATCAATTTTGCCGCAGAAGTGCCGCCCAACGCCGGACCTGAGTATGCCGTAAAAGGGGTATTTGGCGGCTACCCGGGGCACTTCTCGACGATCCCGTATTATCTGAAGGTCCAGGAATACCGGGATATCGAAAATCGAGATATTTGGGAATACCGCTTGGCCTTGACCGAACCACAAGTACGGCGCCTCTTGATGCATACGTGGGAAATGGGGAATGCCTATTTCGACTATTTCTTTTTCGATGAAAATTGCTCGTACCACATCTTGTCGCTCATTGAAGCTGCCGAGCCCTCGATCCATTTGGTAGACCGGTTCCCGTTTTACGCGATTCCCGTGGACACCGTGCGCCTTCTCGGCCAATCCGGCATCATCGGCGAAGTCGTTTCCCGGCCATCAAGGAGCACGCTGATCCGGCGCAAACGTGAGGCGATGACCCTCGAGGAACGGGCTTGGCTCAAGCGAATGATCGAGGATCCCGCCGAACTGAAGTCGGATCGCTTTCGCACTCTCGCTCTCGACCGGCAAGCGTTCATCCTTGATACTGCCTCTGACTATCTCCTGATGAAAGGGAGCGGAGGTGAAGAGGGTGAGCCCTTCCGGCAGAAGAACCGAGCCATCTTGTCGGCTCGAAGCCACATGAGGGTGGCTCCGCACGAGATGACGATTGAACCCTATGTGAAACGACCGGATCTTGGCCATGGGACCAGCCGGATTGGCATCGGGGGCGGGTGGCGAAATGATCGGGCGTTCGAAGAAATCAACGTTCGTGCCGCCTACCAAGATCTGTTGGACCCTGATCCCGGATACACACCGAACGCGCAAATTGAAGCGATATCGTTTGCTGTGCGGCATTATCACAATAAATCACAAGCGAGGCTCGAGCGTTTCAGCCCACTGAACATGATTTCCCTTTCTCCGATCGATTCCCTCTTTCAGGCGCCCTCCTGGAAGCTCGGTCTTGGCATGAACACGATCGCCCATCGTGGTTGCCAGCTTTGCACCAACGGCTACTTGAACGGCGGCATCGGGGGAGCGGTTGAAACACATCTCGCTGGGCGGCAGGTGTTTTTTGCCATGGCTGAAGTGGAAGCGAATGCCAGTAAGGCCTATGAAGAGTCCCACCGGATCGGCGGCGGCGGCACCTTCGGCATGCTGGCGGATATCACGGATCGATGGAAGATCCTCGCCTCAAGCACGTATCTTCGGTATGCCCTGGGGGAAAAATCCGAGGACTGGCGATGGTCAATCGGACAGCGCGTCTCCCTGACCACGAATCTGGCCATTCGTGTGGAGTACAACCATCGGAACCACGATGATGATGTGTTGGCCACCTTGCACGTCTATTTCTGACCGAACCGCTGCCGTGCGATCTGTCATCCGTCTCGTTTTGGTGTCTCTCGTCGCGGCCTTATGGTCCGTGCTCGTAGTGGCCCGGGCACAGGACAGCTGGGGCGCAGACGATGCTCCTCCTGGAATGGGACCTGAAATTTATGGCGGAGTCTATGTCTTCGGCTCTTTAGCTCAAAATCGAAACCTGAATGTCGGAGGGGAAGCGCTTCCGTCGACCACGGTCAAACACGCCGCCGGTGGCGGGTTCAAGGCCGGCGTGTTCCCTGCGTTCACCGGTTACGTGGCGGGGATTCAGGCCGAGTCGTTCGGACTGGGTCATGAGGTGAGGGCCCCTGCGTCCATGGGCGCTTCGGGCACGCAATCCGGACGTGGAACCCTTTTGGCTTGGACGACCATGGTAAGCCTCATCATTCAATACCCCGGCAAGCTCGTAAAGCCGTATGGGGGCGTCGGCGCGGGCTGGTCGTCGTCCTACCTGATCGACGCACACTTTACGAAAGAGCCGGCAACACAGACCGGCACGCTGCGTGACACGAGTGTGGCCTTTCAATATTTCGCCGGAGTCCGCATGCTTGTCACCGAGAGCGTCTTTGTGTTTGGAGAGTATAAATACTTTGCGAGCCGCTACCAGTGGAGCGGAAACCTGGAGCCCTCGCTTGATTTTCGGACGCATATTGTGGCCCTTGGGGTCGGTCTCTCGTTTTAATGAGTTGACCTGACGGCCCTCTTGCCCGTCCGCGAGAGTCCTGCTACAAGATGGGACCGGACCCGAAATCTTTTTCATGAATCCCGAATCTCATCATAATATCGGCGCGCGGCCAGCCGGCGAGCTCGTCCCGCTGCCTCCCCATCCTCTTTTGCGCCGCTACTACGACCACGATGAATCCCGTCAGCGCTTTCTCAACGACCTCTTCAATCGTACGGCCCACCAGTATCGCAATATCGACAAGGCAACCGGTCTTGGTTCCGGACTCTGGTATCGTCGAAAAGCGCTGCTGAGGGCCGGACTCAAAGCCGGTATGCACGTCCTTGATGTCGCGTGCGGGCCCGGTCT
>JAJFBJ010000040.1 GCA_020697375.1 Nitrospira sp. | reverse complement strand
CTCATCCCGCCAGAGCACCATCAATGCCGCGCCCAATAATAGGATACCGACCATCACGAAGATTCGCGTCGATCCTGTCACCCGTTGCCTCCATTCGACCATGTCACCGTGGTTGGCGCTAGTATGCCAAGCGATGCCGGTCAATACAAGGCGACGGCTGAGTCGATGTCGCGGAACATGGTAAGCTGAGTCGAGCGAGGTCGCCATAAACGGCGGCCCGGCAATCGCCGGGAGAACTCACGCTAACCGGCTGCCTTTCCCGCGCAGATTGTTATGCTCCATCCCTATCGTTGAGAAGAGGAGAAGATCTCCATGCCACATGATTTCATGCCGGGTCTTGCCGGTGTTCCCGCCGCCAAATCAGCGATCAGCGATGTCGATGGCACGCGAGGGATCCTCGAATACCGTGGTATTCGCGTAGAGGAGCTTTGCAAGCAGTCGACCTTTTTGGAGACCAGCTATCTCCTGCTCTTCGGCCGTCTGCCGACTGCTTCAGAGCTTGCGCAGTGGGTGCAGGATGTGACGCATCACCGGCGGATTAAATTTCGTATCGTCGATTTGTTGAAGTGCCTTCCGGAACATGGACATCCCATGGATGCGCTGCAAGCCGCCGTGGCCGCGCTCGGCATGTTTTACCCGGGACGAAACGTCAAGGACGTGGATAACAATTATTGGTCGGCAGTCCGACTGATTGCCAAACTGCCGACCATCGTGGCGGCCTGGGCTCGATTGCGGCGTGGAGACGAATACATTCCGCCGCGGGATGATCTCCCGTTCACTGAGAATTTTCTCTATATGTTGACCGACAGGAACCCGCACCCGCTCTGGAGCGAGATATTCGACGACTGCCTGATTCTCCACGCCGAGCACACCATGAACGCCTCGACGTTTACAGGCATGGTGACGGCCTCGACTCTGGCCGATCCCTACACTGTCGTCGCCTCATCGATCGGGGCGCTGAAGGGCCCGCTGCATGGCGGCGCGAACGAGGAGGTCGTAACCATGCTGAAAGACATCGGCACGCCGGCTCAAGCCCGCGCTGCAGTGGAGGCCAAACTGGGGAGAAAGCAGAAACTCATGGGATTCGGACACCGCGTCTACAAGGTGAAAGACCCTCGCGCCACCGTGCTTCAAGATCTCTGCATGCGGCTGTTCAATGCCTGCGGCACCTCGCCCCTCTACGAAACCGCAGTGGCGGTGGAGCAACTCGCCGGCGAACGTTTGCAGGACAAGGGCATTTATCCGAACGTCGATTTCTACTCCGGCATCATTTACGACAAGATGGGAATTGAAGTGGATCTGTTTACGCCGCTGTTCGCCATGGCGAGAGTGAGCGGGTGGCTGGCGCACTGGCTCGAGCAACTACGCGAAAACAAACTCTACCGGCCCGACCAGATCTATTCGGGAGAGCACAACCGGTCTTATGTACCGATCGATCGCCGTTAGCCGCGCGACGGTTACTCAGTCCGCCCGATGAACCACCACAGCACCAGGGACGTCGCGAACATGATGCCGCCGAGCAGCGCGTATGACATGAATTCCAACATGGTTTTCTCCCTTCGCAAAAGGCGCTACTACATAATGCCTGCTGCATCAATGTCAAGGTCTCTTCATAGCCATATATCTTCGTACCGCCGCTCTTGACTTCACTCACAGCAAGATTACCTTTCTTCTGTGAGAAATGCGCCGCCGATAAAAAATCAGCACACAAACATCAGCACACAGAGGAGGTCGTACCATGGCTATCGTGAAATGGGATCCATTCCGCGAATTGGAGGAAATGTCCGAACGACTGAATCGCATGGTGTCCCGTCCCGGGGTCGGCCAGGCCGCCGGGCAGGGAAAGGAAGTCATGACCGTCGCCGACTGGACGCCCACCGTCGACATCAGTGAAACCGAAGCCGAATATGCCATCAAGGCCGAGCTTCCGGAGGTCAAGAAGGATGACGTAAAGGTGACCGTCGAAGACGGCGTCCTCACCATTCAGGGCGAACGGAAGCACGAGAAGGAACAGAATGGAAAGAAGTACCACCGGATTGAGCGGTCATACGGCCGGTTCGTGCGAAGCTTCACGCTTCCTGATACGGTCGATGAGAGCAAAGTGAAGGCGGAATATGCGGAGGGAATCTTGAATCTGCATCTGCCGAAATCCGAGAAGGCGAAGCCGAAGCAGATTGAAGTGAAGATCGGCTAAGGCAACCATACCGCCGCACGAAAAAGGCCCGCCTTCTGGCGGGCCTTTGGCCTTGCCCCTCTCCTCTCCCCCTCATATCTTCACCGTCGGCCCGGTCGGTTCAACCGGACATCAGCGAGCATTCACGCGCCATCGATGCGGAGCATGCTTGTGCTTCCGCATGGGGACCGATTAAGATGCGCCGCTCCAGCACGTCAACCGACAGCTATTTCAGGAGACCGACGATGAAGACACGCTCACGCCTCACCGACAGAACGGCCGCGACCAGAACCGATGCTTCATCCATGGTGACTGCCACGCGTATGGAACGGGACACGATGGGAGAATTGCCGGTTCCCGCCCAAGCCTACTATGGTGTGCAGACGGCCCGTGCGATCGAGAACTTTCCGATCAGTTCGCTGCGGGTTCCCCGCGCGATGATCCGAGCCATGGGATTGATCAAACGTGCCGCCGCCTCCGTCAACCATTCGCTGAAACTTCTCGAGAACAAACCGGCCGAGGCGATCATCTGCGCCGCAACCGAAGTGGTGGAGGGGACTCTCGACGCTGAATTTCCCGTTGATATTTTTCAGACCGGGTCCGGAACCTCCACCAATATGAACACGAATGAAGTGATTTCGAACCGTG
Source organism: Nitrospira sp. (assembly GCA_020697375.1). The sequence continues at coordinate 25,778 of JAJFBJ010000040.1, read as the reverse complement.
CGACGGAACTCCTCGGCGGCGCCAGGGGCAGCAAGCTGGTGCACCCGAACGATCACGTGAATTTGGGACAATCGAGCAACGACGTGATCCCGACCGCCATTCACATCGCGGCGTCGGAAACGATTCAACGACAACTGATCCCGGCTCTGACCCGACTCCACAAGGCGCTGAACGGAAAAGCCCGCGAGTTCGACAAGATCGTGAAAATCGGCCGCACCCATTTGCAAGATGCCACCCCCGTTCGGCTGGGGCAGGAGTTCGGCGGCTATGCGAGACAAATTGAGCTGGGCATCGCGAGGATGAAGAAGGCCCAAGCAGCCTTAAGCGAAGTGGCCCTCGGTGGAACCGCGGTCGGCACAGGGCTCAACTGCCACCCCAAATTCGCGGCCAAGGTCATGGCCATCGTCACGAAAGAGACCGGATGCGCTTTCCGGGAAGCCGTGAACCACTTCGAAGCGCAGTCGGCGCAGGATTCTCTGGTTGAGGCCAGCGGGGCGTTGCGGACCCTGGCGGTCAGTCTGATGAAGATCGCCAATGACGTTCGCTGGCTCGGTTCAGGCCCCCGCTGCGGTCTCGGGGAGATTCATCTTCCCGAAACCCAACCGGGGTCCTCCATCATGCCGGGGAAGGTCAATCCGGTCATTGCCGAATCCGTCACCATGGTTTGCGCCCAGGTAATCGGGAATGACGTCACGGTAACGGTCGGCGGCCAGGCGGCCAATTTCGAATTGATCGTCATGCTGCCGGTGATGGCCTACAACCTGCTGCAGTCGATCGAACTGTTGGCGACAGCTTCCATGAATTTTGCCGTGAAATGCATCGAAGGGATCCAGGCGAATGAGGAGCGGTGCAAGAGCTTGATCGAAGAAAGCCTGGCCATGTGCACGGCGCTTGCGCCGGTGATCGGCTATGAAGCAGCCGCCAAGCTGGCCAAGGACGCTTATAAATCCGGCAAAACCGTCCGTGAGGTGGCGCGGGAACAGCATGTGCTGCCGGAAAAGCGGCTCACCCAACTTCTCGATCCCTGGCGGATGACTCAGGCAGGCGGACCGGTGGGCAGCGCGGGAGGATAGCCCTCGCTCACGCTGGAAATAGTTGGATTAGCCGACCCCGAATCGGCAGATTTCCACGGTCGCCGATTTTGACAGCCTGAGGACCCCTGTGCTACCGTGCGGAAAATTTTCGACACTTCCGTCGCGCCTCGCGGCGTACGTCCATATCCATGCCATATCCATGAAGGGTAGACGATGAGTGCAACCGGCTCGAAGACAAATCGGCATGTCGTGATCATTGTGGGGGCAGGCCCTGCTGGAATGGCGCTGTCCAAGAAGATGGCCGACGAGGGCCATGATGTCATCATTCTCAATCGCGACATCAAGTTCGGCGGTTTGGCCGAATACGGCATCTTTCCGAGCAAACTCAAACTGCGCGGCGGCTTGAGAAAGCAATATTGGGACATGCTCGAACAGCCTAACGTCCATTACTTCGGCAATGTCTCCATCGGGCGGGACAAGGATCTCACCCTCGAAGACTTGCGCGGGCTGGGCGCGAGCGCCATTGCCTTTTCGATCGGAGCCCAGGGCACGAAAGCGATCGGCGTCGAAGGAGACTCCGCTCAAGGTGTATTTCATGCCAAGGATGTGGTGTATCACTTCAACCGGCTACCGGGATTCGGCGATCGTCCGTTCAACGTGGGAAAACATGTGGCAATCATCGGGGTCGGCGATGTGATGGTGGATATCGCCCATTGGCTCATCCGCTATAAGAAGGTCGAGCGTGTGACGGCCATCGCCCGTCGCGGTCCCGCCGAGCGGAAATACAATCCCAAAGAAATTCGGGCGGTCTGTTCGAACATGGACCTGGAGGGAATCGCCTCGGAGTTCGGCCGCATCAGGGACCGGCTGGCCTCCGTAGGACAGAATGCCGATGAGATCCTGGCGGGCATGACCGCCGAATTTACGAAGTGTGAAGCGACGGATAGCCCGTCTAAAATGGGGTTTCGTTTTCTGGCTTCACCGAAACGGGTGCTGGTCGATGCCGACAATCGCGTGCGCGCCCTCGAAATGGAAGAAAACAAGCTCGAGCCGAAAGGCGAAGACACGGCCGCGGTCGGGCTCAAGCAATATTACGAATTTCCCGTCGACAGTGTCGTGTTCGCGGTGGGGGACAGGGTCGATGAGACCGTGGGCCTCCCCTATAAGAACGGCGTGTATGTCACGAATCCTCATAAGACAGGCAACGATCCCGACGACGCCCTCTTCCAAGCCTACGATGAAAAAACCGAGCAGATCGTAGAGGGCATTTTTCTCGCCGGTTGGGCGCGGAAAGCCAGCGAAGGTCTGGTGGGAATCGCCAAACGAGACGGCGACTGGTGCGCGGAAGTCATGACACGCTACTTAGCGACGAAAGCTTCGCCGCCATCCGAAGGAATCGACGGCGTGATCCAGAAGTTACAGGGACTGCTCAAGGAACGAAAAAGTCAGCCGGTCGACCTCGAGAGCCTAAAGGTCTTACAATCCGTCGAAAAGGCTCATGCCGGTTCGTCCGATGCCATCGGCGAATTCAAATTCGCCTCGAATGCCGACATGCTGGCCAACATCGTACGCCACCGCAGGTAGCTGCGCTTCGGCTTGCCTCACCCGTCTCCCCATTTCAGCTTTTCACGCAACACCTCATAATAGCTACTCTCCGGAAAACGAATCAGTCTGGTGAGGTGCTCGGACGCCTTGATTTCGACGGTGTCACCCTGGGTCATCGCCACCCCCACCTGTCCATCGAGTGTAGCCATGGCCCCGTCATCCTTGCTGGTGAGCACCACTTCGATTTCGGCGTTGGCGGGAACAATCAACGGTCGATGTGTCAAGGTATGCGGGCATACAGGCGTCAGAATCAAGGCCTGTACCGCCGGATTGATGATGGGACCTCCCGCTGAGAGAGAGTACGCGGTCGATCCCGTCGGGGTGCTGATGATCAAGCCGTCTCCGCGGAGGTTCGTGACGAATTGCCCCTGAATGGCGATTCGTAATTCGATCATGCGGGCGAGCGTCCCTTTGCTGACCACCACATCGTTGAGCACTATGCCGCGGGCCACGGTTTCCCCATGCCGGTGAACATGCGTCCTCAGCATCAGCCGCTCATCCAGCACAAAATCATTGGCGAACATTCGTTCAAGCGAGGGATACAAATTTTCCAAAAGCACTTCGGTCAAAAATCCAAGTCCTCCCATGTTCACGCCGAGAATGGGAATGCCTCGTTCACCGGCTAATCGCGCAGCATTGAGCATCGTCCCGTCGCCCCCCAGCACGAGCAGGACATCGGCTTTGCCGGCCAGATGTGTTTTCTGAAATCCGCCCTGCTCGCCGAGCAGGGTCGTCGCAGTCGTGTCCAGCAAGACGTCGATGCTGCGAGAGCGAAGCCAGGCGACTACCGCCTGCACCGTGGTCTTCACCTCGGGAAATTTTGGCTTGGTCAGGATGCCGATGCTTTTGCTTTTCATAGGAGAGGCCGGATCGCCGGGAGATAAGAGGCCGGTTGAAAGTTCGGGATTGTATCGGGATGAATCTTTTGCTGTCAAACAACATGGTCCGGCGCGACCAAACTTTTCCGGCGCGCCGATGAAAGAAGAGACTGCGAAACTACAGCGGTCGGAGCCGGCGAATCGCTCAATGCCTTGACACTCAAAATTGCGCTAGTTAGAATCACATCATTAGATTTTTCGAGCCTTTGAATTGCATCTCTTTCATCAACCAAGGCTTCTTTTACAGACCCCATCACCATAAGGAGGCGGGATGTTCGAACGGTTCACGGACAAGGGTCGTAAGATCATCATCCTGGCACGTGAAGAAGCCGAGCGCCATCAGAACGATTACCTTGGCACCGAGCACTTGGTACTGGCCATCCTTCGCGAGACGGATGGGATCGCGCTGATGATCCTCAAAAAAATGGGGCTCTCCACGGAACAAATTCGGCTTGAGATCGAGCGGAATCTTCCGGGCGGCGGCACGACCATGACCTTCGGGGAAATTCCCTTCAGCCCTCGTGTTAAGAAAGTCATCGAGTACGGGGTAGAGGAAGCCCGTTTGCTCGGTCATAACCACATCGGCAGTGAACATTTATTGTTGGGCCTGCTTCGTGAAGAGGAGGGAATCGGCGGAAAGATTCTCCGGAGTCTTGGCGCCAATCTGCTCACGGCCAGACAACTCACCGTCACGTTCCTCAGGAAGTCCGCGCCGCGCGAACGAGATCGCAAGAGCAACACCCCGGCGCTCGACGAATTCGGCCGCGATCTGACTCAACTGGCCCAGGAAGGGCAGCTGGACCCCGTCATCGGGCGCGCGGACGAAATAGAACGCGTCCTCCAGATTCTCAGCCGTCGCTCGAAGAACAATCCCGTGCTCATCGGCGAATCTGGTGTCGGAAAGACCGCTATCGTCGAGGGGCTTGCGCAGCGCATCGTGGCCTCCGAAGTCCCGGATAATTTGCTGTCTCGCCGTGTCATCGCCCTTGATCTGGGTTCCCTCGTGGCGGGCACAAAATACCGCGGGCAGTTCGAGGAGCGATTGAAGGTCGTGATGAAGGAGATCGTTCAGGCTGGAAATATCATTATCTTCATCGATGAATTGCATACGTTGGTAGGCGCCGGGGCGGCCGAAGGGTCCATCGATGCCTCCAACATGCTCAAGCCTGCGTTGTCCCGGGGCGAAATTCAATGCATCGGCGCAACGACATTGGACGAATACCGCAAACACATTGAAAAAGACGGCGCGTTGAAGCGGCGTTTCCAACCTATTTATGTCCAGCCGCCCAGCACCGACGAAACCGTCCTCATCATCCAAGGCCTGCGCGATCGCTATGAAGAGCACCACGGCGTGGAAATCACCGAAGACGCCATCGTGGAGGCGGTCAAGTTGTCGGACCGGTATATCACCGACCGATTCTTGCCGGACAAGGCTATCGATCTGATCGACGAAACCGGTTCCCGGGCAAAGTTGCAAACCTATGCGCTTCCATCCGAGCTCAAAGCGCTGGAACAGGAACTAAAGAAAATTTCCCGTGAAAAAGAGCTCGCGATCTCGATGCAGAACTTCGAGGAAGCCGTCCGCCATCGCGAAGAAGAAGAGCGTTTGCGGAAACTGCTTGATGAGTCTAAGCGGGAATGGAAGAAGAACCAGGAGAAACATAAGCCGACTATCGGCAAAGAAGAGGTGGCCTATGTCGTGTCAAAAATGACCGGCATTCCACTCTTCAAGCTGGAAGAAGAAGAATCCAATAAGCTGCTCCGGATGGAAGATTTCCTCCATAAGCGAGTGATCGGGCAAAACGAAGCTATTTCGGCTGTCGCGCGTGCCATTCGTCGGTCTCGAGCCGGTCTCAAGGAAGCGAAAAAGCCCATCGGCTCCTTTATCTTCCTGGGCCCGACAGGTGTCGGAAAGACGGAGCTGGCGCGGACGCTCGCGGAGTTCCTCTTCAACAGCGAGGACGCCCTCATTCGAATCGACATGTCGGAATACCAGGAAAAATTCACGAGCTCGCGCTTGTTCGGAGCCCCCCCGGGTTATGTCGGCTATGAAGAAGGCGGGCAATTGACTGAGAAGGTGCGCCGCCGTCCCTATTCGGTCGTGCTGTTCGACGAAATCGAAAAGGCGCATCCGGACGTGTTCAACGTCCTGCTGCAAGTGCTGGACGACGGCGTCCTGACGGATAGCCTCGGACGAAAAGTCGATTTCAAGAACACGGTCGTGATCATGACGTCGAACATCGGCACAAAATTGATACAGAAGGGTGTGTCGCTCGGATTCCAAAATGACGAGGTTCAGGGCGCACAGCATCTGCGCCGTAAAGAGGAAGTCATGGGAGAATTGAAACGATCCTTCAGTCCCGAATTCTTGAACCGGATCGATGAAATCGTCGTCTTCCATTCTCTGGAAAAGGAACATCTGATCAGCATTTTGGACATTCTGCTGCACGAGCTGAATCTCCGACTCATCGAGAAGAGTGTCACGATCGAAGTGGAGGACGAGGTCAAGCAGTGGCTGATCAAAGAAGGGTACGAGCCGCTCTACGGCGCACGCCCGATGCGACGCATCATACAGCGCGCGATCGGCGATCCACTTTCCGAAGAGCTCATCAAGGGCCGTTTCAAGGACAACCGGAAAATCAAGGTTGTCCTGCGCGACGGAGCGCCCGCCTTCATCGAACAGGAAGCCATGGCGGGCGTGTAGCGCCTAACGAACGCATCAACCTGGGATCGCATTGTATTTGAGATCCTTCGCTAACCCGGCAACCCCCGCGATCCTCAACCCGGATCCGGGGGTTGTCGCATTTCACAACGGACCTGCTGAGTGAGCCACTTCATTTGGAATACGGTGTGCTGCGTCAATCTTCAATGGGCGGGATTGAACTCGCGCACGGCGGGCAATCTTCGTTCCCCCATCCCGTTATCCATGCACTGTCCGATTTGTCCCTGGTATGAGTAGATCTGTCCAGCCTACATTGGGCCCGATCCTCGGTATCGAAACGTCTTGTGATGAAACGGCCGCGGCTGTCCTTGATGAAGAGGGCCGTGTACTGGCCAATGTGGTCTCATCCCAACAATCTGTGCATGAGCGATTCGGCGGTGTGGTTCCGGAATTGGCCTCGCGGGCCCATATCCAGAATGTGGAACAGGTTACCCGTAAGGCGCTTCAAGAAGCGGAGCTGAGTTGGCACGACCTCCGCGCCATCGCCGTCACGCAGGGCCCGGGCTTGGCCGGCGCCCTGCTTGTTGGAATCAGTTATGCCAAATCCTTGGCCTATGCTTTGGGCCTTCCGCTGATCGGCGTGAATCACCTTGAAGGTCATATTGCCTCCGCCTGGATCGACCAACCGTCATTTCCCAGATGTTGCGTGCTGTTGGTTGTCTCTGGCGGACATACCCATCTCTTTCATGCCGGCGCAGACGACACGTTCCGCCTCATGGGAAGGACCATCGATGACGCCGCAGGCGAGGCATTCGATAAAGGCGCGCAAATGCTCGGTCTAGGATATCCGGGAGGACCGCTTGTGGACCGCGCCGCGCGCAAGGGTCATCCCGCCGCCGTTCGTTTTCCGCGGTCACGAGTCAGGACCGGAAATTTGGATTTCAGCTTCAGCGGCCTCAAGACGGCCCTGCTCTACCATCTCCGGCGCATGACTCCGCAGATGATCATCGAGCAACAGGCCGATCTTGCAGCCGGCTATCAGGAAGCCATCGTAGATATCCTCTTGCGTCAGGCATTTGCGGCTGTGCATGAGGCCGGAGTGTCCGCGCTCGCCGTCGTCGGAGGTGTCTCGGCAAACTCACGGCTGCGGACCAGATTGGCGGAGTTGACGGCCAAGGATGGAATTGAATTGGGTCTGCCGTCCCTGTCCTATTGCACCGACAATGCGGCAATGATCGCCGCAGCCGGCCGGCGCGCTTTCGAGCATGGGAGAGTGGCGTCCCTCGACTGCGAAGCATTGCCCGATTTTCCGTTACCGCTATCCTCATCCGTCGGGATAGCCGACCTCGGATAACGTCCATCCATCACCAAGGAGTACGGCCATTCCAACAATTCATGGACAGATCAGCGGCCTGAAGGCGAGTCATCTTTCGGCATTGGAACGCCTGTATCGGCGACGAATTCCTTTATCGCTGGTCATCACGCCGGAACTGGCGCGCACAACCTGCCAACTCACACGAGAGATTCGGCGCCCTATCGGACTTCTCATCACCCGCCGCGGGGTCATCGAACAGGTGCTGGTCGGGGCGGGATGCGTACCCACTTTTGAATCGCTGGCGAAATTCCGGGTCGGTGCGCGCTCCCTGCGCGGCGTCCGATTGATTCGCACACATCTTCATGAAGAACCGCTCAGCCAGGAAGATGTGACTCACCTGGCATTGCTGCGCATGGACCTCATCGGCCTCCTGGGAGTGGACGAAGCAGGTGAGCCCTCCATGCTTCATCTCGCACATCTCCTTCCGCCCAATCCCCGGGGGGAAGTCTGCAGGATCCTGAAGCCCGTCAAATTCCATAACTTGGATCTTCAATTCGATACATTGATTCAGTCGCTCGACAGCGATTTGCTTCGCTCTGAAAACCGTCATGCCGTGGGGGACGGCAGGGAATCGGCCATTCTCGTGAGCGCCTCGGGTAAAAGCCGCGCCGAGCAGGAAGAGCACTTGGAGGAATTGAACGAACTGGCAGAATCGGCCGGCATTCTGGTCTTGGATCGTATGTTGCAACGTACCGAGGACTACCAGCGTTTTCTGCTCGGCAGGGGAAAATTGAAGGAGGTCGTGATCCGTGCGCTCCAGCAGGGCGCCGACCTGTTGATCTTCGACCAGGATCTGGCTCCGGCCCAAGCCCGGGCTATTTCGGAAGTGACCGACCTCAAAGTCATTGATCGCACCCAGCTCATTTTGGATATATTTGCCCGGCGCGCGCATACCCGTGAAGGCAAGGTCCAGGTAGAATTGGCGCAGCTGCGGTACCTGCTCCCGCGGCTCTCCGGGCACGGTACCATGTTATCCCGCCTCGGAGGAGGAATCGGCACTCGCGGGCCGGGTGAAACCAAACTTGAAACCGATCGACGCCGCCTTCGAGACCGCATCGCCCACCTGGAGAAGGAACTCGACCATGTCGCCCGCCATAAGGACCAGCGACGGGCGCGCCGCATCAGGCAGGCGCTTCCGATTCTCTCCATCGTGGGTTATACCAATGCGGGGAAATCCACCTTGCTCAATACGCTGACCGAGAGTCAGGTCCCCGCCCAGGATCGTCTCTTCGAAACCCTCGATACGACCAGCCGCCGCCTACGGTTTCCTCAGGATCGCGAAATCATCATTACCGACACGGTGGGGTTCATCCGGGACCTCCCGAAAGACCTCGTCGGCGCCTTCCGCACCACTCTCGAAGAATTACGGGACGCCGACATGCTCCTGCACGTGATCGACGCCACGGCTCTGGACATCGATATGCAAATTTCGGCTGTAGAAACCATTCTCAGCTCGCTCGGACTGGAGACGATTCCTCGGGTGCTTGTCCTGAACAAGTGTGATCGCATATCAACCCATGAGTGTCTGACGCTCTGCCAACGTTATCGCGCCATCGGGATTTCGGCGCTACGCCGGGACACGCTGCGACCATTGATCACACACCTCGACGGTCTATTACCGGCTATTCCTCCGCCTGCCGATCAGACAGACGAGCCGGAACAGCCTCCTTCGAATCTTGCTCTTGCATCACATCCGTGACCGCTTCACAATTGGCCTCCATTACCTGCCAACATGAAACGACCCCCAATACAGCCGCCGGCCGGACGGCCGAACCATAGCCGTGTCGCACGAATCCTGACGCATCTGCGCGCTGCGATGCCCACCGTTCACGTGGAGCTGGACCACCGTAATCCCTGGGAGCTGCTCGTCGCGACCATTCTGTCAGCGCAATGCACCGACAAGCGTGTCAACCAAGTGACACCGGCTCTCTTTCAGCGTTACCATACCCCCCGTGATTACGCGGAAGCCGTCCCGGCCGAGCTGGAGGCCCTTATCCGCACGACTGGGTTTTTTAAGGCCAAAGCCAAAAATCTGATCCAATGCGCCAGGGTGATAACCGATCAATTTCATCAGGAGGTGCCTGATACGATGGAGGCGCTCACGGCTCTTCCCGGTGTCGGGCGAAAGACAGCGAACGTCATCCTCGGTAGCGCATTCGGCAAACCGGCGGTGGTGGTCGACACGCATGTCAAGCGGGTGGCCGGGCGGCTTGAATTCACGCGACACAATGACCCGGACAAAATCGAAATCGATCTGCAGCGATTATTGCCCAAAGAACAATGGACGGAAGGGTCGCAACGGCTCCTTTTGCATGGCCGGTACACCTGCCTCGCGCGAACGCCGACATGCGGCCACTGTCCATTGTATCGCGACTGCCATTGGGAAGGAAAAACCGCATGACGATCCGGAGTATGACGGGCTATGGCAAAAAGGATGGAACCTCTCACGAGTCCGCTGTCACGGTGGAGATCCGTTCGGTCAACCACCGCTTTCTGGAGGTGGCCGTGAGAGTGCCTCGCTTCCTGACGCACATGGAGGAACGGATTCGAAAGATCGTTCAACAACATTGCCTTCGCGGAAGAGTGGATGTCTCGGTCACGGTTCATAATAGCGCCGGAGGCCTCAAGACGGTCCAGATCGATCAGACTCTTGCCAAGCAATACCATTCCGCGCTCAAGAAACTGCAAAAGGCGCTGGGTCTCCGTGGGTCCATCGATATGTCTTTGATCGCCGGATTCCGCGATATCCTGTCACTCTCCGATCAGCAGGTCGATTCGCAACAAGTGGCTAATACGATTCTCCGTCTGTTGAGCGGCGCATTAGTGGAATTGAATAGAATGCGCAAGAGGGAAGGGGACGTGCTCGCCAAGGCTTTGGTCATTCACCTGGACGCCGTTCGAACCGCCAAGGCCGCGGTCGCGCAGAAGGCGCCCCGATTGACTTTGGAGGCGTTTGAACGGATGAAAGCCCGGGTTCGATCGCTCCTGCATGGCGACACGCCCGACCAGACTCGTCTCGAGCAGGAATTGGCTCTCTTTGCCGATCGCTCGGACATCTCAGAAGAATTGGTCAGACTTGAGTCACATATGCTACAGTTCGACCACACGCTCCGCAGTAAGGAATCGGTAGGAAAGACGCTGGAGTTTTTGCTGCAGGAAATGGGACGGGAAGTGAACACCATCGGTTCCAAAGCCAATGACGCCGATATCGCCTCTTTGGTTGTCCGCATGAAAGCGGAACTGGAAAAACTTCGGGAACAAGTCCAGAATGTCGAGTAACGCCCACCGCACCGTGGCGCCGAATAATCTATGAGCATCGCATCCGACAAACCGGCTCAGGGACCTCGAGGTATCCTGTTCATCATCTCGGCCCCGTCGGGAACCGGAAAAACGACGCTGTGCAAGCAGATCGCCGCTATTGTTCCCGGACTATGGCACTCGATTTCCTACACCACCCGGAAACCACGCCCGGGAGAGGTGGACGGGCAGGACTATTATTTTCTGGATGAAACCACGTTCCGCCACATGATCGACCGCAATGAATTCATTGAATGGGCTCATGTCTATGGCAACCTGTACGGGACGCCCCGCAAAATACTGTCCGACAAGATGGAACAGGGTATCGATGTCCTGTTGGAAATCGACGTGCAAGGAGCACGCTCCGTCAAGAAAAAATTCGAGGATGCCGTCTACATTTTCATCCTTCCGCCGTCATTCGATGTATTGCGGACGAGGCTTCAAGCCAGAGCCGGAGATTCCCCGGAAGAAATTCAGCGTCGATTGCAGAAAGCCAAGGAAGAAGTATGGAGTTACCGTGAGTATTACTACATCGTCCGTAACGACGATCTCAAACAATCACTCAAGGAACTGGAAAGCATTTTCCTCGCAGAACGGATCAAGACCAAACGCCTCAACATGACCTGGCTGGAAGAAAAATTCATTCTGGACAAAGAGGGAAAGCAGGGAAATTCTACCTCCGCCCCCTTATCAAAGGAGCATTCGCACCATGGCTGACATGTTATCTCTGTTACCGCAGTACAAAATCGATGAATTCGATTCACGTCACCGCCTGGTCATCATCGCAGCGCAACGGGCCAAGCACTTGATCCAGGGCGCGCGCATGACCGGTCCGTCGAAATTCTCAAAAGAAACCACTATCGCGCTCGAGGAAGTCTTGCTGCATCGGGTGAAATTCCTTTGTGGTAAGGAGGCGAGGGACGCGATCAAGGAGTCGAAGCGGGTCAAAGACGGAGAAACCGAACGGATCGCCATGATGACCGGAGAAGACGCCAAAGAGATCAAAAAGGAACTGAGCGTCTATGTCGATGATACCGTCAAGCCCGCCGCGGAGGGCGAGGAGTAGTCTGCTTCGTGGAGACCAGCAGTCCTTCACTCACCGGTGTGCGTCTCGTACTCGGCGTCACAGGGAGTATTGCCGCCTACAAGGCCGTGGGACTATTGCGTCTGCTTCGCCGCGAATCAGCGAAGGTGACCGTCATCATGACGGCGGGAGCCAGCCGGTTCGTCACCCCGCTGACATTCGAAGTGCTGTCCGGCGCCCATGTGGCCACCGACCTCTTTGAAGCCCATCAGGAAATGTTGCACCTCTCACTCCCTGAACAGGCGGATGCCATCCTAATTGCGCCGGCAACCGCAAACTGCCTGGCCAAAGCCGCACTCGGACTCGCCGACGATCTGTTATCGACCATGCTTCTGACGACGCAGTGCCCGCTGATATTCGCTCCCGCCATGGACGGGGATATGTGGCGGCATCCCACCGTTGTCGACCATGTCGCAACGCTGCGGCGCCGCGGAGCCGTGATCGTGGACCCGGCAGACGGCCCGCTGGCCTCCGGCCGCGTGGGAAAGGGACGGCTGGCCGATGAGCAGCAAATCCTGACAGCAGTCCGGTCGCTGTTACGTCCGCGCCGGGATTGGACCGGCCGCCGCCTGCTGATATCCGCCGGCCCCACTCAGGAAGCCATCGACCCTGTGCGATTCATTTCCAACCGTTCTTCGGGGAAAATGGGGTATGCCCTTGCCGAAGCGGCCAGGGCACGAGGCGCCGACGTCCTATTGATCTCCGGTCCCACGGAACTCACCCCGCCGGACGGAATCGAGATGCTGTCCGTGACGACGGCGGAGGAAATGCAAAAGGCCGTTTTAAGCCGGTTTCCATGGAGCGATACGGTCATTATGGCCGCCGCAGTCGCGGACTTCCGTCCGGCAAGCCCCTCGCCCCAAAAACTGAAGAAGCGTCAAGGCGCTATCGAGAGCCTAAGGCTGGAACCGACGGAAGACATCTTGCGTGAGTTATCCGGGCGCCGAACGACTCAACTGCTCGTGGGATTTGCAGCGGAAACCGAGGATCTGCTTGCCCATGCAAGGGAAAAACTCCATGCTAAGGGCGTTGATATGCTGGTCGCCAACGACGTCACGGCTCCCGGCTCGGGTTTCGGATCGGACAGCAATCGGGTCATCCTGCTGGACAGACAGGGACATACTGAAAAACTGCCGCTTCTATCCAAGCGCGAAGTCGCCGACCGGATCTTAAACCGTATGCTCACAATGCACCTCGTTCGCCTCCCGGCAAAACGATCAACAGCACGATTACGTCCTCAGGAGTAGGTCGTGGCTTCATCACCGCGTATCACCCCTTCCGCTGCCGCAGAAATAGACCGGCTTGCAACCGCCCTGGCCAAAGACCCACGCTCAAAGGCTTTTCTTCCTCTTGCGGAGGAGTACATCAAGGCCGGGATGTGGCAGGAGGCCGTGGCGGTACTCGAAGACGGCCTCACTGTGTATCCGACCTTCGTGACCGCGATGGCAGCCTTAGGCCGGGTCTATGACCAGTTGGGCCAGCCGGTGAAAGCCAAGGCAATTCTAGTAGAGGTCATCAAGCAAAGTCCCGACAATCTTCGCGCGCATCGCATCCTGGCCAACCTGTTCGCCGCCGAGGGAAACGCCGAGTCGGCATTGCGATCTTGCAGCGCCATCCTGAATGCCAATGCCTGTGATGCGGAGGCGCTTGCCATCAAACGGCGCTTCACCGGCGATATCAAAGATCCTCCTTTGTCAAAGCGAAACCCTGCACCGGTCAACCGTGAGACAAAACCGGGTACGGGAAACAATACGACTGTTATGACGGCGATTCCGCCGCTCGCTTCTGCACCGGCGGGGATGCCGTCGGAACCTGTCATCGACCAGCCCCGGTTGGCGCATGCCGCGACGATTGTGCGTCTTGAGGCCTGGTTGCGAGCCATTCAGACCAAACGCCACAAGGACTCCGATCCGATATAACCTTCCTCGTCCTCTCGATTCCTCTGCCGAACAACGTTTGACCCTCCCAAGGCAGCCTGTTACAATGCCGCCGCTGCCGGCATTCCTATCTCCTGCAGCCTGCTGATAACTGAGATACGCTACAGAAATATGCTGCGGCTGCTCGTGCTTCATGGTCCCAATCTGAATCTTTTAGGCACGAGAGAACCATCCGTTTATGGACATCTGTCGCTTACTGACATTGACCGTGCCATCGCCCGTCGCGCGGGCGAATTGGGAATCGAGGTCGAGACCAAACAGACGAATCTGGAAGGAGAGCTGGTCACCTGGATTCAAAATGCCAGGAGCCACTTCGATGGGATCGTGATCAATCCGGCCGGGTATACCCATACCAGCATTGCGATTCGGGACGCGATCGCCGCCATCGCATTGCCGACTATCGAGGTTCATCTCTCGAACATTCACCAGCGGGAAGAGTTTCGCCATCGTTCATACATCGCCGGCGTAGCCTTGGGACAGATTTCCGGATTGGGTCTCACCGGCTACCTGCTGGCTTTGGACGGGCTGGCCACACATCTCGGCGCCGATCGTACAAGGCCGAAGAGGCGATCCGCATCCAGCAGAAAACCCACGGCCTCTCGCCGTTAAACGTTGTCGTATCCGCCGTATTTTTTTAAGGAGTGTTGTTGTGATTTCGACCGCAGAATTTCGAAATGGAAGCCGATTGATGGTGGAAGGCCAGCCCTTCTATATCGTCGAGTTTCAGCATGTCAAACCAGGAAAGGGCGGGGCGTTCGTGCGGACGAAATTGAAAAGTTACCTCACGGGGAACGTTCTCGACCGTACCTTCCGTTCAGGCGAGCGCTTCGACGAACCGGACCTTGAAGAATGCGACATGCAATTTCTGTATGCCACCGGTGACTCGTACACCTTCATGGATACAGCCTCCTACGAGCAATTCACCTATGAGAAAAACCAACTGGGAAGCAACGCGGATCTGCTCAAAGAAAATATGATTGCGAAGATTCTCGTGTATGAACACCGGCCGATTACCGTCATATTGCCCAACTTCATCGAACTCAAGGTGGTCGACGGCGAGCCTGGTGTCCGCGGAGATACGGCCTCGGGCGGCAGCAAGCCCGCCATTGTGGAAACGGGCGCCATGATCAAGGTTCCCCTCTACCTGGAGGTGGGAGAAATCATTCGCATCGATACCAGAACCCGTGAATTCGTGGAGCGCGTTCGTTGAGTCCATCACGCAAGAAGGATGGAAAGCGACGGGAAAAAGGCAAGCCGATCGTCCTGCCGAGCACGTTCGCTCCTCGATCGTCGGGATCGGACCAGACATTATTGCATCCCGACCATGCCGTTCAGATTCAGCAGCTGGCCGATCTGCTGAAGCGCAATCATCTCACGGAGCTGGAAATCGAGCGCAGCGGAATACGCATCAGGCTTCGGCACGAACCGATGGTCCGGGCGGCGCCGGCCCAGGCGAATGACACCCCACACAGTCAGGCTTCGACGCCGGCCGCCACATCCGCCGCACAAGCGTTGGCGCCGGCCGAGACGGACGGGCAGGTCACGATTACCTCTCCCATCGTGGGCACCTTCTACCGTTCTCCTTCTCCCGACGCCGACCCCTATGTCGAAGAGGGCGACTACGTGAAAAAGGGCCAGGTTTTGTGTATTGTAGAAGCCATGAAACTTATGAATGAAATCGAGTCCGAGGCCGACGGTAGAATCACCAGGATTCTAGCCGAGAGCACCAAGCCTGTCGAATATGGGCAACCACTCTTCTTGATCGACCCCAACGCCACGCCCTAATTACATGCAGTTTATAATGGTGCGTGACGGGGCTGCGCGTGAGGCAGGTTCTCATGCAAAGCACCCTATCCAATGGGACCGGGATGCCACCAATGCATCGGCAAGCGCACTCATCTACATCATGGTTATAGAAATGTCTATCTGGGCCGGAGCAGCTGATGTTTAAAAAGGTATTGGTCGCCAATCGCGGCGAGATCGCCCTTCGGGTCATCCGAGCCTGCAAGGAGCTCGGCGTCAGAACCGTCGCGATCCATTCCGAGGCGGATGCCGCAAGCCTGCATGTGCGGGCGGCGGACGAACATGTGTGCGTCGGACCGCCCGAAGCGGCGCTGAGCTACCGCAATATCCCTAACGTCCTGAGCGCGGCGGAGGTGACCGGAGCCGATGCCATCCATCCGGGGTACGGGTTCCTCTCGGAAAATGCGCATTTTGCGGAAGTCTGCGAATCGATCGGGATCAAATTCATCGGCCCCACGTCGGAACAGATCGCGCTGATGGGCGACAAGTCCAAGGCGCGTGAAGTCATGGCCAAAAGGGGCCTTCCGGTGACACCCGGCAGTCCAGGAGAGCTTCGGAGCGAACAGGACGCGCAGGAGGCCGCTAAAACCATCGGATTCCCGGTCATCATCAAGGCCTCGGCCGGAGGTGGCGGACGGGGCATGCGGGTGGTGAACAAGCCGGAAGAATTGGCACGCGCGTTTCAGGCGGCGCAGGCCGAGGCGAAGTCCACCTTCGGCCATGACGGCGTCTATCTCGAACGGTATTTCCTGGAGCCGCGCCATATCGAAGTCCAAATCGTGGCCGATCACCGCGGCCATGTGGTGCATCTCGGAGAGCGGGATTGTTCGATCCAGCGCCGTCACCAGAAGCTGGTCGAGGAAACCCCTTCGCCCGCGATCGATGAACGTCTGCGGCGCGAAATCGGCCGGGTGGCGGTCGAAGCCGTCAAGGCCATCCACTATTGCAACGTCGGCACCGTGGAATTCCTTCTGGATAAAGACCATAATTTTTTCTTCATGGAAGTGAATACGCGCATCCAAGTCGAGCACCCGATCACGGAAATGGTCACCGGTATCGATCTGGTGAAAGAACAAATCAGGATCGCGTCAGGCATGCCCCTGTCGTTCAAACAACCGGACATCAAACTGAACGGGCACAGTTTCGAGTGCCGAATCAATGCCGAAGATCCTGAGAGATTCACCCCTTGCCCTGGTCAGATCACGAAATACTCCGCTCCCGGCGGATTCGGCGTCCGCGTCGATTCCGCGATGGAGCCGCAGGCCCTCGTGGTACCGTATTATGATTCTTTGATCGCCAAATTGATTACGCATGGCCGCGACCGCCAGGAAGCCATGGCCCGGATGCGCCGCGCACTGGATGAATTCGTCATCGAGGGAATCAAAACGACGATTCCGCTCCACCGGCGGATTTTCAACGATCCCGATTTTCAGAAGGGACATGTCTCCACGACATTTCTCGAACGCTTCCTTGCCAATCAGTCTTCCTAAATCACGCACGACAACAGGGAGCGCTCCACGTCTCAGGCCATCAGACAACAATTCCTCAAGGGATTGTACCTCGTGCTCGACCCTGCGGTCCGTCCGGATCACCCACTGACGGATTTCCTCCGCGAAGCCGCCGGCTATGGCGTCCGCCTCTTTCAATATCGAGACAAGCAGGCCACGATGAAAGAGGCCTATCCCCGCGCGCTCGCCCTCAGGCAAGCCGCGACAGAGGCCGGTGCCCTGCTGATCGTCAACGACCGTTGCGATCTGGCCCTGGCAGTGGCGGCTGATGGCGTACATTTGGGACAGGAAGACCTTCCCATCGCCTATGCCCGCCGGCTGTTGGGGCCTGGAAAGATCATCGGATTGTCGACGCATACCGCATCCCAGGTCCGTGAGGCCATCAACGGGGACCCAGACTATATCGCGTTCGGACCGATCTTTCGAACGTCGACCAAGACCGATCATGAACCGGTGGTCGGGCTTGAAGGATTACGCGCAGTACGCTCGATGACGACTCTGCCGATGTTCGCAATCGGAGGAATTACGCCCGACTCAGCCGGCAAAATCCTCGCAGCAGGGGCCGATGGCCTGGCCGTGATCTCGGCGATTCTCAACAGTCCCGACCCGGGATCGGCTATCCGGAACTTTCAGCAATCCCTCTCTTCACTCGATCGGCGAGATCCCGGATAGAGCCGCTCTGAGCGAGCAACTCCACGACGGCAGACCAATCATGGTCGAGATGCGCCTGGTAGGGGAGTGGCCCCAGCACGGGAACGCCCGCCCGTTCTCGCAGCAAGGAGACCGTTGATGAGACCTGCGCCTGTTCGACGGAGCTGAGGGTGGGCCTGGTCTCATTCAACAGCAGAGCCATGACCGCAATCTTTGCCCGTTCAAGGGACTCCAGCGCGAGCAGCGCATGGTTGATCCCACCGAGACCGGCCCGTCCCACAAGGACGACGGGAATGCCCAGACGAACGATCAAATCACGTACGGACCAATCCTGCCCCATCGGGACGAGCAATCCGCCGGCCCCTTCGACGATGACACAGGAATACCGATCCACGAGTCGTTCGAATCGTCGGAGAATCTCCGTCACATCGATGCTGCGTTCCTCAGCTCGCGCAGCCGCAAGGGGAGCGAGCGGAGCATGCAATCGGTAGGGACAGACAAGATCGAGCGTATCTTCGGTTTCAGCCGCGGCCATCAGTCGTCCGGCGTCGCTATCAGCCGGCGAATCCGGTTGAACACCCGTTTCGACCGGTTTCATCACGCCCACCGAGCAACCGATCTGCACCAGCCTCCGGATGAGCGCCGCGGACACGAGGGTCTTTCCGACGCCGGTATCCGTTCCTGTCACGAACAACCCTTTTCCTATTCCCATACTTTTTCCATCTCACAAGCTGAGAAAAGTTATGCGAAGCCCCGCGCAAGCGACGAGTCGGGCATCCGAGACCACGAGTGAATGTGCGGCAGGATGCTCAAAAAAAGGCCCCAGCAAGGCCGCAGGAAATGCAGCGACTGAGGCCTCCCTTTAGTACGTCACAAGAAGACGTACGAATGAGAACGACGCCGGCGGATGCCTACAGCGTCCTCTTAGAGAATTCGGCTGTCCAGATTCCAGATTTGGCCCGACAGATCTGAGAGTTGCGCGAGCCGGCAAATCGTCCGGCTGACTTCGTCGAGGTTCGACGTTCGTTCCAGCACATGGTCCCGAAGACGCTGCGCCGATGGAAAGGAATCGCCCGCCATCCCGGTCTGCTGCCAACCGGGACAGACCAGATTGACGCGGATGTTGTGAGGTCCCCACTCCCGCGCCGCCGTCTTCATCAGTCCCGTGAGGCCGGCTTTCGAAGCCGAATAGGCGCCTTGCCCGCTCGTGCCTTGCAAACCGGCATAGGACCCGATCAGCACGATCGATCCGCCGCCATGTGTCATCATGAAAGCCGCCGCAACTCTCATGCAGTGATAGGTGCCGGTCAAATTGATCTCGATGATCCGTTCCCACTCTTCTTCCGGACAGGTCGCCACCAACTGTCCGCTCGCGACACCGGCGTTGCAAAGCAGGATGTCGAGCCGGCCGCGCTGCCGTTCAACGGCTTCAACCATGGCCTGTACCTCATGGCTTGACCGTATGTCGGCCTGGTAGAGCGATCCACGTCCGCCGGATTCGGATAGAAGCGCCAGAGTCTGTTCCGCAGACTCGGCATGGCGAAAATAATGCACGCCGACCCAGCATCCTGCCCTGGCAAAGGCGACACAGAGCGCCCGCCCGATTCCGCCCGAACCGCCGGTCACGAGAACGGTCCGACCCTCGTCAGTGCTTTGGGCTGATGGGGGTACAACCGGCATCACGGCGAGCGATTATGCGAGGAGCAGGATCGGAAGGCAAGCCGGCATACGGCTTGCTGCTGTTTCAGTGAGTATGGTACCGTGATTTTTTGACTGGAGGACAGCCGTGATCGTTCAGAACCTGATTCGTTCGACCCTGCTCGGAGCGGGCATTCTTGTCTGCCTGGTGATGCTGCCGGCTCGGGAGGATGCTCGAGGAGCCGACGCGGGAGAAAATATCGCCCAATCCACCGATTATTTCCCTGATACCATCGGCACGCGCTGGCAATACCGCGGGCAAATCTCGGAAGGGCCGCTGCAGACGATCGAGAATAAGTATTTCACCAACGTATCCACGGTAACAGGAACCCGCATTTTGAAAGGCGGCCTCACCGTCAGCGTCTTTCACGATACCAATCCGGGCAATCACGGCCCTTCCGACAGCTTCTACCGGCGTGACGCGGCCGGCATCGTCTATTACGGCTCCGAGCCCGGGACTCCGCTGGAGAAGCAACTGGTACCCTACCAAATCATCCGGTTCCCGATGAAAGTGTCCCAGTCGTTTCAACAGTTCAACCGCACGGACATCGATTTCGGGAACGATATCGACGGAGACGGGACCAACGAGCAAGTCGACGTCGAAGGACATTCGACGGTGGTCGGACTGGAATCGATCACCGTTCCCGCGGGTACCTATGCCGATGCCATACGAGTGGAGGCGCGGATGACGCTCCGAATCCGGCTTTCCTCTGTCGACCGAGCGGCAGTCGGCACGGATGTCATGACGGCCTGGTTTGCCAAGGGAGTGGGACTGGTCAAATATATCGAACGACAAGAATTGGCCGCGCTCAAAGACGACCGGGGAACCATCACCGACATCATGGAAGAGCTTGAAACGGCCGACGTGAAGGCGGCCCCGGAACTACACAGTCGGAGCGAATCCACGTCGCAGGGTCTGTTCACTGACGACTCGAGCGATCATAAACTGCTTCAGATACTCGTCTCCACCGGCCTTGGTGCCCACTCCCGATAAGCGATGCCCGCCGAACGGTTGCCGCCCCACCAGGGCACCGGTGATCGGGCGGTTGACGTAGAGGTTCCCCACGTCGAACGATTCGCGCGCCAGCTCGATATGCCGGGGGCTGCGCGAATAGAGTCCCCCCGTCAGCGCATAGGCGGTGCTATTGGCCATCTGGAGGGACTGTTCGAACGATCGCGCCCGCATCACCGCGAGCACGGGACCGAAGATTTCCTCCTGGGCCAGCCGGTGAGTCGGCTCAATACCTGCAATCACGACCGGTCCGATGGCTTGGCCCGGCCCTTCGGAGGAGCGGTCGATTACGACCCGTCCTTCACGCCGTCCCACATCAAGGTATTCCTGAATTCGTTTCTGCGCGCGCGCATCGATGACGGGACCCACTTGCGTGGCGGGATCCTGAGCCGCACCGATCCGAAGGCTCATGACTGCGTCGGCCAACCGTTGGACGAACTCGTCATGGATCGAATCCAGCAGAATCACCCGTGAACAGGCGGAACACTTCTGTCCCGCATAACCGGTGAACGAGACCGTCACTCCCGCTACGGCTTCGTCGAGATCGGCCGTATCATCCACAATGATCGCGTTCTTTCCGCCCATTTCGGCAATCACCCGCTTTACGGTTCTCTGTCCGGGCTGGTGAACGGCCGCAGCCTGCATGATACCGAGTCCCACATCCTTCGATCCGGTAAACGCAATCGTCGCCACGGAGGCCTCCGTCACCAGAGCACGTCCCACATCAGGACCGCCAGGAACATACTGCAAGACCCCGGCTGGTACACCAGCCTCCGTGAAGATCCGTGCAAGACGATACCCTATGGCCGACGCCCGTTCAGAGGGCTTGAACAGCACCGGATTGCCGGAGACCAACGCCGCTGACAGCATGCCGGCCGGAATGGCGAGCGGAAAATTCCATGGCGCGATGACCACCGTGACGCCGCGTGGGCTCCAGAGCAACTCATTCGTTTCTCCCGGATAACGCCCCAATCGGCGCGGCGGCGCAAGCTGTTCCATTTCTCCGGCATAGTACTCCAGAAAATCGATGGCCTCGACGACATCCGCATCGGCCTCTCGCCATGGTTTGCCTTCTTCGAACACTTCCCATGCGGCCAGTTCCCAGCGTTGTTCCCGCATCAACGAGGCTGCTTTGCGTATCACAGCGACGCGATCGGCCACCGACCGGGCTTTCCATGCTTCTGCATGGGACTCCGCTGTCTCCATTATGCCCGCGACATCGGCTTCGGCATAACTCTGAACCACCGCCACCAGTTGGTCCGGTTGACTGGGATTGAACGACTGCAGATCCGGTCCCGTCGGGGCATGACCAGCCAGTTTCGACGAATCCAGCCGCTGCCCCATCTGCTTGCGAACGAGATCGAGCGCATCGATCATGGCCGCACGATTTTCCGCGCGCGAAAAATCCGCCGTCGGCTCATTGACGAATTCGGATGGTCGCGTGGCAGAGGAAGCCGGGACTTCCCCCAGTGCCGGCGATGAGGGGGAAGGTCGCGTGACAACGGGCGGAGAAAGCAGCAACGCCAGAGGCTGCGACTCCACATATTCCTTCCGCAGGAACGATTCATTCGATGTATTTTCCAATAGGCGACGAACGAGGTAGGCCATGCCGGGAAGCAATGCTCCTACCGGGGCATAGAGCCGCAATCGACGGCCTTTGTCGCTCATCGCATGCTGAAACGGCTCCGCCATCCCATAGATCATTTGATATTCCCAGGCCTCCGGCCGCAGGCTGAGAGCCTCTGCAACGGCCTCGACCACTGCCAGGCTGCGAAGGTTATGCGTGCCGAACGCCGGCCTCACGAGGTGAGTGTTTTCCAGCAGGAGGTGAATAAGCGCCTCATAGTTCACGTCCGTTTGAGCCTTCTGTTCGAACAGCGGCATCGGCCAGCCGCGCTGTCGGTAGCGAATCGCATCCGAATCCCAATAGGCGCCCTTCACCAGCCGGATGGTGATCGGTACCTGACGATCCGCCGTCCATGCCAAAAGCCTTTGCACATCCTCCTGCGTATCGGTCCGATAGGCTTGCAGCGCGATCCCGGCATGGGGAAATGCCCGATAAGACTCGTCCGAAAACAACCGCATGAACGTGGTCAGGATCAGATCCTTCGTGTCCGACTGCTCCATATCGAAAATAATCGAAGCCGGCAGAGTACAGGCCCTATCCAACAGCGGGCGTAGGCGCGCCGCGAGCGCCTGATAACTCCCTTCCGGATCGATCGAATCGAGTTGCGAATAGAGGGCCGAAATCTTGATCGAGAGTTGCACGCGGGGGACCGAACCCAGATGGTCCCGTTCGAGCAAGGGCGCGGGAGACCAGCTACGGCACGATTCATCGAGTCTTTCCAACGCCACAAGACAATGGTCGCGATATTGATCCGCCTCCCGTTCACTGACGGTCGCTTCTCCCAGCAAGTCCACCGAAAATGCACGCCCTTCGTTCCATAACGAGTGCAGGGTCGGGACGGCTTGCTCGATGGAAGCCCCGGCGATGAAAGCAGTCGCCATCTGTTCGACCTGATGCCTGATGGCTTTTCCGCTCAATGTGGCGCCGAGCTTGGTCGAGGTCATGGCCTTGAGACCCCATTGCACGCCGAACAAGTGCCGGCTCATGTCACCGAAATATTCTTCGGCGAGACGCACGACCTGCGCATCATCGCGCAACGCGGGCAGCACATCGATGAATCGGAACAATTGGGCCTTGAAGGCAGGATCCTTCATCGCCAGGTTGATGGCGGCTTGTGACCACCAGCGGGAGTCGAACAGGCCGGGAGCAAGCCCGCTGGAACGCCGGGCCAGGTCTTCGCCGATCGCGCGAATACGGGGTTCAAGCAGAGTAGGGTCGAGCGTCATTCATTCCTCTCAAAAAATGGCAGGGGTTCTTATCTGCAGTATACAACGCGCCCGAGAACGCAGCTGGCAGTATAGTGAGGTCCAATCCCTATTCTGAACGGCGTAGGATCCGGCCAAGGGAGAGAGCGAGGATCACTTCACTTGTCTCCCACATGCGCTGTTCCATATTTTCGCAGATTGCGTACGGGCTTCCTACAACTGGTCGGCTTTTTCTCGTCGCAACGCAGCCCTCTCTATCCGGCATCGCACACTGTCCACGAACCCATTTCTTTTCGTTGACTCGATGGCATAAGATGGCATTTGATCTATGATCCCAACCGGGATCGCGCGGTGGAGGAGGAACATTATGGCAGACCAACAAGGCGGGGCTCCGCAGAAGGAAGACCAGGAGGCCCGGCCCAATATCATTCCCGGAGTCAAATACGTTGTCGCGATCAGCAGCGGCAAAGGGGGAGTCGGCAAATCCACCGTGGCGGTCAACCTGGCGGTGGCCCTCGGCCTGACAGGCGCCAAGGTCGGATTGCTCGATGCCGATATTTATGGCCCGAACATCCCGATGATGATGGGCGTCGAAAAGACACCCGAACAACAAGAGGGTAAAATCATCCCGGCTGAAAGCCATGGGATCAAACTCATCTCGATGGGATTTTTCGTTCCCGAAGACACCGCGGTCGTATGGCGGGGTCCGATGGTGCATACGGCCATCCAGCAACTCTTCAAGGACGTGTTGTGGGGTGAGTTGGATTATCTTCTGATCGACCTGCCTCCCGGAACAGGCGACGCTCAATTGACCTTGACGCAATTGGTGTCCTTGGCCGGAGCCGTGACGGTAACCACCCCCCAGGAAGTCGCGCTCCATGACGTGCGCAAGGGCATGATGATGTTTCAGAAGGTCAATGTTCCCTTGCTCGGCATTGTGGAGAACATGAGCTTTTTCCTCTGCGGCCATTGCGGGGAGCGCACCGAAATTTTCTCGCATGGCGGCGGAGAACGGGCGGCGGACAAATTGGGCATTCCTTTCCTCGGACGGATTCCCATCGATCCTGCCATTCGCGCCGGGGGAGATACCGGCAACCCGATCGTGGTTGCGAAGCCGGACTCGCCCCAAGCCAAGGCCTTTCGCGAGATCGCCGAGCAGCTCGCGACCGCGCTCCAACGTGGTGAGTCAGGCGCCGCGAAGAGCCGCATTGAAAGTCTGCTGGAGAAAATCAAACGACCGGCGGCCGGCAAATGACCGGAAGCCGGACAGCGGAAGGGTCTCGGATCAAGGGAGGACGTATGGGCGAGTTGATCAGAATTGCTGGAACGGAAGAACTCAAACCAGGCAGCGGCATGGTCGCGGAAGTGAACGGCATGAGCATCGCTCTCTTCAACGTCGACGGCGCCTTTCATGCCATCGACAACACCTGTGTCCATCGAGGCGGTCCATTGGGAGAGGGTGATTTGGAAGGGGACGTCGTGGCCTGTCCCTGGCATGGCTGGCAGTTCAACGTGAAGACGGGGGCCTGTGTGAATAATCCGTCAGCCAAAGTGGCCTCCTATGAAGTGACGATCGAGGGGACCGATATCAAGGTCCGCTTGTAATACAACACAACCCAAAACCGCGTGGCGCATCAGGACCTCAACAGATGATTCCCACGCAGCAGCGAATGGAGGCTCGTAATGGCTGACAGCACACTTATTTCGCAACATATCGAAATTGCCGAAACCTTCGTGCGGCTCTACGTCTTTCTGACGCAGTACATCGACCGCTGTGAGGATGAAGCGTCCCGCGAGAATTTCCCGGAGGCAGAACTCCAGAAACACCTGTCCGCCACGCGTGCCAAGATGCTGGATATTTTGAAAGTGAACCCGGTGGTCAAGGGTAAGGTGGAAAAAGAATGCGAGCGCGTACTTACCTTGGGAGCCAAGTGTTTGATGGGCGGGACTGAAAAAGTCGCCGCGCTCGATGTGTTGGGAGCGGAGCGGGTCATTCTCAAGAATAAAACCATTGCCTTGAGCGACCTCTTGGCCGTCTATCGCGCCTTGTAGAATCCGATGCCCGATCCGGCTGGAGAGAAATACCAACTCGCCGGCTTCGATGCCCAGGAACGAGGCTTTAATCGTCCCGTGGAATTTCTTCGGACAACCTCCGGCTATCAAGCCGCGTTGCGTTATGAATCGGCTCGCATCGTGACCCCGGAGGCTCCGAGCCCTATGGAAGCTCTGCGCCAGCTGATCCTGATGCTGCAGCAAGAAGGGTATACGCAATTGCGCAGCCAGCAAAGCTATCGGGACGGCGTCTACCTCGGCTCGCAGGAACTCTGGGTTGACTATCCGGATCGCCGGCCTGCGCCGGCGGTCGGGCTCCTGGGTTTACTGAAGAAATGGCTCGGACGCTC
>JAJFBJ010000039.1 GCA_020697375.1 Nitrospira sp. | reverse complement strand
AGCCAAAACCACCCAGCGAGCCGTCATGCGCGATGATCCGGTGACAGGGTACTATGATAGGAACTGGATTTGCGCCGAGCGCCATGCCCCCCGCCCTGGCGTACTGCTTCCCGCCCACGCGGATGGCCACCCATTGATAGGACCGGACACGGCCATAGGGAATGCGCGTGATCGCGTTCCAGACCCTGCGTTGAAACGGCGTGCCCGCAGACATATCCACCGGCAGGGAAAACTCCCGACGCGTTCCTTCGATGTACGCGAGCAGTTGCGTCCGTGCCTCTGCCAGCAGAGCCGCAGTCCCGTGATCTTTTCCGGCCTGATGCATCCGAAAGAATTCGTCACGCGCCGCCGTCCTTCGATGCGGAGAAGACAGATCAATAGAAGTAATGCCCTTCTCGGAGGCCACAATCTCCACATATCCCCAGGGTGTCTTCAGTGCGACCGCTTGTCTCACGTCATGCGCCTCCGGTGTTCCGCGCCATCCGTCCCAGTTTCCGTTTTACCAGGCCGAGCGCCACATTCAGTTCCTCAGACCCGAGCATGAAGTGTACGCCGAGATACCCGAGGACACTGAAACCGATACCGACGAGCAACATCACGGATTTTTCAATCCATACTCCGTTCTTTGTCCATACCAACCCGTTCGACACCCACATGCAAACCAGAACCAATGGAACAGAGGCCACGAGGACACGGACGGCGGACCGCCCGATCGATTCCCAGTCGATGCGCCCGAGGCGTCGATGCAGCACCGCGACAAGAATGCCTCCGTTGAGCATGGCGGCCAAGGCTGTAGACAAGGCTAGGCCGGCCACGCCCAATAGTGTCATCAGCCACAGAGACAAGATGATATTGGCCATCACGGCCATCCCGGCCGTCATTGCCGGCGTCTTCGTATCCTGCATCGAATAAAAGGCGGAGACGATGATCCTGACGGCAGCAAAAGCCCACAAACCGACGGCATAACAGAGGACAGCCGTCGCCGTCGTCAGCGTATCTGCCCTGGTAAACGAACCATGCTCGAAAAACAAGTGAACGATCGGCTGCCGCAAGATGATCAGACCCAACATCGCCGGCAAGATGATGAAAAAAATCATCCTGAGACCGAATCCAAGCGTCATCCTCAAATCATCCAACGCCCCGCGGGCAGCCTGCGCGGAGAGTGTGGGTAAAATGGCCGTGGCGAGGGCCACTCCGAAAATGCCGAGTGGGAACTGGATGAGCCGCATGCCGTAGAACAAATATGTGGGGCCGCCGGCAAAAAACGACGCCAGAATGGTGCTGACGGTAATATTGATCTGGGTCACCGAGAGTCCCAACAACGAAGGGATCATCAGGCGGCCGATGCGCTTTACCCCCGGATGACCGGGATGGAACCTCAGGCCGAACAACATTCCGCGCCCTTTCAACCCCGGCAGCTGCATCGCAAACTGCGCGGCGCCGCCTACGACGATACCGATGGCCACTCCGATGATGGGCTCGCCCAACATCGGGGACAGAAACAACGCACAGGCGATGGTAAAGACGTTGAAAAAGACCGGCGAAAAGGCCGGCGCGGCAAAAGCGCGCAACGAGTTTAGAATCCCCATTGCCAAGGCCGCCAGGCTGATAAACAACAGATAGGGAAACATCACGCGGGTCAGGAGGGTCGTCAGCGCGAGCTTATCCGGACTCTCATGGAAACCGGGCGCGAGTAGCCAGACGATGCCCGGCGCCGCCAGGATACCGATCAGCGTAATGGCCGTCACGATGGTCAGTAGCGTCGTGAAGGTCGCGCTGGCCAACTCCCAGGCGTCGCGCTTGGTCTTCAGGGTGTGATACTCGGTGAAGACAGGAATAAAGGCCGCGGACATCGAGCCTTCCGCGAACAATTCTCGCAACAGGTTGGGAATACGATAGGCGACGAAAAAAGCGTCGGCCGCCGCGGTCGCCCCAAAGAGGCCCGCGAGTACCATGTCGCGGACAAAGCCGAGAATCCGACTGGAAAAGGTGGCCACACCGATGAGGCCCGCCGCCTTGACGACGGAATGGGTTTCATCCGGAGCTAGTCGAGATGATTCAACGGAAGCGGCGGGATCGGACATTATTCGGGATTGTAACGAAACCGAGAAGAGGCGTCCATCGTCGGGGGAGAACGGAGCGCTTCATTTTATCGAGCCACAGCCGAGGTGACGGCATGAACCCACGTCGCGCTATGATCAGTCATTCGGGTTGTCTCCATTGTTCGGAGGGCAGACACGTGCGAGCAGACACTCGCTTGCCTCGATGCCCCGGCACAGCCCGCCCACGAGATCACCGACTTTCATGCGTTCGACGATCACGGTCACGACAGCTTGCCACTGGTCGCTTGAGAGGCGTTCCTGCAGAGATTGATCGGCCAACACATAGACTTGCCGTTCGAGCAGGGACACCATCAGCAAGAGCCCGGTCCGGTCTCGGGTTTTCGCCATGCCATGCTGGGCGAAGGCCTGTTCCGCCCGCAGCTGTACTTTCTGATGCATGCGCTCGCGCGAGGTGAAGAGTCGAATGATCAACGGCCATGTCCCGCTCCATGCTCCCAGGGCATAGGCCAGCAGGATTCCGGCAACCAGCCAGACGGAATTCGCCGCGTGCCATCCCCAAGGGAGCCAAGCCGGTTCAATCGTTACCAGTGCCGTGAGCATCACCAGTGCAGCGAGGAGACCGGAGCGATGTTGCGCGTCCCGGTACAGGCCGGATCGCTCCACGATCATGGGAACGATTTCCGCGCCGGTATGCTGCTCCACCGCCTGCACCGCAGCCTCAACCCTGGCGCGATCTTCATTCGTCAGCGCCATTTGCTTACCAGTCGCCACTTGCGCCTCCGCCTCCGAACCCACCCCCGCCGCCCGAGAAACCATCGGACCTTCCGAAAGATCCTCCGAAACCGCCGGACCCCCATCCACCGTTCTGCCTGCTGAACCATATCCCGTCGAGAGCGTTCCCGTTTCTGGCCCGACCAGACCCCATGGCACTGAACAGACTTACCAGAACCAGACTCAGGGTTCCGGCAATGAGAGCAGGTACCAGCCATGGGGCCGCGAGAAACGAAAGCCCTCCGCCAATAACCGGTCCCAACAGCCGGTTTGCGCGTGAGAGGAAGAGGCCAATGACGACTCCCACAATCACCGCGACGACAGCGTTGCCGAATGCCTCGTCAAATGAGGAAGCAGCGGCAGGAGTTTCCGACACGTTGTAGGTTCCTTCGATCGATTTGAGGATGGCCCGCACACCAGCCGTGATGCCTGCAGGAATATCGCCGGATCGAAACCTCGGGACAATCTCATTCCGAATGATCTGCGCCGACCTCGCGTCGGTCAATATCCCTTCAAGCCCGTACCCGACTTCAAGCCGTATTTTTCGATCCTTGATGGCCACGAACAGCAGGGCTCCGTTGTCGGTACCCTTCTGACCCAACTTCCAAGCGGTCGCCACACGATGAGAAAAATCAAACAACGGTTCTCCCCCCAACGACGGGACAATGAGCACCGCCACTTGGTTGGAGGTCTTCGTTTCATGTGCCTGCAGATCGGTCGAGAGCTGTTCGACCACCGCAGAGGGCAGGACATTCGCCACATCAACGACGCGGCCGGTGAGCGGCGGCACGTCCAGCGCCTCAGCCGGAAAACCGGCGAGGAATAGGACAAACGCCACTCCAACGAGGATACCCGACCCCGTTCGGCCCATCAGACGCATCGCGGTCTCTCTTTGACGAATGATGTAACGGGTTAGAATTTTACTTCTGGCGGCCTGGCCACCGCCTTTTCGTCCGCCACAGTGAAATTGGGCTTTTCCTCCATATGCAGGAGAAACTTCGCGGTCAGGTTCGTGGGAAAGAAGCGAACCATCTTGTTGAACTCCGCCACCTTCTCGATGTAACGCTTACGAGCCACAGTAATGCGATTCTCGGTGCCTTCAAGCTGACTCTGAAGGTCGCGGAAGTTTTGATCGGCCTTCAAATTAGGATAATTTTCCGCAATCGCCAGCAATCTGCCCAAGGCGCCGGACAGACCCTGTTGAGCTTCCTGAAATTTTTTGAACGCCGCCTCGTCTCGCAGCATTTCCGGCGTCAGCTGGACGCTTGTGGCTTTCGCCCTTGCTTGCACGACGTTCTCCAGTGTTTCCTTTTCGTGAGCCGCATATCCCTTGACCGTATTGACAAGGTTTGGAATCAGATCCGCCCGTCGTTGATACTGATTGATCACTTCGCTCCAGGTGGCTTTCGTATCCTCATCCAGACCTTGTAAATCGTTGTAACCGCAACCGGATAAGGCCGGCAGCGCGCTGAGCAGTAGCAGCACGCCCATCGATCGCTTGATTGATGCAACCATGCTTGTCCTCCTTCGCACCGATCTTACTCGACGGTGCGCATTAAACACGTAAGACGTTCACGGATGAAGTCAATGACAGAAACCCGAGATCACCGAACATATCGATCGTCATCTAACATTGTTATAATTGGTTGCTGGGCTCAGCGTTTCACACATGGGAGAAGAAATGGTCCTCGACCGCTCCGCCACATGCCCGGGAGGATTCCAGGTTCGGCACCGTAGCTTGGGAGTGTTTCAGGGAAGCTCGATCGGACTCGCCTTTTGGCACCCGTCTTCTCATATGCCCGAGTATGGTCTCTGCCGGTTCGCAACGGAGGACAAAGCCCAGGACTATGTCGATTTTCTGTCCTCTCCGGGCTGCCCGGAACCATTGGATCGCACGGATTTGACCGTGGAAGCCTTCGACCACGTTGAACATGAACGGCTTACGACCGAGTTTCCACAGGCTTCTGCCTGGGAAACACCACTCTAGCAGAACGCGAACAGACTCGCTGCCTCCAGCGTCGAGCCGGCGCATTTTTACTCATGCCACATTTCCGGCGATGTGATGCGAAGACCATCGTCCGCTATGGTTCAGAGAGCCTTGTGCCGGAGTATCCCGCCGGCGGAGGAATGCCGTCTGCGTGAGACTCGGCGGCTGAGTGTGGTCCAGAGGATTCGGTCTTGGCCTGGACGAAAGCCAAGAGCCGTTGGTTTTCCTGGGCAGTCCGCAGGAATTTGAATGCGATCCCGCGGGAGCTCACGGACCGCACCATCGCGGCCATTTCGAGCGGAGCGTGATCCTTCTCCAGCGAGATCTGCAGATAAAAGATATCGTCGGGATGCACCGGAGCTTGGCTTTCGATCATGCACCCGCCCATCGAGATGTCCAAGACAGTTCCCTCCCCTCGCACTTTGCCCCCGGTGAAGGATAAGAATAGACGGACGGGAATCCGCAGGTGCTCCCGCCGATCCACCGGTGGGACGGGATAATTGCGTCCCAATCGAGAGGCTGGAAATCGAAAACTGCAGGATTGGCAGCGAAACGGCGAGATCCACGCGAGTGACTGTAACCGTTCTATCAATGTGTGACATAGCGCTCGAAATACCTTGTCTTGCCCACAGTGAGGACAGGTGAGGGTCCGGAATATGCCCAGCCTTCGGCGCATATCACCGCACCGCCGCGACCATAGGTTGGTCCGCATGGCGGCCATTTCTGCTCTGTCTGAATTTGACTTGTTCCATTCGTGCAGCGTGCCCCTGCAGCCCCATGCGGGCGGAGAGCAGAGACCCCTTCTTTCCGGCAAACGGATGCTGTCCATCAATCGATAACGGAGACCGGAAACTCTGTCAACAACTCGACGGTTCTGCGCCGCACAGGCCAATTGAGCCATAGTTTCCGGAGTGCAGGTCGGTTGCCTTGCCATGTTCGGCTGCCGAACTCTCGATATTTCAGCGCAATGCTCCTTCTCACCGGATTAAATTGTTTTAACTTCTCACTAACATCTCTCTAATCTCCCGTTGCTATTCTCCCTCCCGTGGGTAGGGTCTTCATTAGATGAGGACACAGTCCAAAAGGAGGTGGAAGCCATGACCTGCAAACGATGTAAAGGCTTAATGGTCGATGAGTGGCGACCTGATTTTACTCCGGAAACGTTTGTGTGGCGTTGTATTAATTGCGGCTCCGTTGTGGATCCGTTGATCGAGCAAAACCGGGGCGTAAGCCTCGGCGACCAATTGAGGTTCGAACAAGTCGAGGTGTAACGATGATACGGCGGGGCAAGAGTAAACCTGCTCTTGCCTCTGCAAAAGGCGGCCTATTAGTCAGTGAATTCCGCCCAGAGAACTGTATGATCGGAAGGGTCGGTCACACGCCGTGGTTCTAAGTCCACTTCCACCCGCTGACATTTTTGAGCCAAGGGTTCTGTCGCGAGGATATGATCGATCCGCCATCCCTTGTTAGAGGCGAGCGAATTGGACGCACGGTAGTCCCAAAAGGTGAATTGCTGGCGATCTGGATACAGTTTGCAGAACACATCCTCGAAGCCCCACGCAAGAGTCTTCCCATAGGCGTTGCGCGCGTCTTCGTGATAGCACACATGTTTGAGATGTTTTTCCGGACTGTGGACATCAATGGGTCTTGGGGCCACATTCATGTCTCCACACCAGATCGCCGGCTCCTTGGGGGAAAGATGGGCATCAAAATATTTATGCAAGCGTGTATACCAGGCAAGTTTGTATTGATATTTGGGTGAGTCGATTTCAAATCCCTGCGGGATGTACGTATTGATGATCGAGATGCCTCGTATCACGACCCGTAGGAGACGCGCATCCTCCGCATCTCCCTCATCATCGAATCCATAGAAGACCCCCTCCGGCTTCGTGCGGCTCAGCACCGCGACACCATTGTATGATTTCATGCCTCGGAAGGTGATCTCATATCCGGTGGCCGCGAGAGCTGCCAGAGGGAATTCGCTGTCCTGGACTTTGGTTTCCTGCAGACAAAGCACATCGGGCTGATGGCGCTGGATCCACTGCAACACGATGGGAAGGCGCTTGCGGAGCGAATTGACGTTAAATGTAGCAATTTTCATACGGCGGTGCCGATTTTAGCAGAGCCCGCCCGCCGCAACAACCAGGTCGGAAAAGCACTACGGCCTGTGATCGGAAAATCCCAATCACAGGCCGTCGCTGTCACATCACGACGCGG
Source organism: Nitrospira sp. (assembly GCA_020697375.1). The sequence goes on along the minus strand of JAJFBJ010000039.1, from coordinate 23,778 downwards.
ATCAGCTCGCCGCCTTCATCATCCTATCTAGTTCCGCACGGCATCCATCAGGTCGCGCTTCATACCGTCGGCCTCATGCGTCATGTCTTCTGCGGCGCCTTTCATTTCTGTCGCTTTCGCATGAGCCGCAGCTTTCCTCGCCTTTGCCTTGGCTTTGGCCTGCTCCTTCTTCGCCTTCAAGGCAGCCTTGGCTTGCTTTTTCTTGGCTTTCGCCTCATCCGCCTTCATCTTTGTCTCGCTTTTCATCGATTCTTTTTTGGCCTTGAACTCGTTGGTCATGGCTTCTTTATGAGTTTTCAGATCGTCCGATGCATATCCCATGTCCGGCTTCATTGCCTCAGACATCTGCCCAATTCCCATCTCGTCTGCGAAGGCCAGCGAGCTCATTCCCATAAACGCCACGGCGACAATGCCCGCGATAGACCTTCTCATCGACAAACCTCCCTTGTGATTAAAAATGGTATCCGCTTCACTCCCGCCTTGCGACATGCAGTTTCCACCAATACCTTGAAGGTTTTCGTTTGCCAATTATTTTGCTTGTTTTTGCCGGTACGCCCATCGTTACCGGCACGTCCGGCGAACGTAGCCACCTGGAAAAGACCTATGCCATGGAGGCAGGCGAGGATCTGTGCTGATCGCGAACGGCGGCCAGATAGCGCCTGATAATAGCCTGTTCGACTCGAGAACGTCCGCGATCGGGAGCGGGAAATCGAAGCACAAGCTGGATGCGTCCGGCGTCGGGGAGCTGCAGGGTGATGCGAGGCTCAGGAGATGGGGCTTCCAGAAAATTTCGTTGTTCCAGCAGTTTCATCTGCCGAACCATTTCGTCCATGAACGGAGCGCACTCAGCTCTTGCAGCGTCCAGGAGCGCCCGTTCGGCAATCTGCCAGTTTTCTTCGCCCGCGAGCGGTACGCTCAACAAATAGAGGCCGTACTCCTGTGGATGATTTTCTTTGACCAACGGGTTGGTAAATAGGAGGCTGTTGGGAAAGATCACGATTCGACCGGTATAGAGATGTGAGGCCTGGCCAGGCCCGATCTCCAGCAGTTTCGTGGTGAATACATCATGGTCAAGGACCACCCCGCGGTACGTTCCCAGTTGTATGCGGTCTCCCAAGACATACATGCTCCCCCCGGCGCGCATGGCAGCCCCGCTCCAACAGAGAATCAATTCCTTGGTCGCCAAAACGAGGGCGGCGGCCAGCGCCACCAGCGACACGGCGAATGCTTCCAGCTCATGCGCCCAAATGACCACCAATCCGATGAACAGACCGACTACCATGCTGTTCCGGGTCATGACGATCCATCGGCGCTTCGACTCGATCGACAGCTTGTGATTTCCGGCGATCGATCGCACCAGGACCGTACGGAGGATGAGAAGAATGGAAAGCAGCAGGAGGGATTTCAAGACATCGAAGAAAACGCTCGATCCAATAGCCGGCAACAATTCTTGCATCGTGGTTTTGGGCCGTCCTACTGCGACATGCTCTCGTCCTCACTGAAGCGCGGGACGCATTCCTCTCGTCTCCAATCTTTGAGCACCTTCGCCTCATCGAATGAGAGGGTGTAACGATAACAGTATAGCGGCTCCCGGTAGGGTTCCTCTGCGCCGGCCAGACTTTTTCCGAAAGGCGAGGGAGACGGCGGGGCTTTCGTCGTTTTGCCGGCGGTCAAGCTGCTGGGATCCCATGGATGAACCTCCCGGTCACCCATCGGCACACGATAGGTCCAGACGGTATCGCCGCCTAATACAGGCGTCTTCGCCGTATGGGGAGGTCCGAATTTCTCGGCAATGTCATCTTGCGTAAGCGCACTGAGCCCCTTGTCGAGGTACTTGTCGCGCCAAGGTCCACCGCAACCAGACAGCGTCAGCAGACAGAGCAGCATCAAGAGCCTGTCCCGCCATACCGGTGGACTCATCTCCGCTTGTCTTTCGTGCGCCGATTGGCTAGCGTTCAGAATCACGCTGTTCTCGAACCCATCGAATTGAACAATACATTGCATACCCCTGGGCGATCATTCCGGTGACGAGGAGTCCCAATGCCGTCTGTAACCACAGAGTATCGGGATGATCGAGCCCATACACACCCAGCATAAATCCCGCGGCAATGAACACGATGCCCGTCCCGCGCGCGATCAAAGCATTCGTTCGCAAATCAGACATGATCCATCTTCTGCTCGGCAGTTCACTACGCTACAACGGAGCATCCCGCGGGTTCAACTTCCATCCTTCCGCCGTCATGATTTGGGCTGCGCTCGAATTGCATTGGACCTGGCTTCGAGAGCCTCCGCCTCTGCATCCCGGCCGAGTTTGCGAAGCGCCCGGGCATAGTCATCAAGGTTCTTCGCCACATCGGGATGGTCGGGCCCCAACTGCTTCTCACGCACGGCCAATGCGCGCGCGAGTAACGCGCCGGCCTGATCGATCTCGCCCTGGGCCACATGCAATGCGGCTAAATTGCTCAGCGCCAAGGCCACCTCCAAATGACTCGGCCCGAGGAGTTGCTCCTTGATTGCGAGCGCGCGCATCAAAAGCTTCTGTGCATCGGCATATTGCCCATGCTTTCGATGGAGCACGCCAAGGTTGTTCAGCATCGCCGCCACATCCAAATGGTTCTCGCCGTGCACATCCTGGTAGATTTTGAGCGCTTCCAGATAGACCGGCTCGGCTTCGACGAATTTCTCCTGTGCGCTATAGGCTTGAGCCAAGTGAGCCAGCGTTACCGCCACTCGTCGGTCATGAGGGCCGTACTCTTCCGCCTTGCGGACGGCAGTGGAAAAAATCCGCTCGGCCTCCCGATATCGGCCCTGTTGCATCGCGGTCTCACCGGCCTGCATGGCGGCATCCCATGTCGGCTGCCCGCAGGAAACGGCCGCCACCAATAAGAGAGCGGACCAGCAGGCGAGACACCTCGTGTTCATGATCGGGCCATCTGCTCGACGATGGATTCAGCCGGATAGGTCACAATCTCCGCCAACGTCGGATGATAATGCGGAATGCGCAATAGGTCTTGCGCGGTCCCATGAAAATACATGACAGCAATGAGCTCATGGATCAATTCCGCCGCTTCCGGCCCAACGATCTGTGCGCCCAGCAATACGCCGCTGTCCGGACGGCAGAGCAGTTTCACGAATCCATGCGTCGCCCCCATGCACATCGCCTTACCATGGTCGGCAAACAGGTAGGAAGCCGCGAGATAAGGAATCGCCAGCTCACGGCACTGCCGTGCACTTAAGCCGGCGACCGCCACCTGCGGTTCGGTGAAGACTGCCTCGGCGTCCAGCCGATGATCGATCACCCGTGCCGGCTCGTTGGGATGAACAGCGTTGTAGGCTGCGGTTTCGCCCTGCTGAATCGCCAGATGCACGATCGGGTTGAGGTCGTTCACATCGCCCACGGCAAAAATGTGCTGCTGCGAGGTTCGCATGTCCGGACCGACCGTCAAGCGGTCATCAACAGTCTGCAATCCAGCCTTCTCAAGGTGTAACCCCTTCAGATTGGGACGGCGGCCAAAAGCCTGCAGGATCATTTCCGCCGAACGCGTGTGGGTCACACCTTGTTGTGTGACCTGTACTATTTTCTCCGATGGCGTCGAAGTGACTTGCCGGAACGAGACATCCGTCAACACCTCGATCCCCTCATCTCGAAATGCAGACTCCAATGCCCTGCCGGCCTCCTCGTCCATATCCGACAACAGGGTCGCGCTCCGTTGCAGCATGGTAACCTTGGTCCCGATACGGGAGAAAAATTGTCCCAGCTCGACGGCAACCGGCCCGCCACCCAGCACGAGGAGCGAGTCCGGTGGTCGCCGGAGGTCGAGAATCGTATCGCTGGTCTGGTATCCGGCCTCCGCGAGCCCCGGTATCGACACCTCACAGGCTTTGGACCCCGTGGCAACTACGAAGGCCCGCCCAAGAATTCGAACGTCGCCGGCGAGAATTTCGTGGGACGAAATGAATTCGGCACGCGACTCATACAACGTGAAGCGGGGATCATGCAGGGCGGCGATACGATCAGCCGCAAACTCTTGAACCAATCTATTTTTACGATCGACAATCGCCGACAGATCGGCGCTGGCGGTGACCGGAGCAAGCCCGAATTCACGGGCACGCTTCATCATCGACAGGATTTCGGCCGACCGAAGAATCGTTTTGGTGGGCATACAGCCTTTGAGGATGCAGAGACCCCCGAGCGGTCCATGATCGACGATGGCGACATCAGCGCCGGCGTCACGAGCCGTCCGTGCGGCGGCATAACCGGCCGACCCGCCGCCGATGACGACGACATCGTGCCGGCGTTGATGCTTATGAGACAGTTGTGATCGCATTCACGCTCCGATACACTACGTGGCTGCAAAAATCCATTCAGGATACACCATGATCAAACCCGGTCGCTATCGCCACTATAAGGGGAAAGACTATGAGGTGATCGGCATCGCCCGGCACTCGGAAACCGAGGAAGAGTACGTGTTGTATCGTCAGCTTTATGGGGAAGGCGGGCTTTGGATCAGACCGATCGGCATGTTTATCGAATTGGTATCGATCGGTGGGGCGGACGTGCCTCGGTTTCGACGGCTAGAGGAAGGTCCATTGTGAAAATGTCGCGGCTTGTCCCAAGCGATGCCCGGTCCTGTCGATCACATTCCAGACGATGGCGTCTTCGACCAGAAACCGCCGGCCGCTGCTCGAAATTCTGACGCCCCGGTAATTGCCCATATAGCCTCTCGTGCGGGCCTGTTCGAGCATCCATTCCCGCTCGGCGCGGTTGACGGCCTCTGCCGTCAGCCGGGAAGGCGTACGCCGCAACTCATCCCACGTCAATTCCCACAGGTTGAGCGCAAGCTGCGAGCCATAATTCAACATCGGATCAACTTCTGCGCCATGCGAGACGACGACAAACGGCGCTAAAAACATCGCCTGGGCCTGTTCCTCCGGCCCTCCGGCCCGTTGAAGCAAGTCTCGCCCGATCCAGTGGCGATAGCTGTCCAGCAACAACTGGCACCATTCAATGACCGGCGGTTGATTCCACAGGTGATTCGGGTCGCGCATCGCTCCTCACCGAGATTGACCAGGCCATGGCAGCGCATAGGTCACACGCCTGAAGTGGTAGCACCTTCTTTTGTCTCAACGCAATGCAAGGTTATGCGCCCGCTTTTCGTAAGTGACGGACAAACAGCGTCTGTCCTTCCGCTCCCCGTAATGTCAGCCAGACATCGCCGCGTTTCACGGAAATCCGGCCTCCTCCCTCCTCATGGTCTTGCGTGACGACCTTGCATGTCCAGTTCTCTACTGTTTGATCGGGACCGTTCTTCTTCAGGACAATGACATCTCCCTGCTCAACTCGATAGGTCATTTCCAGCGGAACAGTCCCGAATACTGTGTCCGGCAGGCCGGCGATCGGCCTGTGAGAATGGGCTGACTTGGCGGCGCCTCGATTGGAATATTGAAAGACCTGATGGGGGAACAGGTATGGAGCCTGCGGATTCCGGAAACGATAGGGGCTGTCGAATGTCACCAGCCGCCAATTTCCAAGAAGGTCTCCGCCCCTACAGGACCGAGCGTAGCCCCCTTGGATGACCGGTCCCATGCTCGATAGTGATTTCGCCACCGACCGATCCTTCGCTTCAGCAAAGCTCAAGGCCATGACGCTTATCCACCCGACCATGACGAAACTCCATAACCAGCCTGTCATACGTTTCTCCACCTGGAAAGATCGTTCATCGGAAGGCAATGCGCTTGCTTAAGACAAGCCTAGCAGAGGATCGTCCGCCGTCAGGAACCTGGGAAGCTAGGTAATAAAACACCGGCTAGCTCTGGAATGCCACGAGGGCAATCCTGCCTGGCATTTCACCAACCCGCTAGGGGTCGTTCCGTAGGTCTGCGACCGGAGGAGGGACGGGCAAGGCTTTGGGAGCTCTCGGCAGCACACGGTATTCAATCAATCGGCAAGTGCAAAATGAGACCTGTCGCCATTCTGCCGTAACTTTGACGATAGCTGACCCGCAGACGGTACAACCCAACGCCCGTGGGTCGCGCTTGATAGTCCAGCGGGGAATCATGATCCGTTCTGCGTCCACCATTTCCTGTTCCATGAAAGCTCTATCGGTCGGCGCCCATGTAATCTGAAGGGAGCAACCCTGCGCTTCCCTTTGCCCCTTGATGCGACAGGCCTGCTCGCATATATAATAGACGCGCATCGATAGCGTAGCTTTCGCGAGTGCAGGTGCGGTCCTACAAGGAGCATGGCCATGGTTGCAACAACACTATTTGAGAAGATCTGGGATGAGCACGTGGTTCGGGCGGAACCCGACGGTACCACGTTGCTTTACATCGATCGCCATCTGGTCCACGAAGTGACGTCTCCGCAGGCCTTCGAGGGCTTGAAGGCAGCGGGCCGGACTCCGCGCCGGCCAGGAGCGGCGTTGGCCGTCCCCGATCATAACGTCCCGACTACGGACCGCCGCGTCGCGATTGCCGACCCCGTCAGCGCCAAACAAATTCAAACGTTAGAGGACAACTGCGGATCGGTGGGCATTACGTTTTTCGGCATGGACGATGTCCGGCAGGGCGTCGTGCATGTCATCGGACCAGAACAGGGCTTCACGTTGCCCGGCATGACGATTGTCTGCGGGGATTCGCATACCTCGACTCATGGAGCCTTCGGAGCGCTGGCCTTCGGAATCGGCACGAGCGAGGTGGAACATGTGCTGGCGACGCAATGTCTGGTCCAGAAACGGCCCAAGACCATGGAGGTCCGTGTCGAAGGAACGCTGTCTCCCCGTTGTTCCGCGAAAGACGTGATCCTTGCCATCATCGGCCAAATCGGCACGGCCGGCGGGACAGGCTACGTCATCGAATACACGGGATCTACGATCCGTGCGCTCAGCATGGAAGGCCGCATGACCCTCTGCAACATGTCCATCGAGGGCGGAGCCCGCGCCGGCATGGTGGCGCCGGATGACATCACCTTCGCGTACATCAAGGGACGCCCAATGGCTCCGCAAGGCGCTCACTGGGATCAGGCCGTGGCGGCCTGGCGAAAACTCACTACCGATCCAGGCGCGCGGTACGATGCCGTTGTGGAATTGCGGGCTGAAACGATCGCTCCGCAAGTCACCTGGGGAACCAGCCCAGGAATGGTCATCGGCGTGGATGGGAACGTTCCGGATCCTCGAACCATGCAGGACATGAAACTTCGCCAAGCCACCGAGCGCGCCATCGAATATATGGCGTTGGCGCCCGGGATGCCGATCCGAGACATTAAGATCGACAAGGTATTCATCGGATCTTGCACCAATTCCCGGATCGAAGACCTGCGCCTGGCGGCTTCATTCGCCAAAGGCAAGAAAGTGGCCGGCAGCGTGCATGCCATGGTCGTCCCTGGTTCGGGTCTGGTGAAGCGACAAGCGGAAGAAGAAGGTCTCGATCGCATTTTCAAAGATTCAGGATTCGAGTGGCGTGAAGCAGGATGCAGCATGTGCCTGGCTATGAATGCCGACGTGCTGCAGCCGGGAGAACGCTGCGCTTCGACCAGCAATCGGAATTTCGAAGGACGTCAGGGAGCCGGCGGGCGGACTCATCTGGTGTCTCCGATCATGGCCGTGGCGGCCGCCGTCGAGGGACATTTCGTCGACATCCGCCAGTGGAATTCGGAATGACCGGCTGGCTCATTGCCGGTTGTGTCAATGCCACTCATCACATGGTTCAATGGTGAAATGACTATGCAACCTTTTACAACCGTCACGGGGCTGGTGGCTCCGCTGGATCGGCTCAATGTCGACACCGATCAAATCATTCCAAAACAGTTTCTGAAAACAATTAAGCGGACCGGTCTGCGGGAAGGTCTATTTTATGATTGGAGGCGCCGGAAGGACGGTTCGCAGGATCCCGCGTTCTTCTTGAATCAGCCGCGCTACCAAGGAGCCACCGTTCTTCTGACAAGGGACAACTTCGGCTGCGGATCATCGCGGGAACATGCACCTTGGGCGCTGCTAGATCAGGGATTCCGTTGCATACTTGCCCCAAGCTTTGCCGACATTTTCTACAACAATTGCCTTCAGAACGGAATTCTACCCGTGGTGCTGACGGGGCCTGAGATTCAAACCTTGCTCGAAGGTGTCGCGGCTCGTGAAGGATACCGGCTGACGATCGACCTCGCGGCGCAACGGGTGACGACGTCGGAAGGGGCCGTCTACTCATTCGAAATCGATCCGTTCAGAAAAGATTGTCTCTATCGCGGATTGGATGCGATCGGCCTCACCCTTCAACATGCCGAAAGAATTACGGAATATGAACAACGGCGTCGCACGCAGGCTCCCTGGTTGTTTCAGGATGTGCCTTCACGGATAGGAGCCTGAATGACGTGGTGGGAAACCTTTCTGATTCCTGTCGCCTGGTTATGGCGGTCCAAATTTCTCTTCACATTGCTCATTTTCGGCGGCGCGGCCTATCTGTTGATCATCTTCAATTGGAGTTATTCCGATGGAGATCGCGTGGGCTATCTCCAGAAGTTTTCACGGAAAGGCTGGATTTGCAAGACACAGGAAGGCGAGCTCGCCATGACGACGGTACCAGGAGTCGCCCCGCTGCTGTGGGATTTCAGCGTATGGGATGAGGCCGTCGGCAAGAAGCTCGACGGGCAAATGGGAAAACGGGTGATCCTCCATTACAAAGAGTTCCGCTATATCCCTACCACCTGCTTCGGGGAGACGACGTATTTTGTGGATCACGTCGAAGTCTTGGATTGACCAGCAGGCGGTTCAGAAAGGCCGTCCCAGCAAGCGATGAGGCGAAGCGTACTCGGGTCCCGTACGTTGAGCCTCTGAGCGCCGCGAGAACGAAGCTAGCGGGCTTTGTCAACAGCTGTCAAAGCCACTTCTTTTGCTTGAAGAAGTACAGCATGGCGCTTCCGATCGCCGCCATGGCGCCGAGCACGGCCGGGTATCCCCACGGCGATTTCAATTCCGGCATATGCTCGAAATTCATCCCATAAATCCCGGCAATAAAGCTGAGCGGCATGAAGATTGTCGTGATGATCGTCAGCACTTTCATGACGGCGTTCAAGCGATAGCTCACGCTCGATAGATAGACCTCCATCATCGAAGACACCATTTCCCGCAGCGTCTCAATGGTATCGCCTATTTGAATCACATGATCGTACACGTCACGGAAAAACACTTTCGTCGATCCCTGCAAAAATTGCCCATCCGATCGTGAGAGATTGTTCATCACGTCTCGCAGCGGCCAGACGGAACGACGAAGGAACAGCAGCTGTCGCTTGAGTGAATGGATGTCCCGCAGCGTTTCAGGACCCGGACTGGTGATGCAGAGGTCCTGTAACGCCTCGATTTTTTCCCCCAGTGTTTCGAGGATGACGAAGTATCGATCCACGATCGAGTCCATCAGCGCATATAGAAGATAATCCGCTCCTGCATGCCGCAGCCGGCCCTTCCCGTTCCGCAGGCGTTCCTTCACGCCGTGAAAGACATCTCCGCCGTTCTCCTGGAAGGACAAGAGGAAATTCTCTCCGAAGACCAAGCTGACCTGCTCGACATTTACATCGCCCTCACGTTGCCCCTCGTACAGCATCTTGAGCACGACATAGCCGTACGTTTCGTAATCGTCGAGCTTCGGACGTTGATCCGTATTCGCAATATCTTCCAGGAGCAGCGGATGGAGGCCGAATATTTTCCCGAACGTCTCCAGGACCTCCATTTTATGGATGCCCCCGACGTCCACCCACCGGACTGTCGGCTCTTTCGTGAGAAATACCTCTTCAGGTTTTGTCACGGTCCGCTCGTGAAACTGCCCTTCGCCGTACTCATAGACGGTGATCGTGACCGATTCAGCCCTTTTCTCGCCGATATGGACCAGCGTCCCAGGAGGCAACCCGGCTTTGCGGGAATGTTTTTGCATGAGCTTCATCGTAATCCGAGCTTGTACGCGGAACCGCGAAACCGGTCAAGAGCCATCGATGTGAACCATTCTCCGCTTTGCTCCCGGACGAAGACCTGTTACGGTGAACAGAAAGAGGGCGTGATGTACTCATTGGAGCGTTCATCCCGATGAAGCAGGAATTGGCCATATTGACAGACGCCATGCTCAAAGCCGGTCGCGAAGCTGTCCGATTGGCAGGTGAGGGGTTTGAAACCTATATGAAGCCGGACAAGTCACCGGTCACATCCGTCGACTTGGCCGTGAACCGGATCTTTCGGGACAGTTTGTCCGCGGCATTCCCGGATGATGGCTGGTTGTCGGAAGAAACGCCGGATGGCCCTGAGCGACTCGACAAGCAACGCGTATGGATCGTGGACCCTATCGACGGTACCAGGGCGTTTGCTCGGGGGACGCCTGAATTTTCCCTGTCCGTGGCCCTGGTGGAAAATGGCCTCCCGGTCCTGTCAGCCGTCTTTAACCCTGCGACCGGTGAATTCTTTTCCGCCATACGCGGCCAGGGGCTCACAGTCGATCGCATACCGGACGCCGGCCAGCCACCCTTCTTGTCACCCGAACGCCCCATCGCGCTCGTGAATCCATGGGAACTCCAGGCCGGGCATTTCAAAACTCTCGAGCCTCATCTGCGTTGCCGCCGGATCGGCTCGATTGCTTATGCATTGGCGCTGGTAGCGTCGGGGCAGGCAGACGCGGCCGTAACGTTGGAGGGAGGAAGCGAATGGGACATTGCCGCGGGTGTTCTGCTGATCCAAGAGAGCGGCGGGCACATCACAACCCTGTCCGGCCATCCATTTTCGTTCAATCAGCGCAATCCCCGGCTGCAAGGAACAATGGCCATTGGCTCGAACCTTACTGAGCCGTTATACACGCAGCTTATCCAATTCGGCTCCGAAGCCGCCGGTCTTCGATCTGCCATTCGCTGACCCTTTTCATCGCCTTATCATCCCTGTACGATGCCGGCCGTACCTTGACCATGGAGATTTCCCGTGAACTTGGCGTTGCTGGGCACAGGACTGCTGGGACAGGCGGTAGCGGAGCGGCTGAATGCAACAGGACATATCTTATCGGTCTATAACCGTTCCTCAGAAAAAACAGCTGCCTTGGGTCGACGAGGAATTCGAATCGCCCGGACCGCCGAGGAGGCCATATCCGCAGCGGACGTAGTCCTACTCCTGTTGTCGGATGCTCCGGCCATCCGCGCCCTGTTGTTCGATGAAGACGGCAGTCGCGCGATCGCGGGACGTATGGTCGTCCAGATGGGCACGATCAGCCCTTCGGACAGCCGTTCGATCCAGCAGTTCATCCACCGTCTGGGCGGCCGCTACATGGAAGCACCGGTGCTTGGCAGCATTGCGGAGGCCAAGGCCGGTACTCTGTTGATCATGGCCGGTGCGACTCAGGAAGGCTTCACCGAATGCGAGCCTGTCCTTCGTTGCTTGGGATCGGACGTACGCCTGATCGGCCCGGTGGGAAAAGCCGCGCTGCTGAAGCTCGCCTTGAATCAGCTTATTGCGGCGGAAATGGCCGCCTTCGCCCTGAGCCTGGGAATGGTTCGGCGGGAAGGCATCGATGTGGAAACGTATATGGCGCTGTTGAGAAAGAGTGCCTTGTACGCGCCGATGTTCGACAAGAAACTGCCCCGGCTGCTGGAGCGAAACTACGATCAGCCGAACTTTCCTACTCGTCATCTTCTCAAAGATGTCGAGCTCATTCTCAACGCAGCCGAGGACGAGCGCCTGCCGACAGGCGGGCTCCGAGAGCTGCGGTCTCTTCTTCAGGATACCATCACTCACGGATTGGGGGCGGCGGACTATTCAGCCATCTATGAACGGATCGATCCAGCGGGGGACCACCGGCCATAGGCGATTACTGCGATTGATTCACGGAAAGACTCTGGTTGACCGCCGTCGATCGCACCTTCATCAGATGAAACCGCCCGCCGGGCCTCATCGGTGTCGTGTCACGCTGGATGCGCGTATACCACCAGCGACCCTCGCCTTCCGAATAGTCAGCCGATAGCCTGATTTCAAACCTGCCTTCCCGATCATTCTCGCGTTGAACCCATACCCCTGCCCAACGATGGTCCGAAAGCAGGTCGGTCAGAAATCGTCCGTCCTTATAATCATAGGTGCCGTTGCCGAATCGATCCAGCCTCAAGGGTACCACCACCCCATCTTCTTCGTATTCCCATTCGCCTGCGAGGACGACATTGTCCCCATCCTGCGCGTGATTTTCAGCCGATCCGGTTCCTGCGGATGGGGCCTCGTTCATCAATGGCGCGTGGTTACATGCCTGTAGGGCCATCACCACGATGCATGTCAGTGTCATGTATAGAACTCGTTTCATATGTGTTCCTTTGGAGTTAAATGGCTGCGACCAGCCAGAATGCGCCTTAATTTTAGATAACATGCTCTCCCACCTCACTCAAGGCTCCCGCTACATTTTTCAAACGAAAATATGCAAAAGCAAGGCCTGGTGACACATCTGTGCCAACATGACACAATTCCCTGACTCGTGTTCGGTTAATTAGCTACTGTGGGAGCAGGGCGAGACGCTCGCAGGCTTCCGCGAGATCACCGTTTGTTTTGGCAAAGCAAAACCGCATGAATCGATGGCCGGTCGAACTCAAAAAGAAGGCCTCCCCCGGAACCCCAGCCACACCTGTATGTTGCAAAAGATACATGGCGCGCTCCTTCCCCGTCGTGCCGGGCAAACGAGAGACATCCGCGAGCACGTAATAGGCGCCTTCTGGAACAGCGGGGGGAAGGCCCGCTCTCGTGAGCGCCCGGCAAAAACGGTCTCGCTTATCCTGATATTCCTCGGCCAGTTCGAGATAGAACGAACGCGGTAACTCCTGGATTCCCCGGGCCACCCCATATTGCAGCGGGGCGGGAGCGCATACATATAACAGATCGTTCATGCTTCCGATCATCTGGGCCCACTGGGGCCGGGCGACACTGAATCCAATGCGCCATCCGGTGATGCTGAAGGTTTTTGAATATCCGCCGATGGTAATCGTTCGTTCGGCCATATCCGGCAATGTGGCGATACTGATGTGGCGTCGTCCGTCGAATAGAAAATATTCGTAAATCTCGTCGGTGAATACGAATAGGTCGTACCGGCGGGCGAAATCCGCCAGGCATTCCAGTTCCTCCAGGCTAAACACCTTTCCCGAAGGATTCCCCGGTGTATTGAGAATGATGGCCTTGGTTCGGTTCGTAATGGCTTGGCGAACCTCTTCCGATGAAAAGGTCCAGTCCGGCGGATGCATGCGAACCACCTTTGGTACAGCTTCAACGGCCACGAGAGCACTGATGTGGTAGGCGTAATAGGGCTCAAACACAATCACTTCGTCCCCGGGATTGAGCAATGCCAGGCAGGCACAATGAAACGATCCGGTTGCGCCCGCGCTGACGGTCACCTCCTGTTCGGGGTCGACCGTGAGGCCATTGTCGGCAGCCAGTTTCTTGGCAATCGCCTGCCGCAATTCCGGCAAGCCGTCGTATCGCGTATAGATGTTTACTCCTAGATCGATGGCTCGCTGGGCTCCCTGCGCCACCACGGGCGGCACGCCGGTATCACAGACTCCCTGGGCCATATTGATTCCGCTGACCCTCGCACAGGCCTGTGTCATGGCGCGAATTTCCGATTGGGCTAGCTGTTCCATTCGCTGGTTTCCGGTCCGCATTCGACCCTCTTTCTCGTGGTGCTGCCTAAGCAATGTACCTGTATACAAGAACTCCCGGGCGGGACACAACCGGAACCCCTCATTTCTAGGAGCGGGCGCAACATACCGAACCACTTCGCATTCCGGAAAAACAACAGGATAAATTATTGGGAGTGTAGTGCCTGGTCGGAAATGGACTGGCTCTGCCGGGGCATGGTGACAGAACGGACGGGCGACTGACCGGCATCGGTCAGAAAACGGTCGTATTGCCGAAGCACGCGCTCAACATAGAGCTGTGTTCCCGGGAGTAACGGCGTGCCGACTGCCCGACTGACTCTCCGTTCCCCCGCGTGATAGGCAGCCAGGGCCAGCGACAGATCTCCCTCGAATCGATCGAGGAGCCGGCGAAGCAACGCCGCACCGGCGCGAATGTTATCGTTCGGATCGAAGGGGTCAAGGACATCGAGGGCGGTGGCGGTCAACGGCATGAGCTGCATCAGCCCGAGCGCACCCTTCGGCGACACTGCCTGCGGATTGAAATTCGATTCGACTTTGATCACGGCATGCAGAAGGGCCGGATCGAGCGCATACTGACTGGCATGGGCGGCAATGAGGGACGCAACCGGTGGAGCAAAGTCGAAGCGATCCGGATTCGCCATTGTGGGATCGAGCGCCAGCCGATCCATCCTGGGCATGATGACCGTCAGGAAGCCGGCAACCACCAGTGGGTAGATCGCGCGAGCCACATGACTCAAACGGATGTTCGATTCTACATGTCGCATGTTGAGATTGATCCGACTGATATGAACCGGGACGCGCCTAGGCGTCGTCCTCATTGAGAGGCTTGGCGAGTCCGGCATCTCCGGGTCGGTCCGACAACGACCGCGTAGAACATTCCTGCAGCGGCAGTTGCGTGCAATCGACCCCTCCCACTAGCGTGAATGATCCTATCGAATGACGGCAAGCGTTGCGCAACGGCATCATGGTCTGGACCTCCATATTTTCGATGGAGTGGCGCTCCGTAGAGGACAGGACGGTCACGTCACTATTCCACGGCGAAGGAGGATCCACAAGAAAATGAAGGAAACTCATCGGAAGGACACACCGTTGCACGTCGCTGGTCATGATGGCCCCCAGAGCTCCTCCAGTCGTTGAGCCCGGCCGCAGCTGTATTTATAGAACTTGTACCGGAGGGGGTTCTTCTTATAGAAATCCTGGTGATAGTCTTCCGCCGGATAAAACTGGGACGCCATGGCGAACTCCGTGACAATCGGCTGGGTGAACCGCTTGGATTGTTCGATCGTTCTCTTCGACTCCTCTGCCAGGCCTTTCTCCTCATCAGTCCGGTAAAAAATCACCGAACGATATTGGCTTCCGTGGTCGCAGAACTGCGCATTGGCCGTCACCGGGTCCACATTGCGCCAAAATACGTCGAGCAATGTGGCATAACTCACCTTCACCGGATCATAGATGACCTCGACGGCTTCCGCATGGCCGGTTCCACCCCGCGAAACCTCTTCGTACGTGGGATTTTTGACCAGCCCGCCCATATATCCGCTGGTCACCGACGTGACACCCGAGACCTTTTCGAATACTTCCTCCATGCACCAGAAGCAGCCGCCTGCAAAGAACGCCCTGACGGGAGTTGGAGGAGCATTGGCCTGAGCCCAGGACACAGGAATTCCTGCCGCCGCCATCGATAGGAAAAATAGCGCGAACATGCTCAGCTGTATAACGGTCGTCATTTAAATGCTCTCCCCGCGCCCGGCAGGCGCGCCGTAACCATAGGCGGCAACCGTCTGCGCACAACTCGACCGCCGGTCAGAGCCTCCGGTTCCGTCCGGCGCTCAATAGAACCTGGACGGGCATAGTGCAGGTCATGTCTTTCCGTCCTTGGCGGAACCCACCATGCCAGCTGTCACCCATGTCGAGGCTTACAGCCGCCCGCCGCATTGCGGCTGCCACCAACCTGTGACCGCCACCGTCGCATAATAAATCGCCCAGGCCTCTGGATCATCGGCCAGCCGGCAGTACAGATCGATGTCTGCATCGGTAGCAAATCCCGTGGCGACGTATTTCGTCCGAAGTTGATCGGCAGAAAGTTTCATCAATTGAGGAATCAACCCGCCCCCGGCCGACAAATGGCCCTCATGCTCCACCGTGAGCTGGTCCAGGTGATGCCGTTGAAACAGGGCCGGCAGTTTGGCGCCCAGGGCATGGTCCATCCCGAGCGAGGTGAACATGCGTTCGATGGCCGCTGTCACACGTCCGAACGCTGACCGGATCTCTTCCTGACCGGCCACTGCTCTCGCTGCTTCGAAATCCGGCTCTTCGATCAGGACCCAACCTCCCGGTTTCACGGATCGTAACATGCGTTCGAACGCGGCCTGATAATCCGCGATATGAATCAGGACATAGCGCGCATGAACCAAGTCGAAGGTTTCCGGCGGAAGCTCGATTCCACAAATGTCTCCCTGTACAACTTCGGTGGTCGCGCTGCCGCTGCCGGGAAGGAAGCGCGGGTTACTGTCAATGGCCAGCACTCGGCCGGAAGGACCGACCCGCTGTTCCATCCAGCGCACGATGGATCCCGCGCCGGCCCCCACTTCCAAACAATGCCATCCGGTCGATAAGCCCGTCGCAAGCAGCCGGCGCTGTGTACCAGGATCGAAAATCCGCTCAAGCATCTGGAGCCGTTCCAATTCGCGCGACTCTTCGACTGCATGGAACACGTAATCCGTCTTCACCATCTCGATCCTTTATGGGCGCCGGCGAAGGTCGACAAGCATCGCGCTGAAAACATTGAGTTCCCAATCAGCGCCTGTGCATGGCTCTTCGCCACGATTGCGCCGTGCTCTTCATGGTCCATGGCGTTGCAGAAGGATCGGAGCGATACCATCCTGCGCCCGCGTTGGTGTCTGAACAAGACAAGTTACCAGCCCTGCCGAGAAGAAGCTAGCCTGCGGGCTCCCGGACAAAAAACGATGTGGAGAGGCGCCGTCCAACCGGATGGAGTTCATTGGAGGCTGGGATGGATGTTCCTGAGTTGCAGGAGTTACGCGTTCAGGTAGGGAGCCTTGCTCGTTTCGGAAGCGGCATCCCGCCTTGCTCTGGCAGAGTTTTGGTCACGAAACGGAAGTGAGCGAGGGGGAACGAGGGAAAGGTCCAGTCTGGAAGGCTGGTCCATGTCTTTGCCCATGTACATCAACACTTGTTGCTGAGAGGTTACTAGGGCGCGCAGATCTTGAAGTTGCTCAGTGAGCTCCTCGACCTGATCCTGTTGAGCAGAAACCTGCTCGCGTAACTGATCGAGCTCCGCTTGTGTGGATTGGGTATGTTGGATTACCCATTCCTTCAACTCGCGGGCTTGGGCCATGAGTGCGCGCTGCACGTAGCCTGCGCGGTCCCGGATCCGGAAAATGACCTCCCCGACCGATCCTTCACGCTGGCGAGCCGGAACGAGGCCCGTTTGCTCCCCGCATGAGTCCTCGGCATGCCGGGCGACAGGCGCTTCCAGCCATTTCGACAGGCGCCGCCCCAAAGGCTCGATGGCCTGCTCTTGGGAGCTACCGTACTGGCACCAATCCTCAAAGCGCTCCGTGAGGTCTTCCAACTTCACGAAGACCTTGCTGATGGTGGCGCGTAGCGGCGAAGGGGCAAACGGATTCGCGCTGCTCTGTTGATCCTTACCGGGGACAAACGACAGCAGGTGAATCGGTTTTCCAGCCAAACGTTGCTGTTTCCTTGTCATAACTGCATCACGATCCGGTCCAGGCTACCTTATTTATTCATTACTCTTTCCTCTATTCCGAGTCAATGGTGCGGACCGCTTTTTTTGCCACCCATTGCGAAGTGTCATGAGTCCGACAGACCGTCACCTGCGCGTGAAGCGAGCAGCCGGCGCAATCAGGCAGATCAACAAAGATTGAGGCTGCGCCTCAATCTTTCAGAAGAGCGCCGATTCTTTCACCGCCCTTGCTAGAATCGGGTCACGCTTGAGAAATTGAAGTCATGGATCCGCATCGCCGGAACCAGAGCCTTTCCGGTCTCCGAAGTGATCGCTTCTACCGGTGTGCTGTAGGCTTCTACATGGGTGAAGGCGCGTAACGGGCTATCGTGAAAACGGAAATTTCGAACCGCCGACACGATCTCACCGTTTTCGATCAGAAATGTTCCATCCCTCGTCATTCCCGTGAGCGTCAGGTCAGACGGATTCACGGGACGGATGTACCAGAAATTGGTCACGAGAATGCCCCGCTGCGTCGTGCGGATGAGGTCATCCACCCGCGTGCCGGCCGGGCGTTCACCAGAAAAATAGGGCGACTCAAGCGTCAATGGATCGACATGGTGCTCTCGAGCGCTGTATCGGTCGTGCAAGAGCCGGGTGAGGACGCCCGATTCGATCCAGCTCGATCCGACGACTGGAAGCCCCTCGCTCGTGAACCCATGCCCTAGAAGGTCCGTATGGTCCGGCTGATTAAGCAACGACAGCCGTCGGTCGAGCACCCGCGTGCCCAGCTTTCCGCTAAAGGGACTGGTCCCCTTGTAAAACGATTTTGCGTCCAGCATCCAAATGATCCAACTCAGGAGGCCCGCGACGGCGGCCGGTTCGAGAATGACCGTGTACCGGCCCGGCGGCAACTCCTGCGGTTCGTCCGCAGCACGCCTCGCTTTGTTGATAGCGGACAGCGTCCGCTCCTGGACATGCAGGCGATCGATGGAGCGATGGGCTCCCGCCGACCAACCGGTGGCCTCACCGGCCTGCACGGTTAGGCTGAACCGGGCCTCTGTCCGTTCTTCGCAAGCCCTCAAACCGCTGCTGGTCGCCAATCCCACGAGCGCCAGGCTCGAGGACACCATCCCGGCGGCATTCAGATTTTCCATCTTGCATTGTCCGATCGCTTCACGGGCATAGTCCAGCCGCCGGGCGGGACCGGCGGCGCTGGTTTCCGGCCGAGATGTCGGCGGCGTCAGATAGGATTGAGCGCCCAAAGGAGTCATGAATTCAGGATCTTCAGGAGAGACGCGGGCGATGCGCTCCGCCTGCTTGAGGGTTTCTCGTACCGCCCCGGCGGTGAAATCCGTGGTGGTTGCCGTGCCCTGTCGTTGTCCGAAGGCAACGGTGACCGACAATGTTCCGCGTCGCTGATTCACGTTCTGAATGACTTGATTGTTGGCAAAACGAGTTGTCCCGCCATGAACATCGCGCAATGAAAGGACGGTGTGGTCTCCAATGGAGTGACTCATCACGAGATCCGTCAGGAAGTCCAATTCCTGCCGGCTCGTCAACCTAGGCCATGACGGAGTGATCGGCGAAGTCATTCATCGGCCCTGGCTTGCCCGGTAATCACATCGATGCGCCTGAACCTGGCATGGGAGGCGGCGTGCGTCATCCAGCCCGCTTGACCCGGTTGGCCCTTGCCACAGGTAATGAACCCATAACGGCGGCGGTGCGCGCGATCGGCGACGCCGTCGCACCGGCTCCAAAAATCCGGGGTGATGCCGTGATACACCACATCGCGCAGCATATGAGTCCGCTTGCCGTTTTCAATCAACCAAAACGCATCGCCGCCGAACTGAAAATTGTACCGGCGCTGGTCGATGCTGTAGGATCCATGGCCCTCGATGTAGATGCCTCTTTTGACGTCGGACAGGAGCTCGTCGACTGTCGCCTTTCCCGGTTCGAGACCGATGTTCGCAATGCGGACCATCGGGACGCTACCCCAGCTATCGGCCCGGTTCGACCCTCGCGAGCGTTCCTCTTTGATCTTCGTCGCCACCTCCCGGTTCGTGCAATAACCGACGAAAATGCCCCCACGCACGATATCCCATCGCTGACAACTTACCCCGTCGTCGTCATACCCTGTCGAGGCCAGCGTTTCGGGCTCGGTGTTGTCGGCCACCAGGTTCACGTGGGAGGAACCATAGCGGTAGGTGTCGCGCTTGTCCGGCGTCAGGAAACTGGTGCCGGCGTAGTTCGCCTCGTAGCCGAGCGCCCGGTCCAACTCGCTGGGATGGCCGCAGGATTCGTGCATCGTCAACGAAAGATGTTCCGGATCGAGCACCAGATCGTACCGACCCGCTTCGACGGCGGGAGCCTGTACTTTCTCCACCGCCTGCTCGGCGATCCGCATTCCCTCGCGGATGAAATCAGTCTCGCGTATCAACTCGTACCCCATGCGCAAATGCGGCGTGTTGAAACTGCGGCTGGCAAATCGCCCGCCATGGACCGCCGTGGCGGTGCAGTCGCCTTGCATCGCCAATAAATCAAACTCCAGACGGGAGCCTTCGGTGGACAGGAACAATTTGCGGTCGCGCTGCGTCCAGAGGCTGGCGTGGCTTCTGACCACGCCGGGATGCCGCTGAATCGAATCCATCGTATCCAAAAGCAGCGATGTCTGTTCCTCGAGGGGAACTGCAAAGGGGTCCAGCCGGAAGGGGGTCAAGACGCGATCACGATGAACCGGCTCAGGCGCCAGTCGCACCTTTTCAATGGCAAGGGAGGCGGAGCCCTTTGCGATATCCACCGCCAGATCCGCCACGCGCGGAACCTCTTCGAATGAGAGGATGGAACTCGACGCGAAACCCCAGGCGCCCCGATGCAGCACCCGAATGCCGAACCCGCGATCCGAGGCCTCTCGAATGTGTGCAATGCGACGGTCTTCTCCGCTGATCGCACGGGTCGTTGTGTCGAGCAGCCGGATGTCCGCGTACTCGACCCCGGCCGCGCGCGCATGAGTCAGCGCCAGCTCGGCCAGCTCGTCCCACAGCGGTCCGCTCATAGCATCTCTTTCATTTTCATTGCGGGGGAAGGCGCAAAAGTCTCGCGTAGTATACCAAGATCGCCTCGACCGATTCCTGCCTTTTCATCGACGGGCCGTTGACCTATGATGACATCGTATGCTGCCGCGGGAACAGACTCCTCGCCGCCGGATCATCGATCTACTGACCGGCACGCTGCTGACCTCTCACCAATTGGCGCAACTCCTGGGGATGCCGGAACGCCAGGTGGAGGATCACTTGACGCATATCGTGAAAACCCTCGCTCGCGACAGAGCGCGTACGTTTCTGCTTGAACCGTCGGAATGCCGGGACTGCGCGTTCGTTTTTCGCGAACGCAGACGACTCACCAGGCCCAGCCGCTGTCCCCGCTGCCGCAGTGAAGCCATTACGTCTCCTCGATACGGCATACGGGAACAATCGACAAGATAAGTGGTCATGACCTCGGCTGTCGGGCCGTGAGACCGGCCCTGCAGGAACTCGCATTCCATTTGGGAGTCCTTCTCCGGTTTGATAGGGTGGGCCTGGGGCCGTAATTACCGCCACGTGCCCTCCCTATGGACTGGCCCCATTCCCATTCTTTACCTCCCGTCGTAGACCTGAAGCAGGATTTGCTCGCCTCCGTCGTGGTCCTGCTGGTCGCCTTGCCGCTCTGCATGGGCATCGCAGTGGCATCCGGCGTCCCGCCCGGCCAAGGAATCGTGACCGGCATCATCGGAGGGCTGGTGGTCGGCCTCCTGGCAGGCTGCCCCCTCCAGGTCAGCGGCCCGGCAGCCGGCCTGACGGTCGTGATCTGGGAGCTGGTCCAGGTCCACGGGCCGGACCACATCGGGATCATCATTTTCCTGGCCGGCATCATTCAGATTCTGGCCGCCTGGCTCAAAGTCGGCCATTGGTTCCGCGCTGTCTCTCCTGCCGTAATTCACGGCATGCTGAGCGGTATCGGCCTACTTCTCCTCGCCAGCCAGTTTCACGTCATGATCGACGATGTGCCGCAGAGCAGCGGGCCGGCCAACCTGTCGACCATTCCCGCGGCCATCTGGAAAAGTCTGCTCACCAGCAACGATACGGCCACGAGCAATCACGAAGCGGCCTGGATCGGGCTCTTGACCATCGCCACCATCGTCTTATGGACGAAATTCTCGCCGACCGCTCTCCGCCTTGTCCCGTCGATGCTGGTAGGGGTCACGGTAGCGACGGCCTTCGTGGCCCTCTATCACCTGCCGGTGAGCCATGTCTCGGTCCGTGACAATTTGTTATGGGTCATCAGCCTGCCTCAAGCCGACGACGTCACACACCTCCTCGATATCTCGATTTGGGCCAAAGCCTTGGGTCTGGCCTTTATTGCCAGCGTGGAGACGCTGCTCTCCGCCACCGCGGTGGACCAGCTCCACCGCGGTCCGCGCACGCGCTACAACCGTGAGCTTTTCGCCCACGGGGTCGGCAACGGCCTCTGCGGTCTCCTCGGGGCGCTGCCCATGACCGGCGTCATCGTCCGCAGCGCGGCCAATGTGCAGGCGGGCGGACGAACCCGCATGGCCACGGTGTTCCACGGATTGTGGCTGCTGTTGTTCGTGTCCCTTCTGCCGTTCGTACTTCGGCTCATCCCGACCGCGAGCCTCGGCGCCGTATTGGTCTATACCGGCTACAAGCTCATGAATCTACAAGCGATCAAGGAACTCAAACCGCACGGACTCAGCGAAGTCGCCATTTACCTATCGACCATGCTGGCGATCGTGACGACCAATCTCTTGATCGGCGTGCTACTGGGCTTAGGGTTGGCCGTGGGGAAGCTGCTCTATCGCACCCAATCATTGCAAACCGCCTACCGGCACGATCCGCACAGCGGAAAACTCACCTTGGAACTGTCGGGAGTCGCTACCTTCCTCAGCCTCCCTCGCCTGGCACAGGCCCTCGAACGAACTCCGCCTCTTGCGGAGGTTCATGTCCGGGTGGATGAACTGTGGCACATCGACCATGCCTGCTTGAATCTTTTGGAGTCTTGGGAGAAACTGCATGCTGGCACCGGAGGCCAGGCCGTGATTCCTTGGGGACGACTCCAAAACCTCGCCGATTGCAAGGTCGGCGCGAGCGGGCTTCAGGACGAGCCGGCTCAACGGACAGCTGCATGAACAGAGGTAATGCTTGGATCCTTCTCATCCTGCTTCTGACCGGATCGGCCTGCGGCCCCGACCAGGCTGCGCAACTTCTCGACACAGCCCAGTTCGAGGAGCGCCAGAACAATAGGGCTCACGCCAAGGAACTCTACGAAGAGATCATCCATCGCTACCCCGATAGCCCTGCCGCCGAAACCGCCCGCATGCGGCTGACTCACCTCGCCGACAAGCCATAATCTCAACCTCTCGTTACGGACGACGCGGGAACCAGGGAATGAACGCATTCGTCGTGCGCTGATAGAGGGCATAGTCTTCGCCGCGACTGCCCATGGCCTGGGCCTCGGTCACGGGTATGCCGGTAACCTTCAGCAACGCCCAACCCATCGCGATCGGACCGATCAATGTCAGCCCCCAGTTTCCCGTCGGATTCGCCAGCCCCATCACTACATAACTCCACCAGTGAAGCCATTCGAAAAAGTAATTGGGATGGCGCGAATAACGCCACAGACCGATCCGGCACACGCGATCCTTGTTCCAGGGTTTGCTCCGGAACGCGGCAAGCTGCCGATCTGCGATCGCCTCTCCCGTTACCGCGACGCCCCAGAGCAGAAATCCGGCCAAGTCCCACAAGTGAAACGGCGGATGGGGATTTTGCATGACCACCAAGGGAGGAAGGGAGAAAAGCGCGATGGCGGCCGCCTGGAGTTGAAAGTACCAGAATCTGCGCCAAGGTCCCTGTTCTCCCCACCGGAGGCGCAGGGCGCGATATCGGCCGTCTTCTACCTTGTTCCACACACGGTCGGCAAACACGTGCGTGCCGAGGCGGATTGCATAGAGGAAGACCATCATCGCGACGAGCAACCGCCTGGCCGGTTCTCCCGAGACCGAACCTGCGTACCACAACAAGACCAGCGCCAGGCCGTAGCACCACCCCACATCTGCAATCGCCACGTTGCGTACCCGGCGCTCGACGAGCCAGAGCAATAACATCACGACCGCTGAAGCAGCCCAGGCTGTCAGGAGGAGGAAAAGAGGATCCATCTGGTCTTGCGATCACATGTCGAAGTGAGAATCGAACCTTCTGAATTCACGCCGGGCCGCGGATTAATCGTACCATGACCGCATCTGCCTGCGAGTAGATGCCGATGCTGGATGGACTTGCAGTTTTTGGAGGTTATAGCCTGGAAGCGTAGTACGTGGCGGGCTCACGCGAGGTGTTGGCATGACATGGTTCCAATCAAGCTGCTACTCGTGCTGATC
>JAJFBJ010000147.1 GCA_020697375.1 Nitrospira sp. | reverse complement strand
GGCGGCAGTCATGGCTGAGAACGTGCGGCGGCTGAGCAAGCTGCGGGCTCTGCAGGTGTTTCTCCAGTATCTGGAAAAGATCGAGGCGCCTCAGGCCGAAATGCGCGCCGTCCAGGCTTGGATTGCAAAAAACGATCAGAAATTGCGGCGCAAGCAGACTTATCGCCAAATCGAACAAGCCGTCTGGAAGCATGCGTTTCCCACCATCGCCCAAGACGGCCTCTCACTTCACGGCCGGCTTGAATTGTTGCGGCATGTGCATCTGCATGATCTCGAACGCATGATGGAAGCCGCGTCTGAGAAGCCCAGGCGCAAACGTCTCCATGCCTTACGTCTTGCCCTCAAAACCGTTCGCTACCAGACCGAGTGGCTGCCTGGCCGTCCGGAACCGAAACAAGAGCTGGTGAAGCGGATCAAACAGGTGCAGGCCTTGTTGGGGCGTTATGAAGAACTTGCGGATTTCCGTTGCTGGGGAAAAGAGCTGGGCATGAGCGTGCGGCCGCGCATTAGAAAAGACTGGAAACGGGCCAGGAAACGCGCCAGGGCCGTTCCAACCGATTTGAATTGGCTGGTGGATGCGTTGGCCTCCGGTCACCTATGGCTTGGGATGGAGGAGAACAAGAAATCGCTGGCCGAATGTTGAAAAACGCCGCTCGCTTCCCGAAAGGTAAGGGCTCTCGGCAACTCTGAGAAGGGCAGAGTATGCTTTGCTACGCTCGTAAGGGTTCCGTCGACTCGGAGGAACCGGCCGACAGACGATAGCCGCCGTGGACCATCGACAGCATACCAACCCTCACTCCTCCTTCGGCCAGTTTGTAATTGAGTTGTTCCATACAGGAATCGAGCGCCCTGTCGTGGAGAAGATCGTCGTCCCCCCAGAGAAGCGTCCTGAGTTCTTCGCGAGGCACGGCCCTGCCGGCCGTACAGGTCAATCGGCGCAAGGCTTTCCATTCCCGGATGGAAAGGGTCATCTGTTTGTCCCGGTAGATAACCACATACAGATGATCTGCCAGGACGAGATCATCTCCTGATTCCTGCTCCTGTTCCTGCCGGCTACGACGCAGCAACGCCCGGACCCTCGCCACCAACTCCGCCGCCCCGTAGGGCTTGACGATGAAATCGTCCGCGCCGCCATCGAGCGCTTCGGTCCGACATCCCTCGGACGAATATCCGGATAGGACGATGATAGGGATATGCTGAGTGGAAGGATCTCGCCGCAATCGCCGGCAGATTTCTCGCCCCGTGAGGCCTGGAAGATTATCGTCGATCATGAGCAGGGACGGTTTGATGCGCCATACATCCTGCATGGCGGACGGTCCGTCGAACGCGACATTGGTCCGAAACGATGCCCGCCGAAGAATCTGGTCCAACAGCTTGGCCTGCGCCTGATCATCTTCAACGATCTGGATGATTTCCAAACCCATGCAGACATGCCCCCTCATGAATGATCGGCTGAGAGAATGGGAAACTTGAGAAGGAGAAAAGGGATGAGGTCAAGCAACCGGTCGGCGGACCGGCGGGTCGGAATGAGGCTATTTTGAAGTGCCGAATATTCGGTGCAGCTGTGTCACCCAGGAAGCGTCGTCGCGGGCGGGATCAGGTTTGTGAGAAGAAGACGGCCGCCGCCTGCTCAAGCGCTCGATGCGTTCGGCGACATCCTTGAAGCCCGGGTCTTCTCGTCGGATCCAGCGATAATGTTCAAGCGTCTCATCAATGCGGCCCAGGCCTTCCAACATGCGCGCGAGCAGATATCGCACTTGTATCGTATCGAACGTTGACTGACGTTGGCATTGCAGCGCTCTACGAAATGCTGTGACCGCCTCTTCGGGCCGCCCGATGGATTTCAAACAGAGGCCGGCCTGTGCCATGGCCTTGAATGTGAGGGACTCATCCTGCGCGGCGAGGGAAAATTGGTGCAACGCTTCTTTGTGCCGGCCGGCTTTCTTGTGCGCCAGACCCCGTTCGTACCATTCCGCTGTTTCATGCCGGGAAGCGTTGCCGGACGGCTCAGCAACGCGCGAACCTTTTGCGTCGGTTCTGGCGCCGCTTGTCTCAGCCATCAAGGCAGCCAGTTCAGTCCGTTCTGCCTGTTCCTGTTCCTGTGTCAGCGTCGTCAAGGCGTCCGTGTCAGTCAGCGGAAGAATTCCTCCTTTGCTGCGATCTTTGGCCGCCTGCGCCACGACTTTCGTCGACAGAAACGACGACTGTTCCGCGAAGCCATACGTCAATGTCGTATCGCACAGTTGATTGATCAACCGCGGGATGCCGCCAGTCAGCCGATGGATCATCAGGGTGGATTGATGGGTAAACAGCGGCGCGTTGCGGCCGGCCACCCGCAGGCGATGGGCGATGTAACCCATGCTGTCTTCTTCATTGAAGGGTTCGAGGCTGTGATCCACCATGACGCGCTGAGCGAACTGCATCAGGTCCTTGCGCTGCAGAAGCTCCCGCAAGTTTGGCTGGCCCGATAGAATGATTTGCAGGACAGGCGCTTTGTCGCTATTGAGATTGGACAGGAGCCGAAGTTCCTCCAGGAGTGTGGCGCCGAGATTTTGCGCTTCATCGACGATCAGCAATACCCTTCGACGGGCAATGGTTTCCTTGTTCAAGAACTGTGAGAACTCGTGAAAGGCTTCCAGTTTATCCAGGTTCTTTCCATTCAAGCCGAAGGCGAGCAGGATCCAAGGCATCAGCGTGTCCATCCCGGCATGGGTATTGGTAATCAAGCCGATGGTGAAATGGTCGCGATGTTCCGTCAACAGCTGCTGCAGGAGAGTGGTCTTCCCCATCCCGGGCTTTCCCGTGAGCACGACGAACCCCGCCTCATTGAGGATGCCGTATTCCAGAGTCGCCATGGCCAGCCGGTGGGTTTCCCCGCGATAGAGGAAGTCCGGATTCGGCGCCAAGGTGAATGGCTTGAGATTCAGGCCGTAGAACGTTTCGTACATACCTTCCTATTACAAGACAGCAGCCGAGAGGTCAACAACATCTGTGGGAGCCATGCGAGCCCTCCGATGTGTGAGGGACGTTGTCGGAACCGACGTGAAGGGGCCTGAGCCTCTCAGAAGTCGTACACAACCCCGGACTGAAGGCTTCGGACTGCGAGCAGACAGGCGCGAGTGACCGCTTCGATGTGACTGAACGCGATGACCGATGGAAGTCCCTGCTCGACGGCTCGCACGAATTGCGCCATTTCTTCGGGAAAGCCCTTCTCGCGCTTGGCCGTCTTGAAGACATGATTCTTCCCGCCATCGTACATCCGCGTCTCCAGGAAGTCGTCCATCGTGAGCGACTTGCCGTCGGCATGGGCCTCGAAACGTTCCTTCGGGAGAACGGCGTTACCCTCAGAGGTGTAGACGATAGTCCCGATGGATCCGTCTCCGAACCTGAGTGAGAGGCTGCATTGATCTTCGGTGATCCCGGAACTATGCCGGCCGATCCTGACGGCATGGACCGATACAGGCAGGGCTCCGCAGAGCGCCTGCATGTAATCGACGAAATGGCAGACTTCACCGATCAGCCGCCCGCCTCCCACGTCAGGATCCTGCACCCAATGTTCCTTGGGAACCGGACCGGCATTGATCCGGTACAGCATGACGAGCGGATTAGTCCTCGAGGCGAAAAAGGTCCTGGCCTGATCGGCATGGGGCGAAAAACGACGATTGAACCCGACCATGAGATGAAGCCCGTCGGAAGATTTTTTGTCATACAGCGCCCGGATGTCCTGCAACTCTTCCTGCGTCAAACAGAGCGGTTTCTCGACGAACACATGTTTATCCGCCATCAGACTTTTCATCACGAGTGATCCATGGCTGTCGTGCCTGGTGCCGATCAACACCGTATTGATCGCCGTATCGTCCAGGACGGCCTGCGCATCGCTGGTGCAGTACTCCGCCTTGACCTTGCCGGCGAGCGCCTTGGATGTCATTCCCGAAGCGGTGCAGATGGCGCGAAGCGTGACGTTGTTCATGGTTTGGAGGGGCGGCAACAGCATGGCCCTAACATGGTTCCCTGCTCCGATGATGCCCATCGTGACCGCGCGATGTGATGTTCGAGGCGACATCGAAATGGTTCGCGGTAATGGACGAGCGTGGTCGGACGGATAGCTAATGACCATGCCCATGTAGGGTTGGGTCCCCTCCATCATCAGTGAGTAGGCCGATTCGGCCTGTTCGATGGGAAAACGATGGGTGATCAGCGGCTTGAGCCGGACCTTGCGTTCCGCGACCAGCTCCAGAAATGCCTGCATGTTCCGCTGTTCCGTCCATCGCACATAGCCGAAGGGATAATCGCGCCCATGCTCCTCGTACTGGCTGTCGTAGCGGCCTGGCCCATAGGACATCGAGAGCCGCAATTCCAATTCCTTCTTATAGTAAGGCTCCCGCGGCAGGTTCATGCCCACGGCGCCGACGACCACCACCCTCCCCTTCGCTCGCGCGATCGCGCCGGCTGTCTCCACCGGACCATTGTCCTTCGTGCTGGCCGTGATGATGACAGCATCCACGCCATGGCCTTCAGAGAATGCCGAAGCCGCTTCAATCAGGCCGGCGGAAGAAACCACGGCGTCCGCGCCAAGCTCCCGAGCCAGCTGCAATTTTGAAGAATCTAAATCGGCTCCAATGACGCGGCATCCCGAGGCTTTCAACAATTGCACCGTGAGCTGTCCGAGGAGACCAAGCCCGATGACGGCCATCCGGTCTCCAAGCCGCGGCTCGGCTTGACGAACACCCTGCAACGCGATCGCGCCGAGCGTCACGAACGAGGCGTCTTCACTATCCACCGTCTCAGGAATTTTGACGCAGAGTTGTTTCGGCACATAGACCATCTCCGCATGTGACGCGTAATTCTGTCCCGCACAAGCCACGCGATCGCCGATTGAAAACACATCGGCACCCTTGCCGACCTCGACGACGGTTCCAGCGCAGCTGTACCCTAAGGCGGCGGGAGTATCCAGCCGGTCGAAGACTCGCTTGATCGTGTCCGCAAGCCCATCTTTGTGAATGGCGGCGAGGACCTTCTTGATCCTCTCCGGGCGTTCCATCGCTTTGCCGATCAAATTTTTTTGAGCGCCCTGGACAGTGGATTTCTCGGTCCCGGGGCTGATGAGCGAAGCATCGTTCAACAACAGGATACCGGCGCCCCGAAGCGATGGCGGAGGAACATCCTCCACCTTCACCACCCCGGAACGGTAATGTTGAATGATCTGCTTCATACGATCTGTTGAAAGAAACGGCCTATTCTGACCTACCTAGCCGTTCCCCTTCAACAACTGCCGCACATGCCGCCAGGCCTGTCCGATGCGCGAGGGGTGGGAACGATGCTGCGCCGAGCCGTAGGGGAAATCTTCTTCCAGGTGCGAGAGCCGGACGGCGGTATCCTTGAAGGTCCGGTCCGAATGGAAAATCAGCCGGTATTGCTCCAGCGCTTCCGGCCGCTCCCCCAGTTGTTCGAGCGTTCGTCCCAGTAGATAACGCACGTTCAGATGCTGGCGGCGTGAGGCGCCTTGGTCCGTACAGGCCTTTCGAAATGCCGCCACCGCCCTGGCCGATTGCCCGATTGCCCGATAACAAAGACCGATTTGACCGAACGCCTGAAGATGATAGGCCGGATCGCCTGCTGCCTGTTCGAATTGACGGATCGCCATGGTGAAATCCCGGGAGGTCCTCAGCGCAAGCCCGCGTTGGTAACAGGCCTCAGCCCTGGTTGCGGCAACCGGCGCATTGTTCAACGATGGAGCGGGTTCTGCAAGAGGAGCGGTGGCGAGCCTGTCGAGCCTCCTCGGCGCTTCGTACGTGACCGGCTCTTCCGGTTCCTCCGCCGAGGCGGCAAGGGCGGAGAGATCTTCCTGCTCACATAGGGGCAGGATGCGGTTCTTGCGTCGGTCAACCGCGGCCTGGGCCACCAGCTTGGCCGTAATGCGGTGAGCCTGTTCCGCAAAGCCATAGGTCAATGCCATTTCACAGACCTGATTGATGAGCCTGGGATTGCCTTGGCTCAGGCGGTAGGCCAGGCTGCAGGCCGGTTCAGTGAAAAGCGGTCCGGTGGCGCCTGCAAGGTGGAGCCGGTGCTCGATATACTGCGTGACTTCCTTTTCCGTGAAGGGCTGGAGGTGATAGTCCACCACGACTCGCTGCGCAAATTGGGTCATGTCGATGCGCCGGAGCAGCGCATGGAGGTCAGGCTGGCCGGACAGAATGATCTGTAACTGCAGCCTCTTGTCCTGATTCATGTTGGACAGCAGGCGCAACTCCTCCAACAATGTGACGCCAAGATTCTGCGCCTCATCCATGATGAGCACCACCCGCCGGTTACGCGCCGCCTCCTGCGACAAATATTCCGCAAAGAGATGATGCGCCTCGACAGGATCCAGGCGCTTGTGGTTGAGTCCAAGAGCCAGCAAAATCCACGGCAGGAGATAATCTAGGTCATAGCGGGCGTTGGTGATAAGTCCCATCGAATAATGGTCCCGATGCTCCGCAACGACCTTTTGAAGCAGCGAGGTCTTTCCCATGCCGGGATCGCCGGTGAGGACCATGAAGGGGGCTTCACTGAGCAGGCCATATTCCAGAAGGCTATAGGCAGCCCGGTGCGTCTCGCCGAGATAGAGAAACTCGCTGTCCGGCAGAAGAGCGAAAGGTTTGGCGTGCAGATGATAGAATTTTGTGTACATCGTTATCCTCGGACCACTTTCTTCATGTCGGCCGGACTGATACCCGCCCGTCCTGCCTTGTTCAACACCGTTCCCAGCACCGGGGTCGATTGTTTCACCAGCGATAGCGCCCGTTCTACATCTTCCGATTTCGTGCGGCCCTCTTCCACCACGAACAGCAACGCATCGATGTAGGGGGCAAATGCCAGCACATCCGACGTGTGGAGCAGCGGCGGCAGGTCA
>JAJFBJ010000146.1 GCA_020697375.1 Nitrospira sp. | reverse complement strand
AGCAGAATACGGGTGACATGTGTGCGTATACCCCAGTAGAAGGGGAGGGCATGGTGAGGTGTTGAACGAACAGGCGCTGAACCAGGAAAGACCGGATGAGAGGCGGCAGTGGAATGCCGCCTCTCGCCGGTATGTTGAAATTGCGCTACTCGCACTTGTCGCCGGCTGGACATTCTTCGCCAACCTGCATCTCTCCCTGATCGAAGGCAGCGAAGGCCTGTACGCCGGCATTGCGGGAGAAATGGGGCGTCGGCGGGAATTTTTCGACCTGACCTATCAAGGTGCTCCGTACATCAACAAGCCGCCGTTATTCTTTTGGCTCCTCCATCTCTCGACCTCGCTGTGGGGCGACAACGAGGTCGCATTGCGTCTCCCCGGTTCGTTCGCCGCAGTCGGCACCGTCCTGCTGACCTATGCGCTGGGCGTCAAACTGATTTCACCCCTGGGGGGATTCTGGGCGGCTTTGGTCGTGGCCTCCACACATGTCTTCCTCTGGTACGGGCGTCGCGTGCTGTTCGATTCCACCCTGACCTTTCTGGTAACCCTCGCTCTGTTTGCCTGGATTCAGGTTCAATTGCTGGGCCGCAGTTCACGGTGGTATCTGCTCGCATTCGTCAGCATGGCGCTTGGTGCGATGCTGAAGGAGATGCATGGGTTTTTCCTGCCCCTGCTCGTCATGTCGATCTATGCCCTCATCCAGCGCGATGCGCGGATGGTGAAGGATCGGTTCTTCTGGGCCGGGCTGCTGGTGGCGCTCGCGATGATGGCAGGATACGCGCAGATGCTGAGTCCCGGCTATCAGCACCATTTCAGAATCGGTAGTGCCATTCAATCCGTCTGGAATACCGGATCGTTGGGTTTCTCACGGTCCGGTCAGGATGGGCATCCCTTGTATTGGTATCTAGGGATGATGTGGGCCGACTTTTTTCCCTGGTGCGCTCTGTTGCCGTCGGCGCTCCTGTTGTTGTGGACGAAACGACCGTTCCGATCTCATCCGACCGAGTTGCTGCTGCTCGTCTGGGTGCTGGGGCTGTTCACCGCCTTCAGCCTGGCCACCCTCAAACGTGAGCCCTATCTCACCACGATCGTGCCTGGTATCGGCTTGATGATCGGCTATTACTATCACCAGGTATTCTCATCAGACGATGCGGCCAGACCGATGCCTCGACTGCTCAAAGGTCTGCTTGTCATCTTGGCCGTCGTGTACGCCGCGGGAATGTTTCTGGGCGCGGCGCCGCTCCGACGCCGGTGGCTTGTCTCGACCGCCGTGGTGTCACCGGCGTTCATGGCGGTGATTGTGTCCTTCTCGGGCCTGCTTCTCTATGCGGTCGTCCGATCCCGGCTCCGCCTCGCCTTGTGCGCGGTCGGCGCACTCGCCGTCGGGTATGTGGTCCTCCTGGTGGCCTATGTGTTTCCTGCGATTGACCAAGCCTCCTCGCCGAGGAAGATCACGGAAGAGATCAAGGCCCTCGCGAGGGAGACCACTCCGGCTCTGTTCATGTACATCCCGGGATGGCCGAAGAATGAAGATGCCTTGTATTACCTCAAGCGGGATTCTGTGGTTCCGGATCTTCCGGATCGGGAGGCGGTCGTGGAGGCGGTACGCACCTCCTCCTGTTGTCACTACGCGAGCACATGTAATGGGCGTTTCCCGCACCGGTTGAGCAGCCGTCGATGCTCTCGGATTTCGGTTTCTCTCGGTAGGATACGGCAGCCGATAGCTGACCACCGACCCTGTGAGTCATCGGCCGGCCTGTCGCGTTCTGCCACCGGCCGGAAGCTTGCTGTAGCAGTCCTCCACGGTCCCCTGCTTGACCCTAACCTCTCCTTCCCATTCACCCGCCCTGGGGTGACGAGGTTTTGCTTACACCTGGCCGGGTTCCGGATAAGGCTCCATCCTTGCACCACTTGCACCAGATGGCCCGCGAAGACAGTGGGCCTGTCAAAGGGGGATGGCTGTGCATGCTGATATCGTTCTCGGAGTGACGGACGGGCGGGCCTGTCAGGTGGAGTGATGTCTCTAGCGCTCTCACGGCCACGCATCCTGCTTGGATTTCTACTCGTGGCGTTGGCGAGTGGCGGATATTACGCGGTTGAGCGCGGAATGTGGCGCGGCGGCCTGTCGGAGGGATTGATTCAGGCGAACGGTCGGATCGAGGGAGACCATGTCACAATTGCGAGCAAGTTTGCGGGGCGCATTCAGGAATTGCTCGCGAGAGAAGGTGACACAGTCCATGCCGGACAGATCCTTATCCGTTTAGACGATGTGCAAATTCGGACGCGCGTCGAACAGGCTCTCCGCGGGTTCGAGGCGCTTGAATCTCAGGTCCAAGCCGCACACGCCTCTCTGGCGGTGCTGAACCTTGAAGTCCCGCTGGCTATCGAGACAGCCGATGCAGGGATCTCAAGCGCTCGTGCCGCCGTGGGCAGGGCCAGAGCTGTTGAGGATGAGGCGCGTCGCGATGTAGAACGGATGCGGCCGCTTATCGCCGAACAAGCGGTATCGCGTCAGCAGGTAGACCAGGCTGAGACCAAATGGAGTGGGGCCAAGAGCGAGCTTACTGTCGCCCGATCGAGACTCACGCAGGCCGTCAAGGAACTTGCGCAGGCGGAACTGGGATGGAAGCGGATTCGCGCGAAGGAATCGGAGGTGAGCGCCCTCGAACGGCAGCGAGACCAAGCGTACGCGGTTGTCGATGAGGTCGAGAGCGTCCTGAAGGACTTGACGATCACGGCTCCTACGAGTGGGACGGTCACCACAAGAATGATCGATGTCGGCGAAGTAGTCGCCGCGGGAGCGCCGTTATTGGAGCTTGTTGACCTCGATCGCCTGTACCTCAAGGTCTACGTGCCGGAAGTGCGGATTGGGAAGTTACGACTTGATCTGCCGGCCCGCATCTTTACCGACGCCTTTCCGGAACAGCCGTTCGAAGGAACGGTGCGCTACATCGCATCCAAAGCCGAGTTCACGCCGAAGGAAGTGCAGACCCCCGATGAACGGGTGAAGTTGATTTACGCGGTGAAGCTTTACTTGACTGCGAACCCGGATCACAGGCTGACGCCCGGATTACCGGCTGATGCCATCATTCGATGGCGTGACGATGTGGCATGGGCGAAGCCGAAACGGTAGGCAGGAAAGCGGTCAGCTTTCAGTAATCAGCCAATCCGGAAGGTGACGGCCGCGAGCTAATGACTTACTGTTCCAGTAGCTGTCGACCTGCAGAATGAAGAGGATACATGGCGAGCAGTGAACCCCCGATCGTGAAAGTCATCGGCTTTGCCAAGCGCTATAAGAAACAGGTGGCGGTCGACGGGGTCGATCTTGAAATCAAGAAAGGGGAAATCTATGGTTTGATCGGACCGGACGGCTCGGGCAAGAGCAGCCTCATGAAGGCGATGGCCGGTGTGCTGACTTATGACAGGGGTACTGTGGAGGTATTTGGAACGTTGGTCGACTCGGAACGTGCCGCCGAAAGAGTGAAGCAGCGACTCGGATTCCTGCCGCAGGGGCTTGGTTTGAATTTGTATCCTGACCTGTCGGTCGAAGAAAACATCGATTTCTTTGCGCAACTCAGGCTGGTGCCGGAACAAGCCTTGGCCGAGCGGAAGGCTCGACTCCTTGCGATGACGAGGCTCGACAAGTTTCGCGATCGGGCGATGAAAAACCTGTCCGGCGGCATGAAGCAAAAGCTAGGACTGATCTGCACCCTTATTCATGAACCGGAACTGGCCATCTTGGATGAACCGACGACCGGCGTCGATCCCGTGTCTCGCCGGGATTTTTGGGCCATCCTGGCCCAGCTGCTTCAGGAGAAGGGTATGACGGCCTTGGTCTCAACGGCCTACATGGACGAGGCGTCACGATTTCATCGGCTCTCGTTTCTGTGGGAAGGCAAGGTCCTAGTGTCGGGGACGCCGACGGAGGTGCAGGCGCTGGTTCCTGGATCGATGGTGACCTTTGAAGCAGCGCCTCAAGTGGACGCGATTGCCAGGCTCAAGACGCAGTATATGCAGGTTGAGGCATTGGGTTCCGCGCTTCGCGTCTTCACGGAGGAGCCCATTCCCGCCGCCGCGATGCAATCGATCACATCGAGCCTCGGTACTATCAAGCCCGTGCAATTTCGAGTCAATGAGCCGGAACTGGAAGATGTCTTTGTTGCGCTGTTGCTTCGACAGGGTGAACAGCCGTCGGTCATCGAGATGCCTTCCGTCGTACCTTTTACGCCGAATGACGCGTTAGCGATCGAAGCGAAGGGTCTCATCCGCGATTTCGGACCATTTCGTGCCGTGGACCATGTGAGTTTTCAGGTAAAGTCAGGCGAAATCTTCGGCCTGCTAGGAGCTAATGGGGCCGGAAAAACGACCGTAATCAAGATGCTGAACGGTATTATGCCACCCAGCGGAGGCGAGGGCCGCGTGGCCGGCGCCGATATGCGAACAGCCGGCGGCGCCATCAAAGAACGGATCGGCTATATGTCCCAGGCCTTTTCGCTCTATCTCGATCTGACCGTCGTGGAAAATATTCGTCTGTTTGCGGGGATCTATGGACTGGACAGAAGAGCAACGGACCAACGACTGAAGTGGGTCATGTCGATGGCCGGCTTGAAGGGATACGAGTCGAACCTCACCGGCCGTGTGCCGATGGGTGTCCGTCAGCGATTGGCCCTAGGTTGTGCCCTCGTGCACCAGCCGCGTGTACTATTTCTGGACGAACCTACCTCCGGCGTCGATCCAATTGGACGGCGCCACTTCTGGAACATTCTGTCGCGCCTGGCGAAAGAAGAAGGGGTCGCCATGCTCGTCACCACCCATTATATGAGCGAAGCCGAGCATTGTGACCATCTCGCATTGATGTACGCAGGGCGAATCGTGGCGGACGGGTCTCCAGCGGATATGAAGCTCAGCGTTGAAAAAGAGGCCGGCCACCTCTTCGAAGTCCTAGCCGATGACCCAGGCAGGGCCCTGTTGGAATTGCAACGGGCGGGCTTTGCCGGAGCTGCCCTGTATGGGACACGCATTCATCTATTTTGTCGAGATCCGGCAGGCGACAAAGACCGCGCTTGCAATGCGCTGGAGTCTATTGGCGTGAAGATCAACTCGGTCACGGCGCGCCCTCTGAGTTTGGAGGATGTGTTTGTGTACAGAGTCATGGCCTTGGAGCGGCAGGATAGGGCGGGGGGGCACGAGGCGGCAGCATGAATATTCGGCGTATCGCGGCGGTGGCCTCAAAGGAATGGCGGGAGACGGTCAGGGACCGGATGTTCTTCTCGCTGGCTTTTGTGCTTCCGATCCTCTGGATGCTTGTTTTCGGCTACGGTCTGATACTCGACGTTGAGAACATCCCGTACGCAGCCTTAGACGGGGATCAGAGCGCGCGCAGCCGCGATTATCTGTATCGCTTTCAGCAATCTCGGTATTTCGATTTCAAAGGGGCATTGACGGATGAACGAGAGGTCGAGCCATTGCTTGCTTCAGGCCGCATCCGCGCCGCGATCATCATCCCCGAGAAGTTTGGGGAACGGTTGAATGCAGGCCGGATGGTGGGTGTTCAGACGCTGATCGATGGAACGTTCCCCCTGCGGACGGACATTACCAAAGGGTATGTGATCGCCATCAATAGCGCCTTCAACGAAGAACGACTCGTCGACTACATCTCCCGCAAAAGCGGGATATCCCGCGTCCAGGCTGAGCACCGGGCCAGGCCCATTAAGCTCGATGTGCGCTATCTCTACAACGAAGAAGTTCGGAGCAGCTGGTCCATGGTGCCGGCGCTCGTGATGTTTACCTTGATGCTCTCGTCTCCCTTGCTGACCGCGCTGGGGATCGTCAGAGAGAAAGAGACCGGCTCCATCTACAACATTTACAGCTCAACGGTGACGAAGGTCGAATTTCTTGTCGGCAAGCTGCTTCCCTATGCGCTGATTTCATCATTGAATACCGTCGTCCTCTGGATCATGGCTACTCGGTGGTTCAATGTACCGTTCAGAGGCAATCTCCTGTTCTTTCTCGCAGCCTCATTGGTGTTCGTACTCTGTGGCACCGGCCTCGGCTTGCTCGTCTCGCTGCTGGTCCGTACACAGATCGCCGCCCTCATCATCACGATCATTATTACGATGGTTCCGACAATCCTTTTCTCCGGCCTCATCGTTCCGGTCTCCTCCCTGGGCCCCGGTTCCCAGTTTCAGGCCCACCTGTTTCCAGGCATGTACTACACCAACATCGTCCGTGGGACCTTTCTGAAAGGGATAGGGCCTGAGGTGCTGTGGATGGACGTTCTCGCGCTGGCCCTGTATGCCGTCATTCTGCGATTCGTGGGGTACGGACTTTTTACCAAGAGGCCTCGATCATGAAAGCTGTCCCCGGAGCTGGCTCCCAACGCGCCGTCATTTGGTGGCGTCGTCTGATCGTCATGACCCGAAAGGAGATGCTTCAGTTGTTTCGCGATGTGCCGATCGTCGCCTTTCTCGTCTATTCTTTCACTCTGGCGATCTACATCACAGGTAACGGCATCCGATCGCAACTGCATGAGGCCAATCTGCTGGTTCATGATGCCGATCACAGCATATCCTCGCGTGAGCTCATTCATCGGTTTCAGGCTCCCTTCTTCCGGCTGAACGGTCAGGTCCTCGATTCACGGGAAGGTCTCCGCCGGCTGGATCGGGGGACTGCCGTAGCATTTTTGGAGATTCCCCCCAGGTTTCACGAGCAACTCATGACGGGCGAACCCACAGCCGTGCAACTGCTGGTGGACACGACCAACTCAGCAAACGGGCTCTCTGTCGCGAGCTATGCCGGCCGCATTGTCGCGCGGTTCGGCCAGGAGTCAGCGTTCGACAGGGGCGGCAGCTTTGGGGACTCGTCACCAGACTTGCCTCTTATCACGAGCGACCATCGCGTGTGGTACAACCCAGACCAGAATGAAGCCTGGTTCGAGTGCATCTCGCATCTCCTCCGTCAAATTACGATCTTCGCGCTTCTACTTCCTGCAGCGGCCCTGGTGCGGGAGAAAGAGCGGGGCACGGTTGAGCAACTCTTAGTCTCACCGTTGTCGCCGTTCCAGATCATGGCCTCCAAAGTTCTTGCGATGACGCTGGTAATTCTCGGCGCTACAGCGGTCGGCCTGTTTGGGGTCATGCAGCCGGTTTTCGGGGTACCGATTAAGGGAAATATCTGGCTATTTTTTACCCTCACGGCGCTGTTCGTCGTCACCACTGCCGGTATGGGGCTGGCTGCCGCCACGCTCGCGAGAAATCAAGGGCAGGTGGGGATGATGACGCTGCTGGTGGCTGCTCCAATGCTCATGCTGTCGGGCATCACGGCGCCGATGGAAGCAATGCCTGCATCGGTTCGCGCTGTCATGGCGTTGTCGCCCTTGCGCTATTTCATCGATATCGCGAACGGAATTCTGCTCAAAGGTACCGGCCTGAACATTCTCTGGGATTCTGTGCTTGCGATGGCGGCGCTTGGAGCGTCGTTGTTCGGCTTCGGCCTGTGGCGATTCCGGAGACAGTTTCAGTAAGCGAGACGAGTTATTGCGGGAGCCCAGATTGGCTTTAGTGCACATCAATCGCTGCCCCAGGTATTCTACGTCTTGAAAGAATCATGGCTCTAGAATCCGGTTGATTAAAGAAATCTGACGATGCTGAAGAGGATCGGGCACGGGCATGCGCATAGGTCTCCGGAGAAACGTGAATTGCGCACATGATTGACACGGCACACGAGATGGCCGAATTTGAACGAGCTGCGGTTCGATCCAGACCGAACCGTTCCGTTCGCTGAAGCAGGAAGTATCCGGTGTGATCATCGTCGGAGCCGGAACCGGCGGGCTGACCGTTGCGACCCTATTGGTTCAACATGGGCGGAGCGTACGCCGGGCTATATCTCTGGTGGTGCTAGCACCATGAGCGGTCATAGAATCGCAGGCATGATGCACGACAACGCGAGCGGTTTGAGAGAGGTTATGTTCAATTCCGAAGCGGGAGAAGCGGTGCAGATCGGCTTAGAAGCGATTAAGGCCCTGTCATCACCGCTATTCCAGGGACCCCTCGCAGACAGTGTTCGCGAGCGGCCTATGATGGGTCGGCCATTATCAAGCGGCGATCTGAAACAGGAAGGTACGCTTCTTTCTTGGTTGGGTGCCTCGCGGGTCGAGGAGCAACAGGCGTATAATTTCGCCCGATAGTACGAAACGATAGGTGAACCGCCAACGTCATCAGCGCGAACTGTGTCGCGCGGAACAGGGTCGTCGAAAGCTTGCTGTGTTGGATCGAAGAGATGCGCGTGGGCGGCGTCGGCTTTGAGATGGAGGCAGTCAGGAAATGAGAGCGCGTACCGGACCGCGCCGAAGACCGGCACAGAAGAAGGCAGCGATCGTGACTCTCTTTATCGTCTTTCTGTCCATGAGTGTGACCTTGTTCGCAACGGTCGCCTCCGCCGACGAGCCTTTTCTTCGCTTGCCGTTCGGCGAGCGGGCTGTCTTGCAGCCTGGACAAGTTGTCCAGGGTGACTACTTCGCGTTCGGCCCCCATGTGGAGATTTCCGGCATCGTGAACGGCGATCTGTATGCCGCAGGCGGCCAGATCCTGGTGGATGGGGTGGTAAACGGAGACGTGATCGCGGCGGGAGGTAAGGTCATCCTGTCCGGTACGGTAGCCCAGGATGCCAGAATCGCGGGAGGGCAGG
>JAJFBJ010000038.1 GCA_020697375.1 Nitrospira sp. | reverse complement strand
GCGCGATAAGGATCTCGAATTGTTTCTCGAACTGGCCCATTCCCCCAAGCCCGCGCAGGTGGAGCAGGTTCCGACCCATGTGATCATCCCGGCCTTTGTGCTGAGTGAACTGCGCATCTCGTTTCAGATCGGGTTCCTGCTCTACATCCCGTTTCTCATCGTGGATATGGTGGTCGCCAGCGTCTTGATGTCGATGGGAATGATGCTGCTCCCGCCCGTCATGATCTCGCTTCCGTTCAAACTGATTTTGTTCGTCCTCGCCGACGGCTGGTACCTGGTCGTCGGATCGATGGTCAAGAGCTTTCAATAGGAGAGTCGCGCGCATGACCCTCGAAACCGTCACGGAAATCGGCCGGCAAGCCATCGAAACGACCATCCTGGTGTCGGCGCCCATCCTGGGCCTCAGTCTGGTCGTCGGCCTGTTGGTCAGTACGTTTCAAGCCATGACGCAGATCAACGAGGCCACGCTCACGTTCGTGCCGAAGGTGCTGGCTGTGTTTGCCGCGACGCTTCTGTTTTTGCCTTGGATGATGGGGGTCTTGATCGCCTTCATGACCCGGCTCATCACCAGCATTCCGACCCTGATCCATTCATAGGGCATCGCATCACCATGAACGCCGCTCAAACCCTCCACCTGGCGATTCCGCAGTTCCAATCGTTTTCGATTTTGCTGGTGCGGATCGCAGGCATCATCAGCGTGTTTCCGATCCTCAATACCAAAGCCATACCGGCGCCGCTCAAGGCCGGGCTCGTGACGATGCTGGGCCTCGTGCTCACACCCATCATTCAGTTGCCCGCCCTTCCCACCGATCCAGCCACGGTCGTCGCCGGCGTGGGAAATGAATTTCTGATCGGGTTGACCATCGGACTGGCCGTCCGGCTTTTGTTTTCAGGCTTCCAGATCGCGGGCGAATTGATCGGCAGCCAGATGGGCTTCAGCGCCGTTCAATTGCTCGACCCCACGACGCATCAGAACGCGCCGCTCATCTCGCAATTTCAACTGACGCTCGGCTCCCTGGTGTTTCTTTCCCTGAATGCCCATGTGCTGGTGGTCCATGCCATCGGGATGAGTTATGAGTTCGTGCCGCCGTTCGGCGCCAGGCTGTCCGAAAGCATCGTCATGGACGTCATCCAGTTGGCCCAAAACATGCTCGGTGTCGCGCTCAAAATCGCCGCGCCGGTCTTCGCCACCCTGTTGATCGTGAACACCATCCTGTCGATACTCGGGCGGGCGGTCACCCAGATGAACGTCTTCGTGCTGAGTTTTCCCGTCACCATCGCGGGAGGTCTCATCGCTATGGGCCTGGCCATGCCCTTTACCCTCTCGCTGTTCGAACGGGAATTCATCACGCTGGCGGATACCATTCTCGGTCTGCTGAAGGCATTGGGACATGGCTGACAGCGCGCAGAACCGGACAGAACAGGCGACGCCGAAACGCAAGGCGGAAGCGCGCAGCAAGGGTCAGATCGCGCTCAGCCGGGATGCCGTGATGGCTGTGGGATTGATGGGCTGCCTGGGAACCCTCTATTGGATGGCGCCGGTCATTCTGGAGCGTCTTCGGGCGACGCTCCAGACCTGGCTGGTCAAATCCGCTCAAGAGACCTCGCATCGTACGCTCAGTCTCGACCACCTGCATCTGCTCCTCGGAGAAATCGGACTCGACGTCTTCATGACCCTCGGACCGGTATTCGCCGGCATCGCTGTCATAGGAGTAGGGGCGAACCTCATGCAAACCGGCTTCCTCTGGCGTAAGGATGGCTTGCAATGGGATTTTTCGAAGATCAGCCCGGTCGGCGGGTTCTCGCGGTTGTTTTCTCTGCGCTCGTTCAGCGAACTGGTGAAATCGTGGCTCAAGATTCTGGCGATCGGATGGACCGGGTATCTCGCGATCCGCGACGACATGGTGCAGTTCATATCCCTGACGCAATTCGGCATGGAAACCCTGTTGCCGACCGTTGGATGGGCGACCTTCAAGGCAGCCCTCATGATGGGCGGAGCGGCAATCGTCATCGGCGCCGCGGATTACGCATACCAGCGCTACGAGTGGGAGCGCGGGCTGCGGATGTCGCGCGACGAAATCAAAGAGGAACATCGAGCGGCCGAGGGAGATCCGGGACTCAAGGCGAAGGTCCGCAGCACGCAGCGGGAGATGGCGCGTAAACGCATGATGGACGCCGTTCCCAAAGCGGATGTGATCGTGACGAATCCGACTCACCTGGCCGTCGCGCTCCGGTACGACTCCAACGCCATGGGCGCGCCCGTCGTGGTCGCCAAGGGCGCCGGCTTCGTCGCCGAGAAGATCCGGGAAATCGGGCGACGGCATGGCGTCATGATCGTCGAAAATAAACTGGTGGCGCGCACCCTCTTCAAGCTGGTGGAAGTGGGCAGAGAGGTCCCCGAGGATCTCTATCGCGCGGTGGCGGAAATCCTGGCGTTTGTGTATCGCGTGCGCGGCAAGCTGCCGCCGGCGTGATGCAATTTTTTATGGAGCGGCGATGACGAACGAAACGACATCGGTTCCCACCTCGTCACTGGTAAAACACCCCGACATCCTGATGTCCGTGGGAGTCGTGGGCATTTTGATGGTGATGTTGATTCCCTTGCCACGCTTCTTCCTGGATCTCCTGCTGAGCTTCAACATCACCGTATCGATCATCATCCTGTTGGTCGGCATGCAGGTCCGCCGCCCGCTCGAGTTCTCCGTATTTCCTTCAATTCTCCTCCTGGTGACCCTGCTACGTCTGGCGCTGAACATCGCTTCGACAAGACTCATTCTGTTGCACGGCAATGAAGGGGTGGCGGCGGCGGGTGAGGTGATCAGGGCCTTTGGAAATTTCGTCGTCGGCGGGAACTATACCGTCGGACTGGTGGTCTTCACGATCCTCGTCATCATCAATTTCGTGGTCATCACCAAGGGCGCCGGCCGGGTGGCGGAAGTGGCCGCGCGATTCACGTTGGACGCCATGCCCGGCAAACAAATGAGCATCGATGCCGATTTGAACGCAGGATTGATCAACGACAAGGAAGCCAGGCATCGGCGCAAGGAAATCGCGCAGGAAGCGGATTTTTACGGCGCGATGGACGGAGCTAGCAAGTTCGTGCGCGGCGACGCCGTGGCGGCGGTCGTGATTACCCTCGTCAACATTCTGGGCGGCTTGACCATCGGGGTGCTGCAACAGGGCATGACGCTGGCGGCGGCCGCGCAAACCTACACGCTGTTGACGGTGGGCGAAGGGCTGGTGGCGCAAGTGCCGGCCCTGATCGTCTCGACCGCGGCCGGTATCGTGATCACGCGCGCCGCGTCGGAGGTAAATCTGGGATTCGAAATCACGCGCCAGATTCTCATCTCGCCCAAGGCGGTCGGCACCGCCGCGGGCATCCTGTTGGCGCTGGGGCTGGTTCCGGGGCTCCCTCATCTGGCGTTCCTGGCTCTCGGCGGGATGACGGCATGGATGGCCTATCAGCTCCACGAAAGGCAGCAAGCGCTCGAAGTGGCTCCATCCGAAGCTTCGCCCCAGCCCAAGGCAGAAGAAACGAGTACTCAGGTGGCGCCTCTGGATCTCATGGAAGTGCAGGTGGGCTATGGCCTCATCAGTCTGGTGGATGGAGGGCAGGGCGGAGCCTTGCTGGATCGTATCAAGGGACTCCGCCGTCAGTTCGCCGAACAAATGGGATTCGTCCTGCCGCCGATCCACATTCGC
The DNA here is from genome assembly GCA_020697375.1 of Nitrospira sp. The sequence goes on along the minus strand of JAJFBJ010000038.1, from coordinate 26,253 downwards.
GATAACCTTCAACTCCGGCCGAATGAATATGCGGCGCTGCTCAAAGGCGTTGAATTGGCCAAGTCGGAAGTGATGCCGGCGCACGTGCTGGCGATCGATCCCGGCACGGCCCAGCGCGGGGCCATTCACGGCCTTCCCACCAAAGAACCGGCATTCGGGCTGCCGGCCATGTGGGTGCCGGAGCAGGCGCGGGAACAGGCGCAGCTGGCCGGATACACCGTCGTAGACCCAGGGTCCGCCATCGCCACCCACCTGTCGGAACTCATCAAACGGCATGCCCATGAGCTTCTGGGTCGGCAGGAAGTGCAGGGGTTGCTCGATCAGCTGGGCAAAAATCACCCCAAACTCGTGGAGGAAGTCATTCCCAATTTGATTCCTCTCGGCACCCTTGTGAGGGTCCTGTCGCATCTCTTGCGTGAAGGCGTGCCGATCCGGGATCTGCGCAGCATTCTCGAAACCGTTGCCGACCATGCGGCGACGACCAAAGATCCGGATATCCTGACTGAAGTTGCGCGGCAAGCCCTCGGACGGACCATTACCCGGCAGTATTTGGCCCCGGATGGCTCCCTGCCGATCATCGGACTCGACCCGCGGCTGGACCGTACCCTCGCGGATCAGGCCAATTCGACGGCGCAGGGCAACCAATGGATTCCCGATCCGCTGGTGGCACAGAAACTGCTCGCTGCATTGAAGCAGGCAGCGGAACGGATGGTCGGGCGCGGACACCAACCGGTGATTTTGTGCTCGCCCTCGTTACGGCGGCATTTACGGAAATTGACGGATCGAATCCTGCATTCCGTTCCGATTTTGGGTTTGAACGAGGTCGATAGCGTCGTGCGGTTACAGGCGATGGAAACCGTGCGGATCGATCTCGAATCCGGTGAGACCAGGAGCCTCGCATGAAGGTACGGACGTTCCACGTGAAGTCGATGCAGGAAGCCATTCGCTCGATCAAAGACACCCTCGGTCCGGATGCGGTCATTCTCTCTACGAAACGCGTGAGATCCTGGGACAACGGGTTCGGCCTGTTGGGCGGCTCCGTGCTGGAAGTCATGGCCGCCATTGAAGATGATGCAGCCGTCCCGTCGCCTGCTCCATCGCTCGCTCAGGAGGAACAGTCCCACCCTCCGCTCTCCCGGGCGCCCGCGCTGCCGGCGGAAGAGTCGCGCTTCCAAAGAACGTTGCAAGGGGCGATGGAGACGTTCGCCGAAAAGCCGAAAGTGGATTCCCGCCCGGCCTCGGTCCTGACCGGAAACTTCCCACCGGCACATGGCCGACCACAGGATCGGACCGGCAATCAGGGCACGGCCATCCATTCCTTTCAACGGGTGTATGAAGATTTATTGGCGCAAGGCGTGGAACAGCTGACGGCGGAAGGCTGCCTGCGGGAACTGCAGGAAACCTTGGTTGATCCAGGATCGTCTCAACGCAGTTCCTCCCTTCAGCTGCTGCGGACAGTTCTGTTGTCCCGTATCAAGACGGCCGGGCCGTTGTTGAGCGCCGGAGGAGAACAGAAGGTCGCGTTGTTCATCGGACCCAGCGGGGTCGGAAAGACCTCGACCATTGCCAAGCTTGCGACGCAATACGGCATCGTCGAGCAGCGCAGCATCGCGTTGATCACCATGGATACTTTCCGGCCCGCGGCGGTGGAGCACCTGCGCTTGTATGCGGAGGTGTTGGGCATCGAGCTCGCTGTCGCCGGTTCCTGCGAAGCAGCCCGCGCGGCGATCGACCATGCCCGTGAAGCCGAGCTCGTTTTGATCGATACGGCCGGGTTCAATCCCTATGAATCCGTCGCGGCTCAGCGCTGGAGGGGTTTGGTGAACGACGCCTCTCCCATCGAAGCGCATCTGGTCTTAGCGGCGGGAACCAGAGTGCCGGATCTCGTGGTCAGTGTCAGCCAATGCGTGGATGTGCCTTCACTGCGATTGTTGTTCACCAAACTCGATGAGACGACCGGGTACGGAGGAATCTTCGAAGCGACCCATCGGACCGGGGTGCCGTTGTCATATTGGGGTACCGGTCAGCGTGTACCGGATGACTTGATGCAGGCGCAAGTCGACCGCTTGGGCGACTTGCTTCTTGGAGGACAGGTGAAGGCGCCGATGCAGTCCGCGAATCAGACATGGGATCGGCAGATAGAAGCGGCGATCAGGCCCGGTATCACGATGCAGGCGAAATAGAAGGCAGTCGAACAAAAGGGGAGTGCGATGACGATTGAACCGGAGACTCTGGACTCACGAACGCAAGGGCTCGACAGGAGCATCACTCCCTCCCGGACACAGGTCATTACCGTCACGAGCGGAAAGGGCGGGGTCGGCAAAACCAATGTCGTGGCGAATACCGCCATCGCCCTGGCTCAAACCGGAAAACGCGTGCTCGTGCTCGATGCGGACCTGGGCTTGGGCAATATCGATATTCTCCTGGGCCTGACGCCGAAATACACCCTGGAACATGTGCTCAACAAGGTGTGCCGCCTCGAAGACATCGCGCTCACCGGACCAAGCGGGATCGTGGTGCTTCCCGCGAGCACGGGCATTTCCCAGCTGACGACCTTGACGGATGCCCAGCAGCTGATCCTGCAGGAAGAACTCGAACGGCTGGCCTCCTCGATGGATGTGTTGTTGATCGACACGGGGGCGGGCATTTCCTCGACCGTCACCTATTTCGCGGCGGCCGCCCAATCGATCGTCATCGTCGTGTCTCCGGAGCCGACCTCCCTCACGGACGCCTATGCCTTGATGAAGGTCCTGCTGCGTCAGTACCGGGAACGGCGGTTTCATGTGCTGGTCAACATGGTGAAGTCTCCGAAAGACGCCGCCCGAGTCTACCGGAAGCTGGAGCTGGCGGTGAGCCGGTTTCTCCATATTTCGCTGGACTATCTTGGAGCGATTCCCCTCGACGACTATGTGCCCCTCGCCGTGACTCAACAGCGAGCCGTGATCGAGCAGTTTCCCAATGCGCCGGCCAGCCGCGCGTTTCGAGAGCTCACCGAAGCGGTGGCGCGGTTGACCCCTCCCGCGCTTCCCAAAGGCACAGTGCAGTTCCTCTGGCAGCAACTGTTGCGGACGCACTGACTGAAAGGAACGTACGCGAATTATGGATGTGCATAAGACCACCGTCGTCGGGAGCATCCCTCGGAGGGTGATTGCGGAAGCGGATCGCGAACGGGTCATCCGCGAATTTACCCATGTGGTGAAGGCCATGGCCCATCGACTGGCGTTTCGGCTGCCGGCGTACATGGACGCTGAAGATCTCATGTCCGTCGGGATTATCGGCCTGATGGACGCGATGGATAAGTATGATCCGACCCGCGAAGCGAAGTTCAAAACCTATGCGGAGTTTCGCATCAGGGGAGCCATGCTTGACGAAATCCGTTCGATGGATTGGATACCGCGATCGGTCCATGAGCGTATTACACTGCTCCAGAAAACCTATTCGGAGCTGTTGAATAAATTGGGCCGTCCGCCGACGGACCAGGAGGTCGGGAACGAGCTTCAAATGACGGGCGAGGAGCTGGATGAGTTTCTCACCCGCTCCCGGGGCGCGGTGGTCGTCAGCCTCGATGATCTCGGGGTGCAGGATGCGGACGGCCACAAAATCATCAGCATGCTTACCGATCCCAACCAGCCGGATCCGCTCTCCGTCCTGGTCAGCGAACGCTCTCGCCACGTGCTGGAATCCGCCATCCATGAATTGCCTGAAAAGGAACGGCTGGTCCTGTCACTCTATTATTTCGAAGAACTCACCATGAAGGAGATCGGGCAGACGCTCAAGGTGACGGAATCGCGCGTCTGCCAGATCCACTCGAAGGCGATTCTCCATCTCAAGGCCAGGCTGCAACCGGTTGATGCGTGACTGTTCCTTTAGTTTCCACCTTTCCATTCCGATAGTTCATCGAACCATGGATCCGCTGCGGTTCGGTTGTCATGACTGCATGATTTCACCACCTCCGCACAGAGCAGACTTGATCGGACCGAGCGAACCTCACGGGAGGAATCGGCCGCTCGCCACCGCCGAGGAGCGCGTTTCCGGCTTGTTCGATACGACCTGTCTCGGCATGGTCGTCTCAATCATGCTCATGGCCGGCGCTCTCTATTGGACCGCGACGGTCGGCCTGTTGACCCTATCGGCGCTGAAAGCCTCTTCCGCCACGATCGTACTAGGCGCCGCCATGCTGATCGTATTCGTGATCGGGGCGACCTTCTGGAGCGCAGGAGGACAACGATCGAGCTCGATGGTTCACTCAGTCGAACCGAACAGCTATGGCATCAGCACCTATGACAGGGTGACCGGGTTACCGACCCATCGTCTGTTCACTTCGCTTTTGAGCCAGGCGCTACAGCGGGCCCGCGCGAAGGGCGGGCAGGTCGCCATTCTCATGGTCCAACTGGACCACTTCACCCTGATGAATGACTTGCAAGGACAGATGAACGACAATCTGATCTATCGCATCCAGGCGGCCCGTATAAAAAGCGCCTTGCGAACGGCAGACTGCGCCGCGAGGCTTGCCGAACGGACGTTCGTCGTCTTGTTGGACCACGTTGAAACCCGGGACCATCTGGTCGCGATCGCGAGGAAAATACAAGTCACGGTCTCCTTGCCCTTTATGGTAGAAGGCCATGAGTTTTTCCTCAGCAGCCGGATCGGGATCAGTCTCTCATCCGGCGCAGAGGCGGAAGGCGCGGCATTGCTTGAATCAGCCGGCCAAGCCGTCGCCGCTGCCGGCGCAGAGGGCTATGCGATCCACGAAGTTCATGGAGCCGTCGCAAGCCGCCAGACCGATCATACCAGCACGATCGCAGCGTAATTCACGTTTCCCTCCAGCAGGCTCTGTCACGAAGTAGGCAGGACTTTCCCGCTCTCGGGCAAAGACTTCCTCTGTTTGGCATCGACGGAGCCGCTTCGTCCTCCTCCGTTTCATTCACTGTTCTGCGGCGCGAGCGCGCCATACCAGCCATCTACAGACAATCATAAGGATTTTCTCCCGTCGGCGCGTCAATCCAGAAAAAGCTCCAGAAAATGCCGGATGGCATGTCCATTGCTTAGTTCTCTGTAACGACGGAATAAACTTTCACAGGGTTCCACGATGAATCGAGCGATCTATCCCATCCTGTCCGGCGCCATAGCTCAGGAAAAGCAACTCCAGGTGTTTTCCAACAACCTGGCCAACGTCAATACGGCCGGATTCAAACAGGATCAGCAAGGCTTTCGCGGGCTCCTCGCGCGGTCCGGTTCGGCGACGGTTGTCGCATCCCATGCCGCAGGGCTGAATTCAACGATCACGTCACGTCCCGCCGGTCCGACGGAGCGGGTGTTTGCCGAGGCGCACGGCGTCAGGACGGCATTTGAGCCGGGACGCATTCGCATTACGGGAAATTCCTTGGATGTCGCCTTGCAAGGCAGCGGGTTTTTCGAAGTGAAGACTCCCGAAGGCATCCGTTACACGAGAAACGGCATGTTCTCGCTGGATAACCAGCGACGGTTGGTGACGAACCTCGGACATCCCGTGATGGGCGCCAAGGGGGAGATCAAGGTGCCGGCCGGTACCGTGCAGATCAATCCGCAAGGCGGAATACAGGTCGACGGCAACCCCATCGGGACGATCAAAGTCGTGGATTTCCCCGATGACCGGATGCCGCACAAATTTACAGAAGGGTTGTTCGTAGGGGGAGAGCCGCGGGTCTCGACCAATCCGCAGGTGCAATCGGGACATATTGAAGAATCGAACGTCAACTCGCTGGGTGAGATGGTGAAGATGATCCAGGGCATGCGCAGCTATGAGTCGGCTCAAAAACTGATTCAAACGTTGGATCGCATGACGGAGCAGGCCATTCAAGACCTGGGTCGGGTGCAGTAGGAGGATTCTATGATTCGCGCAATGTGGACGGCGGCGACGGGCATGACCGCTCAGCAACTGAACGTGGATACGATCGCCCACAATCTGGCGAACGTGAACACGAACGCGTTCAAACGCAGCCGCGCGGAGTTTGCGGATCTGCTCTACCAGATCCAACGGTTGCCCGGCACCAATGCGTCCAACGTCGGCGTCTTTCCCGTGGGCGTTCAGATCGGCGCCGGCGTGCGCCCCATTACCGTCGCCAAGGAATGGCTCCAAGGCAACATGCGGCAGACCAATAATGAGCTCGATCTCGCCGTCGATGGACCGGGATTCTTTCAAGTCGCCCGGCCGGACGGCACGATCATGTTCACACGCAACGGGTCGTTCAAGCGCGACAACGTCGGCAACCTTGTCACGGGCGACGGCGATCAACTGACACCGGTCATCACGATTCCCTCCGGCGCCTTGAAACTCGATATCGGGCAGGACGGAACGGTGTCGGTTCTACTTCCCGGCGTGACCCAGGCTTCGCAGGTGGGACAGATTCAGCTGGTCCGGTTCGATAACCCCTCCGGCCTGGTCGCGATGGGCAACAATCTGTTTCTCGACAGCTTCGCGTCGGGACCGGCGCTGCAAGGAACCGGTGGTTTCTCGACCGGCTTCGGTACGCTTCAACAGGGGTTTCTGGAAAGCTCCAACGTCAATCTGGCGGAGGAGATGGTCAATATGATCATCGCCCAGCGGAGTTATGAAATTAATTCCAAGACGATCCAAGCCTCGGACGAAATGATGCAAATCGCCAATAACCTGCGCCGGTAATCCGACGCGCCTGTAACGAAGGATGAAATCAGTGATTCGAGTCGTCTTCCTGCTCATCGCAATGCTCTGTATGTTTCCGGGCGGGCTGTTACCCGCGATAGGCGGGGAGGCGATTCCGACCTCGCCACTCATGAAGGTTCACGATACCTCGCCGCGGAACAACCAAAAAATGCCATCGGCCAGCGGCAAACGGCTGGTGTATCCGGAACAGATCCGCAGGGCGATTCACGATTATGTGCTGCGTGAACTTGGGGGGCGGGCCGTTGACTGCCAGGTCGCGCTCGGCGATCCTCAGCAGCCGCTCGCAGTGCCTTCCGGGACGCTCGATATGCAGGTGAGCGCTTCCCGATCGGATGAACCGCTCGGCCGCCGGGTGTTTCAGATTCACTTGGCCGTGAATGGACGTTTCATCAAGACCGTCGATGCCACGGCCGATATCGCCGCCGTATTGGAAGTCGTCGTGCCGGTCAGGCTCATCAAGGTCGATGAACAAATAGAAAGCACCGATCTCAGCACGGATCGTGTGGTGCTGTTCGATCTGAGACAGCCCTATGCGACGAATCCCGCCGATGTGGTCGGCAAGGCTGCCACCAGGCCGCTTCCGCCCCAAAGCCCCATCAGGGTGACGTCAGTCCGGCGGCCGTTTGCCGTTCACAAAGGCGATCGCGTGACGATCGAGGCCCGACAAGGAGGGCTTTCCATTCAAACCGTCGGGATCACGAAATCTCACGGCGAATTGGGACAAACCATCATCGTCTCCAATGTGGATTCCGGTAAGGAATTGCGGGCGACCGTCGTAGGTCCGGGGGTGGTGCGTGTCAGCTTTTAACGGCGTACTCTCTGAACGGCGGCGCATCGGAATCGCATGCGGCTGCCTATTGCTCTGTGTCATGGCCAGCTGCTCGGCCTCGCCAAGCACGAAGCAACAAAAAATAGAAGTGCCCAAACTTCCCCCTCCGAAAACGACGGGATCTCTCTGGCAGGAAGAAAACGGCCGCGCCTATCTGTATGAAGATCTCCGCGCCATGCGGACCGGAGACATCATCACGATCAAGATTGTAGAAAAACACAAGGGTTCCAAGAGCGCCGACACGAGCGCTGAACGAGACTCCACCGTTTCAAACAGTTTGGGTGGAACCGGGATGGGGTATCTCGGCATTCCAGGAGTCCGATTGAGCGCCGAAGCCAGGCGCGGGTTCGGGATCGACGCGAGCGCAAAAAATAAGTTCGGAGGAAAAGGCGCCACGAGCCGGGAAGATACCCTGACCGGAACCATTTCAGCTATCGTCACTGAAGTGCTGCCGAACGGCGATTTACGGGTGGAGGGTCGGCGGGAAGTGACCGTCAATTCGGAACGGCAGATCATGACCATCGGCGGCATTGTCCGGCGCGTCGATGTCGATACGAAGAATACCGTGCAGTCTAGTGCCATCGCCGATGCCAAAATCGAATATTCCGGGCTCGGAGTGGTGGACGATGTGCAGCGTCCGGGCTGGTTCGTTCGCATCCTGGATTGGATTTATCCGTTCTGATCACGAGACCTTGTGAATAGGCGAGAGACAGGAGCCCCATACGATATGTCGCGCAAACAACAACGGGCGGTAACCATCCAATGTTTCCGGCTCATGCTTTCAAGCGGGGTCGTGCGCCAGGCGGAAACGGATCCCGGCCTTTTCCCCAGGCCCTGGACGCCTGCATTGCCCAAGCCGGTCCGTGAGGGGAAGGCGCAAGCGCAGGCAGTTCCCTGGTTCAGCCGCACCGTCGTCGGGATGTTGGCGTTTGTGATGATCTCGTTGTTCACCGCGCCGACGGCCCAGGCCGTTCGAGTCAAGGATGTCGCCACCATCGAAGGGGTGCGAGAAAACCAGTTGATCGGATATGGCTTGGTCGTGGGACTCGATCGCACGGGTGACCAGGTCATCGGCGGGCAGTTTACGATTCAAGCCATGATGTCCATGTTGAACAAAATGGGAATCAACCTGGTGATCGATCCCATTCAATTGCTGACTCGCAATATCGCCTCGGTCATGGTCACGGCCAAACTTCCGCCCTTTGTAAAACCCGGCATGACGCTCGACGCCGTCGTCTCTTCGATGGCGAACGCCAAGAGCCTGCAGGGAGGTACCTTGCTGTTGACACCGTTGAAGGCGCCCAACCAGCAGGTCTTCGCCGTGGCCCAGGGCCCGGTTTCCATCGGAGGGTTTTTGGGAGGAACCGGCGGGCCGGGGGGAGCAACGGTCGCCAAAAATCACCAGGCCGCCGGCGTGGTTCCGGCCGGCGCCATCGTGGAAAAAGAACTGGTCGTGGATATCGAATCCTGGGATTCCGTCTCGGTGTTGCTTCGGCATCCGGATTTCACCACCGCCATTCGAACCGCGGAAGCGATCGACGGCACGTTCGGGAAGGGGACCGCGGTCCCGGTGAATGCCGGGCTCGTCAAGACCACTCTTCCATCCACGTTCCATGGTCGTGTGGTGGAATACATTGCGACGATGGAAGGATTGGATGTCAGCGTCGACGTAGCCGCCAAAGTGGTAGTGAACGAACGCACCGGCACGGTAGTGTTGGGCGAGCATGTCCGGCTTTCAACCTGCGCCATCTCCCATGGGAATCTCACGATTTCCGTCAAGAACACCCTCAATGTTTCTCAGCCCACTGCGCCGGTCATAGGTTCGACTCAAGGACAAACGACGATCACGCCTGACGTGCAGACGGAAGTGACGGAGCAGGAGTCACGGTTGATCGTGGTCGACCAAACCGTGACTCTGGGAGAGGTCGTGCGAGCGCTCAATGCCGTCGGCGTCACTCCTCGTGACTTGGTGGCCATATTGTCGGCTCTCCGATCGGCCGGGGCACTTCAGGCTAACCTTGAAATAGTCTAAGGGAGGTTACGAAAACGCTATGGAAATCAACAATTTTATAGCCGGTCAACTCGATCTGGCACAGATGACCGCCGCTCAGCCATCCGGGTCGCTCACTCCGGCAGGACCAGGCCAATCCGGAGAGAAAACCCGAGCGGAGCTTCACAAGGCAGGGCAGGAGTTTGAGTCTTACTTCATCTCGTATCTCATTAAGAACATGAGGGAAACCATACCCAAAGGCCTCCTCGATAGGAAAGGGGAACAGGTGTGGTATTCCTTTTACGATCAAGAAATTTCCCGCCTGGCCACGCAAGCAGGCGGAATCGGCCTCACGGCCTTTGTCGATGCCTATGCAGAAAACAGCCGCTAAACAGTCCTCTTCTTCTCAAGTTCTCGGCCGACTCTGCCGATACGGGATTCGAGCAGGGAAAAGCCCCATTAGACCGCAGACCGCCTTGGGAATCGGAGAGGAGAAGCAACCATGGAGATCTCACGCAACGGCCGGCCGGCAGATCTCGCGAACATTCTGCTGGGCGTCCACGAAACCGAACGGACTCATGGGAAAACGGCGGCGTCTCAAGATACGAGGTCACAAGACCGTGTGCAGATATCCGACCAGGCAAAGGAACTGCAGCGGTTAAGGGCGGCGGCTGATCAGCCGAACGCGGTGCGTGATGCCCGGGTGGACCAACTTCGCCAGTCGGTCGAAGGCGGGACCTACGCGGTGGACGGCAGGAAGGTAGCGGATGCCATGATTCGCAGCGTCCTGACAGACTCCGTCCTGTAGTCGTATCCGCGGCGCGATCCATCGCTCCCGCATCCTCCGGATTTCGTAATCATCCTGCCGATGAGGGGACATGTTGTCGATCGCACCGCAGCAACCATCCGCAGAATCTCACTCGCTCCTCCATCGCTTGCACGACAAGATCATCGCCTTTCAGACTTTGCTTGCGGCAGAGCAACAAGCCATTCGATCGCTCTCGTTCGGACAATTCACCCTGGTCACGATGCAAAAATCCAAACTCTTAGAAGAAATTCGAGAACTGGAACAACTCCGCCGGCAGCTACCGACCGCGATGGGAGGATTCGAATCATCTATCGAGGTCCGACAGCAGGAAACAGAACTCATGACGGCCATCGGGCGCACGGATCGGATGAATCGATTCAATGCAGCGCTCATCAAGCAATCTCTCGAATTCTTGCTGTGCGCGTTGCGGCTGTGGCAACGCTCGCCTCAGTCGGCCGCGCTGTACTCGTCATCCGGTTCCATAGTGGCGGAAACCACGGGCATGGTGAGGACGAAAGGATAAAGAGGTAGTCCTATGTCGGGCCTGAACGGACTGTTCGGCATCGGTTCCAATGCGTTGGCCACGTTCCAACGCGCCTTGGCTGTGACCGGGCAGAACATTTCCAACGTCAACACCCCCGGCTATTCCAGACAAGAGATCATTCTCAACGAAAGCCTTCCTCAAAACGGGCAGCCGGGCCAGATCGGAACCGGCGTCGAGGCGTCCGAGATCCGGCGTTCCGTTGATACCTTCGTCGAACAGCAATTGTTGAACTCCAACGAGCGACTGGGCCGGTTCGGAGCCTCTCAGAATGCCCTCTCGCAAATCCAAACGCTTTTTGCGGATTCTAACGATCAAGGCATCTCGGCAAGCCTCAACGATTTCTTCAAGGCCTGGCAGGATGTCGCGACCAATCCCGCCGACCTGACGACAAGGACCGTCCTACTATCCAAAGCCGATGTAGTGGCCAAACGGCTCAATCAGGCCGCGGCTCAGCTGTCGGCTCAGCGAACGTCGCTGGACGGCCAAATTCAGAACGGCATCGCCGATATCAATACCCTGGCAGCCCAGATCGCCGATCTCAACAGCAAGATCAAGCTGGCTGAAGTCAGCGGTCAGCAGGCCAACGATTTGCGCGACCAGCGCGGGCGGTTTCTGAACGACCTGTCCTCGTTGATCGATATTTCATCGCTTGAAGACGCCTCGGGGCAGGTGACGGTATTCGTCGGGACCGGGCAGGTCCTGGTGACTCAACAAAAAGCCTTCCAGCTCGCGGGGGTCTCCGACAACGGCAACGGCGGGTTCCTGGATGTGCGTTACGACAACGGGAGCGGGCCGAATACGGATCTCACATCGGTCATCAGCAGCGGGCGTCTAAAAGGCTTGATCGATGCGCGGGACTCGACGGCCTCCGGCCTGCAGGATTCTCTCGATACGCTCGCTTCTCAGCTGGTGACACAGGTGAATAGCCGGCATAGCGTCGGGTATGGCCTGGACGGATCCACGGCCCAGGATTTCTTTACCGCGAGTGGAACGGCGGCGTCCACGATCGCGGTGGCCCTGACGGATCGACGGCAGCTCGCCGCCTCTTCCACCGCCGCAGGCATACCGGGAAATAATGTAAATGCCTTGGCAATGGCAGGCCTGCAGAAGGACCAGCTTTCCGGATTGGGGAATGCAACCTTTCAAAGCTACTACAGCGCCATGGCCGGCAGCTTCGGATCCACTCTCCAGGGGGCTCAGCGGGATCTGGAAGGTCAGGAAATTTTGCACGATCAATTACAGGCCCATCGCGCGCAAGTATCAGGAGTGTCGATGGATGAGGAATTGATCAATCTGCTGAAGTATCAACGGGCCTTTGAAGCGGCCTCGAAGCTGATTACGACCAGCGATGAGATGCTGCAAACGATCCTGATGCTTAAACGATGACGGACCAGCGACGTACAGGAGCAGATCAATGAGAGTGGCCGACCAGCAAATCTATGGAACCTTGCTCGGTAATCTTCAACGGGCTCGCGGGGGAATCCTGAGCGCGCAGGAACAGATTTCCAGTCAGAGGAAAGTGTCCAATCCCTCCGACGATCCGAGCGCGTTCGGGCACATCGTTCTCGATAAATCAGCGCTCTCACAGACCACGCAATGGATTCGAAACATCGATTTCGGCGCTTCACGGGTCGATGCCGCGGACCAGGCGTTGAGCCAGACCCAAAATCTTATCACGCGAGTTCGAGAGCTGACCATCCAAGCCGGCAGCGACACGACTTCATCCCAAGGACGCGAAACGATCGCAAAGGAAGTACGGCAGCTTCAACGGCAGCTGGTCCAGCTGGGGAATACAGAGGTAACCGGGCAGGCGATCTTCGGCGGGACCAAAACCGACGTCAGCCCCTTCGTGTTCACCTCAGGGGATACCGTGGCTTATCAGGGTAACGCCGAAACGCAATCGATCGCAGTCAGTGAAAATCAAACCGTCCAAATCCTCATACCGGGAAGCAGCATCTTTACCGGATCGGGCAGTAATATTTTCGATAGTCTTCGTGATCTTTTGACGGCGATGGAAGGCAATGACTTGAACGGCATTCAGGCGGGCATCGGCGACCTCGATTCAGCGACGGCACAGATCAGCGATGCGCAGGGTACGGTCGGAGCCCTGGCGAACCGGTTGCAAGTCACGCGCGAGGCCTTGGAGACGGCGAGCTTGACCATTTCAAAGTCGATCTCCGTCAATCAGGACGCAGATCTCGCGACGGCGATCACTCAGCTCCGGCTCCAGGAAGTCGCGGTGGATGCCGCCAGTCAGGCGTTTGCAAGAATTTTCGATACCTCCTTGCTCAACTACCTGCGTTAACCACTCTCAAGTCTCAAACCATTGATCCGATAAAGGTATGTACCCTTATCTATACGCCAAGGAAGGCATGCATGCTGGTGTTATCGCGGCGCCGGGGAGAAGGCGTGACGATCGGTGCAGATGTCCGTATCGTCGTGCTCGGCATCAAGGGCGGGCAGGTCAGGCTTGGAATTGAAGCGCCGCCCAATGTGGCGGTGCATCGGGATGAAGTCCATGCGAGGATCCAAGAGGAAAATCAACTGGCGGCCGGCCCTGGCGTCATTCCCTTGGAAGCCTTCCGGCAATTGTCGAATAAATCCGGCCGCCGCAGAGCCTAAGGTGAACGCGTGAGATGTCAATCGACCAGGTTCGGAACGTTGGACGTGAAGGATGACGCCTTGCTGTTGTTCCCTTCCGGCATCCTTGGTTTTCCCGAATGGACCAAGTATGTGCTGCTCGACCATGATACCGACGCGCCGTTCAAGTGGCTGCAATGTGTGGAGGAGCCCCGGCTGGCCTTCGTCGTTCTGGATCCCGCCTTCTTTCAAGCCGATTATCAGATACAGATTCCCACGGACGCCCTGATCGAAATTCAGAAGGAACCCGGCGATGAACTGTCCGTCGTCACCATTTTGACCATTCCTTCCCATGATCCTGGCGCGGTGACGGCGAACCTGCGCGGGCCGCTGATCATGAATCACCGGACCAGGCTCTGCAAACAGCTTGTTCTTTCAGAAGACCTACCGACCCGCTATCCTCTCTTTGCCGATGCCACGGTTCAACCGCCTTCGACCGACGTCTCTCTTCACGCTTCAGCCTGTTGACCCATTCGAAAACGTCGCAACGCCGCATGGATGCCAGGCCGAAGGCGGCATCAAGGCGGACACTTATCTGTGAACCGGCTAGGGAGCGGAGGATGGTTGGATCTGGCGTTTCAGCACATCGATCAGTTGTTGGACCTTGCGGTCGAGCTGCTGGAGCAGGGCAGGGGCTTCCGTGATCGATCCCAAACGTCCGGTGGCTTCCAACTGACTTGCCAATAGCACCACATCCGGCGCGCAAAGATTTCCCGCAGTTCCTTTCAGGCTATGGGCCGCTTGTTCGAGGGCCGAGGAATCCTGCCGGTCGATGGCGACCTGGATGTCCTGGACCATCGCCCCGTGACGATCCAGAAACAGACGGATCAATTGATCGTAGAGTTCGGCATCACCGCCGATATTCGACAGCATCCTGCCCGCATCAAAAATGCCGGCATCCGTCTTGGTCGTTTCCCGTTGGGGCGGCGCAGAAGCCGGACTGTCTTCAGAAGGCGACAACGGAACCCATCGCTGCAATATTCGTCCGAGATCGTCGGTCTTCACAGGTTTTGAGAGGTAATCATCCATTCCGGCGGCCTTGCAGCGTTCACGGTCTCCCTGCATGGCATTGGCCGTCAATGCGATGATGGGAATATGCGGGCTCGCCGTGGCCGATGGGGATTGCCGTTCCCTCTCGCGAATATATCGCGTGGCGACATACCCGTCCATCACGGGCATCTGGCAATCCATGATGATCGCCGCGTAGGTTTCTCGCTGGAAAGCCCTCAGCGCCTCGTCGCCGTTGGACACAATGTCCGGCTGATAGCCCAGACGCTCCAGCATCCGGACCGCCAGCTTCTGATTGACAAGATTGTCTTCCGCCACCAAAATTCGCGGGCGCATACGCTGTTCGGCCAGCGTATGTCGCGTGATGAGCGCCGGCGTGACGGCTCCAACCGTTCCTGCGCCGACGGAGGCGGCGCCTGCCGCCTGTTGCAATCCGAACACCATGCGCAGGCAGCCTTGAAGTTGGTCATGGCGTACCGGCTTGGTGAGGTATGCGTCAAACCCGGCGCGGCGTGCCCGTTCGGCATGGCCGGATTGAATCAGCGATGTGAGGACGACCAGTCGAACCGCGGCCCCCTGGGGATGCGCTTTGATGTCATGAGCAAGCTGAAGACCATCCTTTCCCGGCATCAGCATGTCGAGCACCGCTACATCATACGGCATTCCCTTCGCCGCAGCT
The DNA here is from genome assembly GCA_020697375.1 of Nitrospira sp. The sequence goes on along the minus strand of JAJFBJ010000038.1, from coordinate 11,073 downwards.
TGAGCCAGCATCGCCATGGCCTCGCCGGCATTCTGCGCCTGGTCGTCCTGCATACCCCATCCGGATACCAAGTGATGCAGGATCGTCCGGTTGGATTCATTGTCATCCACGATCAGGATTCGGCGCCCGCTGAGCTCGGCCGAGTGAACGATGGACGGTAAACAATCCGCCTGTTTCTGGAACGTCGCCGTGCACCAGAAGGTGCTGCCATGGCCGGCCGTACTCCGTAGTCCCACCGTGCCACCCATCAGTTCGATCAATTGCTTCGAAATGGCCAGGCCGAGTCCTGTCCCGCCGTACTTTCGCGTGGTGGAACTGTCGGCCTGCGTAAATGGCCGGAAGAGGCGAGCCTGCGCTTCTTCACTGATGCCGATCCCCGAATCCGTGATTTCAAACTTGATCGTCACGCCGGACGGGGAGTCGCCCTCGAGAAACGCCTGTAGAGTGACCTCTCCCTGTTCGGTGAACTTGATGGCATTGCCGACGAAGTTCGTGAGGACTTGTCGTAATCTTCCGGGGTCTCCACGCAGGGCGTTTGGCACGGCGGCATGAACGAGGCCGGTAATCTCCAGACCTTTGCGTTGAGCGCGCTCAGCGAACTGGGACAGCACGTCCTCCACGGTCGTGCGAAGGTGAAAATCGAGCGCTTCCAGCTCGAGTTTGCCTGCTTCGATCTTGCTGCATTCGAGCACGTCGTTGATCAGGCAAAGCTGTGCCTCCCCGCACTGCTGAATCGTTTGCACGAACGAGCGCTGCTCTTCGGCCAGCGGCGTATCCAGAAGGAGGCTGGACATGCCGATGACGCCGTTCATCGGCGTGCGCAGTTCATGGCTGATCGTGGCGAGAAAGGTTGATTTGGCGAGCGTGGCGGCCTGGGCCTGCTGAAGCGCCTGATCCAATTGACGGTTGCTTTCACGCAGATGATCGGCCGTATCGTTGAGCGCCCGGTGGCTCGCATGCACTTCGCTGAGGTCGGTCGCATAGGCCCGGACGAAACCGTGACTCGGAACGGGACAGAAAGTCCAGCTATAACAGGCATCGCCTCGAATGACCTCGTGAGAACCCAGCGATCGACTCTCTTCAAGGCAGGCAGCGACGAGGGCCGGCAGATTGTCGGGAAGGATGTCCGGCTTGCCGTCGTCGGCATAACCGAAGCGACAGAGCACTTCTACCATGGCCGGGTTCACATATAGGAGGGTCCCGTCACGATCGATCTCGACGATGGGATAAGGACTTTCCTCGGCCACCGCCGCCAGACGGTTGCGGTCTTTTTCAAGATCGTATTCCCGGGACACATCGCGAAGGGTCAGCAGCGAGGCGACCAGGGGAATTCCGGACAGGCGCATGTGTTCCCATGCCAGGAACGTGCTCCTCTGTGCGCCATGGCTCTCCGGGATGGCGGTATCGGACGAATGAGCCCCTTTTTCGCGAAGCTCCCAGGTGCCTGAGGAGCGGAGGGATTCGTTCACATCGAGACAATGACCGACCAGGTCCGAAAGCTTTTTCCCGACGCAGTCGGCCGGTAACCGGCCGAGGAGGCGACCCGCGGCGCGATTCGCGAAGACTACTGTCTGATCGCAGGCCAGCAGACAGATGCCCAGAGGGACGGCATCCCATAACAAGTCAGATTCAGAGGGCATGGATGGACTGCTTGGATCGTGGGATGGAACGGAGCGAGACTGAGATCTGCTTGTCATGGCGGTTTACAGCACCGAAGCCGGTTCAAAATAGGTCGGGAGATCCACATGTTCATGGACCGGGTCGAGCGCGCGAAGAATCGTGCGCGGAGGATCGTCCGTATGTGCAATGGTGAGGTTAATCTCGATCGGCTGCTCGTGCATGTCGCCCTTGGGTCCGCTGATGATGCGAATTTTCGGCTTCAAACGGTCTTCGTGATTGAGGCCGACGACGACGGCGCATTCACCGGTGCTGAGCTTCAAGAGGCTCCCGATGGGATACACGCCCAAGGCTTTGATGGCGACCTCAACCAGCGCCTTATCGTACCGGCCCTTTTCTCCCAGCACGAACAGTTGACGGATCGCATCGTGAGGCAGCATCGGAGGGCGGCCATGCCGAATGCCGACCATGCCGTCATAGGTATCGACCAACCCGACGAGCTGCGCCAGGGTCGATATGGCTTCATGCTTGAGTTTTTTAGGGAATCCGCTGCCGTCATGGCATTCATGATGTTGCGCGATGATGCGGCCGACCGCTTCCGGCAATTGATCCGTTTGGGACAGCATGGTCGAAGCGAGTTGCGGGTGCTGTTGCATGAGCGTTTTTTCATGATCCGTCAAGGGCGTGGATTTACGATAAATATTGCGCGGGAGGCGTACATAGCCGATGTCATGGAGCAGCGCTCCCATACCGAGTGTTTCCCGATCGGCTTCCTCACATCCGTATTCCACTCCGATGATGAGCCCCAGAATGCAGATGTCCATGGCGTGGGAGGCCAGGGTACGATCGAAACCGCGCATCTTTTGGAGACAGACCTGAGTCATCATCGACTCCGGATGCATAAGAATCCGGTTCAACAGAGCGGCGACCACCTGCTTGAGCGCAGCGATTTTCGGCGACTGGCCGGCGTCCAGGTCTCGAAAAATTCGTTCCATGGCCAACGCCCCCTCCCGATAGGCTGCATTGGCCGCAGCCGTTTGCTGACGGAGGATCTCTTTCGAATCGCTTTCCGCCCCGGCAGGCTCAGTCGGTGGTTCCTCGGCAATGGGTTCATCGTTCTTCTGTACCGGCTCAACCGCAGCTTCCGCGCCCTCTTGGACATCAAGTCCCCGCTCGAGATCGATGGTGACTTCCTGAATGCCGTGATGTTTCAGTTGGGCGATATCCTCAGGATTCGAAATCAAACGCTTGTGAAACAGAAAGGGGGTGCGGTACCAGGGCTGGTCCATCCCCACGACAAACATGCCGGGTTTCAATCGATCAATTGAAATAGATTTGGTAGAGGCCATAATAACGACTGGCGTGAGCGTGCAAGCGTATGGTCGGTGCCGGTGGAGACCCCTCTGCCGTGATCTGTTCCGCAGAGATCATATCGGTTGATGCCGGACCGTCCTTGAGTAGCCGGGTCGGAGCCGAGCGGAGGTCCGGCGTGATGTACTTACCCGGTGGCGCGCCGATGCCCGCTGATCAAAGCAGTTTGTCGCCTGTTGCAGTATTCCGGAGAGCATCATGACTGAGCAGGATCTGCCTCGTCCTTCATCGTTTCTTACGGTGGGACTCTCGTTCCAACTGAGTTCGCCCGCTGACAAGACAGGCGCGCAGTACGGTTCTTCGTTTCTAGGCTGGAAGGAGGAGGCATGGCTCATTTGTGAATGGCCGTTTCATCTCGGTCATCCGGTCTCCTGGAATGTCGGAACCATCTGCCTATCGCGATACATCTACGATGGGAAGATGATCGGGTTCGCGAGCGAAGTGCTGAGCACGCACATGCAGCCCTTTCCATTTCTCTTGCTCGCCTTTCCCGTTGCGTTGGAAACCGCGCCCCTCCGCAAGCACTGTCGGGTGCCGGCGCATGAACCGATCGTCCTCAGGCGATGCGACGGAGGACCTGCAGCTGGAATCCACGCAATGGAGCCGATCGGCGGACTGTTGACGGATATGAGCACATCCAGCTGCGCTGTGCTCATTCAGCGGCCGGTTCAGGATATTTCGCCAGGCATGGTCTTGCGGATGGAATTCGAGCTCGTGGGCGTCGGGCACGTCAGTAATCTGGCGGGAGTGGTCAGAAACGTGTCGAAAAGGACCGGCGCGAGCCAACTGGGTCTTGAATTCCGTTTTGATGGAAAGGAAGCCATCGAATACCGTGGATGGGGAGGATCAGTGCAAAAAGCGCTCGAATCCTTCGTTCTTCAGAAACAATTGCTCGAATCTACCTAGCTGCAGCTGTTGCCGGTGACTGGGAAATTCCTGCCCGGTCCCGCCTGAATTTTCTTCGTAGAGCCTCAAACACCCGCCAAATCGCCGGCTACCGACGATTCAGCAGTGGCACATATCTTGATTGTTGACTGAAGACGACCCCTTATCGTTCGCAGGAGAATAGTCAGCAGCGGAGGAACCGACGACATGACTCCTCATGCCCATCGCGCCGACCTGAACCCACGATGGAGTCTCGCACAAGACACCATCGATCGACAGGACATCGATCGCTTGATCGACTGGCTTCGGACCTACCCTCGGCTTACGAAGGGTACGGTGACTCTGGACTTCGAACGGCAATGGTCAACGTGGCTGGGACGGCCCTATTCGGTGAACTGCAATTCCGGTTCATCGGCCAATCTGTTGATGTATTACGCCCTGATACGATCAGGCAGGCTACGCAATAACAATGTGATCGTGCCGAGTGTCGGATGGGTGACGTCCATTGCGCCGGCAATTCAATTCGGTTTGACCCCGCTCATGTGCGAGGCGGATCCGGACACTTTCGGTCTCGATCTGAACCACCTCGAAGACCTGTTGAAGCGCCATGAGGCCCACACCGTCCTCTTGGTACAGGTGCTCGGTGTCCCCCATCGCATGGATGAACTACTGGCTCTCAAGGATCGCTACGGTTTCTACCTCCTCGAAGATGCCTGCGCGGCGATCGGAGCGGAGTACCGGGGAAGGAAGGTCGGCGCCTTCGGCGACATGGCGAGTTTCTCCTTCTATTTCGGTCATCAGATGTCCACCATCGAAGGCGGCATGGTGTCAACCGGCGACAAGCGATTTGCGGATCTCCTGCTGATGCTGCGCAGCCATGGGTGGAGCAAAGACCTCGCCCAGGACAGGCATCAGGAACTGATCTCGCAGTATCAGATCGACGACTTTCATTCGCCCTTCGTGTTTTATGAAGATGGCTTCAATCTCCGCTCGACCGACCTCAACGCCTTCATCGGCATCGAGCAATTGCGGAAACTCGACCGGATGACCTGGCGCCGGCAGGAAAACCATCGACGGTACCAGCGCCACCTGGGAGAAAAGTTCTATACCCAACGTCCGCCGCAGGGCAGCAAGGCCTCAAGCATCTCATTCGGTCTGCTCGCGGACTCGGCAGGGCAGAGGAGGCGCATTGTCGGCGCGCTCGTGGCGGAGGGAATCGAAACGCGCATCTTTTCCGCAGGCAACCTCGGTCTTCATCCCTTCTGGATGAACCGCTATGGGAAAACCAGTTTTCCTGTGGCCGACCGGATTCACCATTGCGGATTGTTCCTTCCCAATCACGCCTCCATGGATGAACAGGATGTGGACCACATCGCGCGCGTCGTTCTGGAGGCCGCATGACAGGGTGGTTTTCAGCAACGATATTTTTTGCCTTGCAGTCTGCCTCCGCCGGGACCATCTGCTCACTCCGTTCGCATGTCATGACTGCATCGTCCCAACCGCCTGTTGCATCCATTCATAGGGGGCTTGTTCGACCATGACGCCAGCTTCGACACATGTGCTCGTGACAGGAGGAGCCGGCTACATCGGCGCCGTGCTGAGCAAACATCTGCTTGATCGGGGATATCACGTCACGGTCCTCGACAACTTCATGTATCGGCAGAACAGCCTGATGGACTGCTGCGGTGAAGAGTATTTTGAAGTGATCCGCGGCGATTGCAGGGATGAACGGCTGTTGACGGACCTGCTGCGGCGGGCGGATGTCATCATCCCGCTCGCGGCCCTGGTCGGCGCGCCTCTCTGTGATCGCGATCGAGTCGGCGCCTACACGGTGAACTGTGAAGCGGTTCGGCTCGTCTGCAAACTGTCCTCTCCACAACAGCGGATCATCTTTCCTGTGACCAACAGCGGCTATGGCATCGGACAGCCCGGCCTGCCTTGCACGGAAGAGTCCGCGCTTCGCCCCATCAGCCTCTACGGCGAGACGAAAGTGAAGGCGGAGCGGGCCGTGCTGGATCGGGGCAATGCCATCACTTTGCGGCTGGCCACCGTGTTCGGCGTGTCACCGAGAATGCGGATGGATTTGCTGGTCAACGATTTCGTCTGGCATGCCGTGCAGGACCGCGCATTGGTCCTGTTCGAAGGACATTGCAAGCGAAACTACATTCACGTGCGGGATGTCGTGCGCGCGTTTCTTCATGCGATCGATCATTTCGAAGAGATGAAAGACCGGCCGTACAACGTGGGACTGGACGATGCGAACCTGTCGAAACTTGAACTCTGCCGGGAGATCAAACGCTTGTTGCCCCACTTCGTGTCTTTCGAGGCTCCCATCGGGGAGGACCCGGACAAACGGGACTACATCGTCTCCAACCAGCGATTGCTCGCGACCGGGTTCAAGCCGGAATGGCCGCTGGAGCGAGGGATCCGCGAGTTGATCAAGTGTTACACCATCATCAAAGCAAGCCAGTATGCCAATGTGTAACGCCGTGAAGCCAGGGCGGGGAGGGTGGCGATGATTATGAGCCGAACCCCCTTTCGAATTTCATTTTTCGGCGGAGGGACCGATTATCCCGTGTGGTTTCGAGAGCATGGCGGGGCCGTTCTGGCCACGACGATCGATAAGTATTGTTACATCAGTTGCCGTCGTCTGCCGCCGTTTTTCGAGCATCGCACCCGCATCGCTTATTCGCGGATCGAGCTGGTGAACAGCAATGAGGAGATCGAACATCCTGCCGTTCGCGGCGTGCTGAAGTATCTCAATATCAGCGACGGTCTGGAGATCCACCATGACGGGGACTTGCCCGCCCGCACGGGACTGGGCTCCAGCTCGTCCTTTACCGTGGGGCTTCTCCATACGCTCTACGCCCTGCAACACATCATGCCCAGCAAGACTCAGCTCGCGCAGGCGGCGATTCATGTCGAGCAGACTATCCTCGGCGAAGCCGTCGGTTGCCAGGACCAGGTCCTGTCGGCGCAAGGCGGCCTCTGCAGGGTCGACTTTTTCAAAAACGGAGAGATCGGTTACACCCCGATCGTGATGCGGCCGGAACGGCTTGTAACGTTCCAAAACCACCTGCAGCTCTATTTTACGGGATTTTCGAGGATCGCCTCCGAAGTGGCCCGCGAACAGATTGCTCGCACGAAGCAACGGAAGGCCGAACTTCTCTCTCTGCTGCGCATGGTGCAAGAGGGCATTTCGATTCTCACGGGCGAGGGTGATCTGAGTGATTTCGGAGCTTTGCTTCATGAAGCCTGGATGGTGAAACGCCGCTTGACGTCCCGCATCACCACCAGGGCCATCGACGATATCTATGGGGCGGCGAGAGGAGCGGGCGCGCTCGGCGGAAAGCTGCTTGGGGCGGGAGGCGGGGGGTTCATGCTGTTGTTCGCGAAGCCGGAAGACCACGAGCGCATCCGCAATGCCTTGCCGGGTTTGTTGCAGGTTCCTTTCAAGTTCGAGGGGCTCGGCAGTCAGATCGTGTTTTATCAGGAAGACCATCTCATGCTGGACGACGTATGGGCCAGGAGTTCGGCGCACATGGCGTCACAATTGAAAGCCGGGCTCATCGGAAAGGCCGCCTAAGGATGAGCGGGATCGGCGATTGCGATGTGATCATTCTCTGCGGAGGGCTGGGAACCCGTCTCCAAGCCTTGGTCCGGGACCGGCCGAAACCGATGGCCGATATCCATGGCCGGCCCTTCATTGCCTTGATCGTCGAGCATTTATCCCGCCATGGCGCGCGACGCTTCATCTTCAGCACGGGCCATCGAGGAGACATGATCGAAGACTGGTTCCGGCACAACAAGGGCGCCTATGAAACCCTGTTCGTCCGCGACCCCTTTCCACTTGGAACAGGCGGAGCCTTGGCGAATGCCATGAAATTGTCGCGCAGCAATCCGGTCCTGCTCCTGAACGGTGATTCGTTCTGTGAGGTCGACCCGGCCCGGTTACTGCGTTTTCATGCGCTCAAACGGGCGCGCGCGACGATCGCGGTGACCAAGCCGGACGAACGGCAAGACGCGGGTGCTGTCGTGCTCGACGCGGATGATCGAGTCCAATCCATGGTCGAAAAGCCCCGACTGCCCAAGATGGGCTATCACAACAGCGGCATGTACGTTCTGGACCGTAGCGTCCAGTCTTTTTTCCCTCGAAACGATCCCTGGTCTCTGGAGCGGGACCTCCTTCCAAGCTTGACCGCACAAGGTTTCTACGGATTCGTGACCGCCAGTTTACTTTACGACATCGGTACGCCGGAGCGCCTGGCACAGTTTCGTGATGGCCGGCAAGAGGCGGCGACATACGCTACCACCCTGTCCGTCCGGCATGAACGGGGATTGAAATCCTGATGGCGCCTCGCATTGATCCATCTTCCCAGGGCTCTCCCGGGCTGTCGTTTTCGTCGCGCGGAGAGCGCTTGATCGGCCAGGAGATGTTCAAGGTGATGGATCGCGCTCAGGTTCTGGAAGGGCAAGGCCATCGTATCTATCACCTGGAACTCGGCAACCCGCGCATGGCGCCTCCCTCTCACATTATCGAAGCGACCATGCAGGCGTTACGTGGACAACACCTCGGGTATGCGCCGATGGCGGGTGTGAAAGAATTGCGGGCCGCGCTGGCGGCTCGCTATACCTCCTTGACGGGCCAGGCGCTGACTGGTTCCCATGTCGTCATCAGTCCGGCCAATCTCCTGATTCATCAGTTCCTCGACATTACCTGCGACCCGGGCGACCGGGTCGTATTATTTACGCCGGCTTTTCCTTCCTATTGGGCGGCCGCGACGCATCTTGGACTCCAAGTCATCCCTGTGCCGCTGGCTGAAGCCGATGGATTTCATCTCACGCGCAAGGCTGTTGAAACGGCTCTCGCGGCCGGGGCAAGGGCGATCATCCTCAACAACGCCAACAATCCCACCGGCGCCGTCTATGCTCCCGCCATCCTGCGCGAAGTCGCCGAGCGCTGCGAGGAGGCAGGGATCTGGCTCCTGAGCGACGAAACCTATGTCGATCTGACATTCGAGGACAGGTGTTTGACCCTGGCGACCGCGCGGTCCGGTCATGTCGTGACGATGTCCTCATTTTCCAAGATCTGCTCGATTCCAGGATTTCGAACGGGGTATGCCATCGCTCACGAGGCCGTCTCCGCGAAACTGGCGCTGTCCAATTCGACGTTATATTCCTGCCTTCCCGCCTTTACCCAGCTCGGTTGCCTTGCGGGTTTGGCGGTGCTCGATGATTATGTGCGGGAGGTCCGGACGCGCTGTGCCCGCTTGATCGGATCGTGTCATGACCGCATCAACCTGTCGGGGTTCCTGCGATGCCAAAGTCCTATGTCCGGCTTTTATCTTTTCGTGGATATCGCCCGCACAGGACTCGACGACATGACCTTTTGCCGTCGGCTGCTCGATGAGTATCACACCGCCGTCACGCCCGGCCGGAGCTTCGGCGATACCTTCTCCTCATTTGTTCGACTGGCTGCTTGCGGCCATGAGGAGGAGGTCCTCGAAGGGGTCTCGCGGACGATCGCCTTTGCCAGGGAACTTGGAGGTTGCCGTGCCCAAGCCGCTTGATGTGTTGCTCGTCACCCCCCCCAGTCGGGCGCAGGTGTATCAGGCGCTCAGCCGTGACTTCGCCGCGATTGAACCGCCGGTGTGGTCGGGTTTACTCGCGACGTTTCTGCGGCAACACAATTGTTCCGTCGAAATCCTCGATGCGGAAGCGCGGGGCTTGACCCATGAGCAAACCGCGGAACAGATCGCGGCGACAGCCCCGAGACTCGCGGTGTTCGTCATGTATGGCCAGCAGCCTTCCGCATCCACTCAATGCATGCCGGCCGGTCGGAACGTGTGTGAGATTCTCAACGGATTGAGCCGCATTCCCACACTGGTGATGGGCACCCATGCTTCCGCTCTTCCCAAGCGCACCCTGCTTGAAGAGCCCTATACCTATGTCTGTCAGGGCGAAGGGCCGGCCACCATTCTAGGCCTGCTCATCGCGTTGCGAGCCCCTCAGCATTCTCTGCGAAACGTTCCGGGACTATGGCACATGGAGGACGGGACGCCGGTCGGCAATGCGCCGGCGCCGTTGCTGAGGGATCTGGATCATGAGTTGCCAGGCCAGGCCTGGGATCTTCTCGACATGAGCCGTTATCGCGCCCACAACTGGCATTGCTTCGGCAATCTGGATGCGCGAAGTCCCTATGCCTCGCTGCAAACCAGCCTCGGTTGCCCCTTCGCCTGCTCGTTCTGCTGCATCAACGCTCCCTTCTCCGTACCCATGCTGAGGACCTGGAGCCCCGACAACGTGATAGGGCAAATAGACCGGCTGGTCCGGGAATATGGGATCAGCAACATAAAAATCCCGGATGAAATGTTCGTGCTGAACCGGCGCCATGTAATCGGGATCTGCGACCGGATCATCGAACGGGGATACCGCCTCAACATCTGGGCCTATGCTCGAGTCGACACGGTGCAGGACGAGGTGCTGGACAAACTCGCTCGAGCGGGATTCACCTGGCTTGGTCTCGGCATTGAATCAAGCAGCCAGCACGTCCGCGACGGCGTGGAGAAAGGCCGGTTCGGCGAACGTGACATCATCGCGACCGTCCACAAGATCCGCTCGTACGGCATCCACGTGGCGGCCAACTATATCTTCGGTTTGCCCGACGACAGCGTGGACAGCATGTGCGCAACATTGGATCTCGCTCTCACGCTCAACACGGAGTGGGCCAACTTCTACTGTGCCATGGCCTATCCCGGTTCCCCGCTGTACGACCTCGCGAAACAGAAACGATGGGCCTTGCCGGACGACAGAGGCGGGCCCGGATGGATCGGCTATTCACAACATGCCTATGACACCTGTCCCTTGCCGACCGACACAGTGACCGCGACGCAAGTGCTGGCATTTCGTGATCGCGCCTTTCTGGAATATTTCGGAAGCGCTCGTTATCAGACCATGCTTCAACAGACGTTCGGTGAGCGAGTCGCCACCCATGTGGCGGACATGTGCCGGCACCGGGTACCCCGGCGACATCACGACGCGGCAGCCAGGCCGGCAGCCTAGCAAGCAGGAAAGGGAAAGGAGTTTCGATGATCAAAGTCGCGGACTTCATCATCCAGACATTGGCGGAACAGGGCATCGATAAAATGTTCGTGGTCTATGGCGCCGCCAACGGAGATTTGATCGATGCCTTCACACGGA